>JAUIAC010000677.1 GCA_030425545.1 bacterium | reverse complement strand
GGCGCGCGCGGCACCTCCTGGTACTGATTGGCCACGACGACCACGGGGGTCTGCTTGCGACCCGCCGCCTTGTACACCACGGCCTTGCAGGCGCGGGGGGCGGCGTCGCCGTCGATCCACACCGTGGCGCGCCGCGTCGCTGGGGCGTTGGGGGTGGGCGAGTCCGTCGTGGACGCGTCGTGCGGGTCGGTTGGCGGGGGCATGGCGGGGCTCTCTCGGGTGCGGGCAGGCGTCGGGCAGGGCCCGGCTTGGGCAGGGCGGATCGGCTGGATGCGGGGGCGCTACGTGGCTGTGGCCTTGGGCGCGGCAAAGGGCGAGAGCTCGTCGACGCCGTAGCGCTGCGCATAGGCCTCTTGAACCCCCGGACAGTGGGGCAGGGCAGCGCACGCCTGACACCGCTCCGGCCAGACCTTGAGCTGCGCCTCGATGTAGCGGATCGGATACACCCGGTCCCCGGTGACGTCGTCGAGGTAGTGCGTCTCGCCGAAGCCGCTGCGGCTCGTGTCGCGCCGCGTCGGGTCGCCGTGGACGCAGTTCGGCACGCTCTCCGTCCGCACCTTCAGCCCCAGCGAGGCGCCGAGCGCCAGCGCGCGCTCCAGGGGCCCGCGAACCGTGGCGTAGCGGAGCTGAATCTCCTCCCAGTCCCCGCCCTTGCCGCCGGTGAAGGGGAAGCAGAGCTTCACCGCCGCGTCGTCGCCGAAGGTGTCGGCACAGTAGCGGACGAACGCGTCGAGGTGCCCGAGGTTGAGCGTCGACAGCACCAGGTTGATCACCACCGGGACGCCCGCCTGCACCAGCGCGAGCGCGCCCGCCACCGTGTCCGCGTGGGCTTGGGCCGAGAAGCCGCTCATCGCGCGGCTCGCCGCCTCGTCGTGGCTGTGCAGGCTGACGATGGCTCGCTCGAGCCCGAGCTCCAGGGCGCGCGCGGTGAACGCAGGGTCGGCGAAGCTGCGTCCGTGGGTGTTCAGGTCCCACGCGATGCCACGCGCCTGCAGCGCCTCGGCCACGTCGAAGAAGGCGGGGTGGATCGTCGGTTCGCCGCCCGTGAGGATCACGCGTCGAAACCCCCACACCGCCAGCCGCTGGACCCGCGCCAGCAGCTCGTCGCGCTGCACGAAGAAGGCCTCGGGCCGCCCGGAGTTGCTGCACATGGGGCAGCGGTTGTTGCAGGCCTCGCCGAGGCGAAAGAGCGCCATGCTGCGGCTGGTGACCGGCGCCTCGGCGCGTCGCTTCTTCCGCATCAGGCGCTCGGGGGGCGGCGTGGGCAAGGCGACTCCTGTGGGCGAGGCGGCCGGGTGTCGGGGTGCTGGGGTGTTGAGGTGTCGGGTGTCGCGGCGGTTCGGCGCTCGGCGACCCATGGGCCGCCGAGCGCCGAACCGCCGCGCGCAGTGTTCCACACCCCGCGCCCCGCAGCGAGGCGCCGTCGGCCGCCGCCGCGGGGTCGTTGCGGTCCGGGTCGCCGTGCCGCACGCTGCGCACCGGCGTCCTTGTCTGCCGACCTGTCGAGGAGTGAGCGCATGAGCGACGACCCCCGCCCGCCCCGCAGCGAGCGCAAGCCGCGACGTCGGAAGAAGGCCGCCGTGGCGCGCGCCCAGCAGCAGCTGAAGAGGTCTGGCGGTCGCGCGCGCGCCGGCCGCGGCGTCCCCAAGGCGGTCGACCGCGGGCTGGGCCAGGGCGCGCCGAGCCCCCGATCCCACCCGCGCGGCGCCGCGGGGGGCGACGCGCGCGTGTCGTGGCTGCTCGACGCGCTGGCCTGGGCTGGCCACGGGGCCGTGGCGCCGCGGCTCGACCTGCGCGGCGTCCGCTCGCCCCTGCCGGCGGTGGTGCTTCCGGCCGTGGGTGAGGATCAGCTCGTCGCCTTGGACCACGCCGACGCCATCCGCGCGCTCCGGAGCCGTCACCGCGCGTTCAGCCAGATCGCGGGGCGCTACTCGGCGCTGGTGCTGGCGGCGCGGGAGAGCGGTCGCTCCCTGCACATCGAGGTCTGGGACATCGACGACCGCGGCGCGCTCCTGCCCGAAGACGCCGCGCTGGTGACCCTGCTGCCGCAGCTCGCGACCTACCTCGAGGCGACCGTGGTGTACGCCGACGCCGCGCTGCGGGCCGCGCGCGTGGCCACCCTCCAGACCGCCGCGCTGCCCGCCGCCCTGGTGGACCGCAACCCTGTCGCGTGCGGGCTCGCCCTGGGCGCAGGTCAGGCCGTCGCCGAGCCGGCCGTGCAGGACTCCCCGTCACACACCCCGCCAGACACCTCGCCAGACACCCCGCCAGACACCCCGCCAGACGGAGACGCCGCGCTGTGACGGCGGAGCACGAGGACTGGCGCGCGCGCCCTGTCGCTGTGGTCGGGTGCGGCGGCCTGGGCGTGCCAGCTGCATGGACGCTCGCGCGGGCCGGCGCTCGGCAGCTGTGGCTCGTCGACCACGACGTGGTGGAGGAGGGCAACCTGCACCGGCAGGTCCTCTACGCCGAGGGCGATGTGGGCTCGGCCAAGGCCGAACGCCTCGCGGCCGAGCTGGAGCGCCGCTTCCCCCAGCTGCAGGCGACGCCCGTGCGGGCGCAGCTGCGCGCGGACAACGTCGGGTCCTTGCTGGCCGGCGCGGTGGCGGTGTTCGAGGGCAGCGACGACGCGCGATGCAAGTTCGTCGTCAACGACGCCTTGGTCGCCGCGCGCCGGTCGAAGTCAGTGGACGCGGACGCC
>JAUIAC010000676.1 GCA_030425545.1 bacterium | reverse complement strand
AGCCCATGGCGCCCCGTGGCGCGGGCGGTGGGGGCGCCCCGCCGGCCGGCGCAGGGGTCAACAGCAACCCGATCCGCACGCCGTGGCGGCAGGGTCGCCGCTACACCGGCAAGCGCATCAACCTGACGATCAAGGACGCGGACATCCGCCACGTGCTGACCTTCCTGGCGCGTGAGGGCAACGTGAACATCATCGCTGGCGCCGAGGTCAACGGCCGGGTCACCTTCCACCTGGAGAACATCCCGTGGGACCTGGCGCTCGACGTCATCCTGCGGGCGCGCGGGCTCGACTACGTGCGGCAGTCCGGCGTCATCCGCGTGTCGACCATCGACAAGCTGAAGAAGGAGTTCGACCTCGCGGTGGAGCGCCGGAAGAAGCTGCAGGAGGTCAAGCAGCTGGTGGTCCGCATCATCCCGGTCAACTACGGCCAGGCCAACGCGCTCATGGCGCAGGTGCGGACGGTGCTGAGCAAGAGCGGCCAGGTGAGCGTCAACGTGCGCACCAACAGCCTGCTGGTGAAGGACACCGAAGAGCACGTCGCCGCGGTCGAGGAGATGGTGCACAAGCTCGACGCGCAGACGCCGCAGGTGCTGGTCGAGGCGCGCATCGTCGAGGCGAGCAGCAACTTCAGCAAGGACGTCGGCATCCAGTGGGGTGGCAACTACGCCATGTCGTCGGTGTACGGCAACGAGACCGGGCTGGCCTTCCCCTCGGTGGTCGGGGTGGCTGGCGGCGCGGACGGCGGCGGCGCCAACGCGGACGGCGTCACCACCAACATCCCGAACTACGCGGTCAACATGCCGGCGGCGGCGGGCGCGGGCAGCGGTGGTGCCATTGGCCTCACGCTCGGCTCGCTGGGCGGCGCGGGCAACCTCAACCTGCGGCTGTCGGCGGCGGAGCAGGAGGGCACGGTGAAGATCGTGTCGAGCCCGCGCGTGCTGACCCTGGACAACAAGACGGCGAACATCCGGCAGGGCATCTCGATCCCGATCTCGGTGGCGAGCGCCCAGGGTGTGCAGACCCGCTTCTTCAACGCCGACCTGCGCCTCGAGGTGACGCCGCACATCACCCAGGACGGCAACATCCTGATGGCCATCAACATCACCAAGAACGAGCCGGACTTCTCGAACCGCGCGGCGGACGGCAACCCGACCATCACGCAGCGCGAGGCGCGGACAGAGCTGCTGCTGGGCGACGGCGAGACCACCGTCATCGGCGGCATCTACACCCGCTCGACCTCCGAGTCGATCAAGAAGGTGCCCTTTTTCGGTAGTCTGCCGCTCATCGGCGGGCTCTTCCGGAGCCGGTCGGAGGAAGACAAGCGCTCGGAGCTGCTCATCTTCATCACGCCCCGCATCGTCAACCGCGCGCAGGCCATGCGCGTGGGCAAGTAGGGGAGGCGAGGACCATGCTGACGCATAGACGACCGCACACCACGCACTGCGCTCGGCTCCACGCCGGTCGCGCCGCGCTGGCGCTGCTGCTGGTGGCCGCGACGCTGACCACGGTGGGCTGCACCCACGAGAACCCGCTCTCGCTGCAGCTGGAGGGCAACCTGTTGATGGTCCGCCTGCCCGGCGCTGGCGTGGGCATCACCGGGCAGTGCATCCCGCTGGCGGAGCAGAACTTCCGGCCGCACGGGGTCATGGACCTCATGGTGACCAACAGCTACGAGTTCTTCCCGCGGATCGAGAACAAGATGGTGCTGCAGTCGCAGATCAACGGCGCCGGTGCCCAGCAGCTGCGGCTCGACTCCCACACCGTGACCATCGAGGGCGCCGAGATGACCCTGGTGGCCAACACGTCCACCGGGCCGCTCTCGGGTGCGCCGCTGCAGAACAGCACGTGGAACATGCCCTTCAGCATCCAGGTGGAGCCGGAGCAGATCGCGGGCACGCGCTTCACGCTGATCCCGCCGAACGTCGGGGACGAGCTGCGGGCCCGCTTCGAGGGGCAGTACACGGCGACCCAGCGCATCGAGGTCCACGTCAAGGTCTACGGCAAGATGGCGGACGGCACCGAGGTGCAGAGCAACCTGCTGAAGTACCCGGTGGACATCTGCTGGGGCTGCCTGGTGAGCCTGCCCGTTGCGATCGAGGGCGTGGGCGTGGACCCGGAGCAGCAGTACCTGACCTGCTCGAGCAAGGTGGTGGGCCTGAACTTCACGCCGCCGTGCATGCCGGGCAACGACGAGTACGTGCCCTGTCAGTTCTATTGCTACATGTGCGACCAGGACAACAGCTGCGACGACAAGTTCTGCCCTGATCCCTAGGGGACGTCGGCGCTGGGTATTGACGCGACGCCGCGAGGCTCGCAATCTCGGCGCCCTTCTCGGGGAGTAGCGCAGTCTGGTAGCGCGCCTGCTTTGGGAGCAGGATGTCGCAGGTTCAAATCCTGTCTCCCCGACCAAAACCCACAAGGGGCTGGCGCTTCGCGCTGGCCCCTTGTGGGTTTTGCTCGGGGAGGGGCTGTTGATTGGGGGCGCGGGGCGCGCGCCCCCGCACCTGAAAAGTGCGATTTTCAGGATGCGTCCCCTCCGCGGGTGAGGGCGGGTCGGCGGGGACGCACGGCCTGCCCGCACCATTGGCGCCTCCGATCGCACCGGCTCGGGCTGTCTATTGGGGGCGCGGGGCGCGCGCCCCCGCACCTGAAAAGTGCGATTTTCAGGATGCGTCCCCTCCGCGGGTGAGGGCGGGTCGGCGGGGA
>JAUIAC010000675.1 GCA_030425545.1 bacterium | reverse complement strand
GCAGCGACAGGAAGGTGCGCACCCAGCGCGCGCTGAGCGGCGGGTCGCGCCGGACGAAGGCCGCCACGGGCCCCACGCTGCACGCCGCGAGCAGCAGCAGCACGGGCACAGCGGCGAACCAGCTCCGCTCGGCGAGCGCCCCGCGGTTGCGCCACGCCACCGCCAGCCACACGCCGAGCACCGCGGTCGACCCGGCGATGGCCTCCGGCCCGTAGCCGGCGCGCAGGAAGCCGCCGATGGAGACCCCCACGGCGACCCAGTAGGCCGCGGACAGGCGCCGCCCTGGCACCCAGCGGCCGTCCGCCCGCCACGCGCGAAACGCCAGCGGGAAGAGGGCGCCGTACCAGCCCAGGTGCGTGTGGGCGTGGCGCAGGTGGCGAAAGTCGGTCGGCAGCCAGCCCGAGCCGGCCAGGTAGGCGCGGAGCAGGGCGCCGAGCCCCACCGTCGCGACGAGGGCCAGGGCGACGGCCCGGCGGCCCCCCATGGGAGCGGAGCGCTGCGGCAGGGGCGGGGCAGGCTGGAGATCGGACACGGCGGGCGGCTCCGAGAGCGGGGCCCTCATCGTAGCCAGGATCCGCGGCGCGGCTGAGGTTTCGGCGCGCGCAGACGGTTGCCCGCGGGGCCGGGGATCCCTACGCTGCGCTGGCCCCCTGCGACGTCCAAGACACCTCGACAAAACGAGGTGCGCGCGGCATCCGCCCGGGGACTCTTCATCGCTAGCGATCCTGCCTGTCGCGCCGCACGCCCGCCGCGCGCGCCCCGCCGCACCCGAGGTCTGTCGTGTCTGTACTCCGCTCCGCTCACCGCCGCGCCCCGCGCGTGCTCCTCGCCCTTACGACCCTCACAGCCCTCGCCGCGGGCTGCGCTGGGCCGGCGGACGACGCCGACCCCATCGACATCGGCGTGGCCGACGTGCCCTCGAACGACTTGGGCCTGCCGAGCGACACGGCCGCCGACACCGGGTCGGCGGACACCAGCGCTGCCGACACGACGTCCTCCGACATCGCGGCCAGCGACACCGCCAGCGACACCGCGGTCGACACCGCGGTCGACGCGAGCACAGCGGACACCGGCGGCGACGAGTGCCCGGGCGCGCCGGGCTGCCACTGCAAGGGCAACGACGACTGCGACAACGGCCTCTGCACCGAGGACCCGACCTCCGACAGCCCCTTCGGCAAGGTCTGCGCCACCACCTGCGTCGACAGCTGCAGCAAGGGCTACAGCTGCGTCCAGATCCAGGGCGCCGGCGGCGACCCGGTGAGCCTGTGCGTGCCCTCGTGGGGGCGCGTGTGCAACCCGTGCACGACGTCGAAGGAGTGCGCCTTCCCCGGCCTGCTGGGCGGCGCGTGTGTCGACCAGGGGGCGCTTGGCGCCTTCTGCGGTGCGGCCTGCTCGGCCGACACCGACTGCGACGCCGGCTACCAGTGCAAGGACGTCACCAGCGTCGAGGGCGCCAAGAGCAAGCAGTGCGTTCGCAAGGCGGACGCGGGCGCGTCGGCGCCCTACGGCGTCTGCCCCTGCTCTCCCGCGGCGACCAAGGCCAAGCTCAGCACCGTGTGCAAGGTCGAGAAGAAAGACAGCACGGGCGCGGTCGTCGCCAGCTGTTCGGGCACCCGGTCGTGCCTGGCCACGGGCCTGGGAGCGTGTGTCGCCCCGGCCGCCAGCCCCGAGGTCTGCGACGGCGTCGACAACGACTGCAACGGCGAGACCGACGAGGCCACGTGCGACGACAAGAGCAGCTGCACCACCGACGCCTGCGACCCCAAGGCGGCCAAGTGCGTGCACACGCCCATGCAAGACGGGGTTGGCTGCGACGCCGACGGCTCCGTCTGCACCGAGAACGACACCTGCAAGGGCGGCGCCTGCGTGGCCGGCCCGGTCAAGGTGTGCGACGACAAGAACCCGTGCACCAAGGACGCCTGCGACATGGCGACAGGCTGCACCCAGACGGCGTCCGACGGCACGCCCTGTGACGACGACAACCCCTGCACGCTCGGCGATGTCTGCAAGGCCAAGTCGTGCGTGCCCGGCGCGCCGAAGAAGTGCAGCTCCGGAGACCCCTGCGTGCTCGCGAGCTGCAGCCTGAGCAAGGGCGGCAAGTGCGACTACAAGGACGCCATCGACGGCCTGCCCTGCGACGACGGCAACGCCTGCACAGAGAAGGACGCCTGCAAGTCCGGGTCGTGTACCGCCGGCGGGGTCGCCACGTGCGACGACAAGAACCCCTGCACCGACGACACCTGCGACCAGGCCGGCGGCTGCAAGCACACCCAGAACACCAAGCCCTGCGACGCCGACGGCGACGCCTGCACCGAGGGAGAGCAGTGCGCGGGCGGCAAGTGCACCGGCGGCAAGCTCAAGACCTGCGACGACGACAACGCGTGCACGGTCGACAGCTGCGACAAGGCCACCGGCAAGTGCGTCTACAACGGCGGCGCGGCCACCGGAAAGGCCTGCGACGACGGCAACGTGTGCACCGAGAGCGACGGCTGCAAGGAGGGCTCCTGCCAGGGCAGCGCCAAGAGCTGCGACGACGGCAACCCCTGCACCGTGAACACCTGCAAGGCCGGCGAGCAGGGCGGCTGCGTCGCCACCGACAAGAGCGGCGCGTGCGACGACGGCAACCCCTGCACCAAGTCCGACGCGTGCGCCAAGGGCAAGTGCGCCGGCGTGGGCAAGAGCTGCGCCGACAGCGACCCCTGCACGG
>JAUIAC010000674.1 GCA_030425545.1 bacterium | reverse complement strand
AACTGGGAGGCCCATGTGGGGCTGACCTTCCGCTTCATGGTCCAGTAGCGACCACGCGCTGATCCCAGACGGAAGCGCGCGAAGCGGCGGGGTGATGTGCTACGGTCGTGCCGCCACAGGCCCGGCTACAGAGCGAGACGGCGCGTGGTCTGGACTGCGAACGACCGGTGCGCAAACGCGTGCCTCCGACGACAGCCGAGCTGGTGCGTGGACGCGCGCCAGCCCAGGAGCGACGACCATGCGGACCACTCAGCACGCGAGCACGAACTGGCTGGTGTTCTCTCTCGCCCTGGGGCTGCTCGCCTGCACGGCTGAGACTGGCGGCGACGCGACCGTCACCAGCGACGCTGCCACGAGCGGCGCTGCCGACGGCTCCGGTGCGAGCGACGGCGCAGGCGCCGCAGACGCAGGCGCGGCGGACAGCGCAGGCGGGGCGACCGACACCGGCGGATCCAGCGCGCCGACGCCCCCGCCCGTGCCCAACTACAGCGGCGGCGGCGCGTGTCCCAAGCTCTCCGCAGGCAACAACAAGATCTGGAGTTGGGGCGAGACCCGCAAGGTGGACGTCTACCTGCCCGCGACCCCGAAGGGCGCGCCGCTGCTCTTTCTGTGGCACGGGCTCGGCGACACCAAGGAGAACTTTGGCAAGGGCATGAACGCCCAGGGCATCGCGTCGGCCCTCGGGGCCGTGGTGCTGGTGCCGCAGGGCGGGCTCAAGCTCACCGGCTGGGGCTGGGGCACCAACGACGACGCCACGCTGGACGTGGCGCTCTTCGACGACCTGCTCTCGTGCGTGGACCAGCAGTACGACATCGACAACGAGCGGGTGTGGTCCATGGGCTTCTCGGCCGGCGCGCTGTGGACCAGCTGGCTCGCGATGCACCGCAGCACCTACCTCTCTGCGGCGGTGGCGTGGAGCGGTGGCGCGGGAGACTCCGCCAACAAGTACAAGAAGCCCAAGCGCAAGATCCCGGTGCTGCTCGCGTGGGGCGGGCCTCAGGACGTGGCGGGCGTGAAGTTCGAAGAGATGACCAAGCACATGGGCGCGAGCCTCAAGAGCGACGGGCACTACGTGGTGATGTGCAATCACAACCTGGGGCACACCATCCCGCAGAACGGGCTCGTGTGGGCGTTCGACTTCCTCAAGCGCCACCCGTGGGACGTGGGGACCAGCCCGTTGCTCGGTGACGCCGAGGCGCAGAAGCTCTACCCCTCGTACTGCGAGTTCCCCGCGAAGTAGGGGAGGAGCGAAGCGATGCGTCGCGCTGGCTCGCTAGCGCGAATGGCTGTCGCGCCCCGGGTTCGGCGCGGGCGGCTCGACTGCCTTGCTGGCCTTGCCGTCTCTCTTGGCGTCGCCCTTTGCCCTGTCCTTGAGCGCCTGTAAGGCCTTGGACGCGGGCGCGACGCGCTGGGTGGCGGCCTGCTTCGCGCGTAGCCGTGCGGCGGCCTTGAGCGCGCGCAGGTTCACCAGCTGAGCGAGCCGGACCGAGAGCACCGAGATCTTCACGCGGGCGCTTTGCGGGCGTGCGGAACGGTCGGACGGTGTGCCAGTCGTGTCCGTGCCGGTCCCTTTCGTGCCAGTCGTGCCAGTCGTGCCCGTGCCGGTCCCTTTCGTGCCAGTCCCTTTCGTGCCCGGCGCTTTCGTGCCAGTCGCGTTCGGGCCCGTCACGCTGCGGGGCAGGGGCGCCGCCACCAGATAGTCCGCCGAGGCGATGTGGCTGGGCTCCATCAGCCCTACGACGGAGCGGATCGCGTCGACGTCGGCCTGCTCCGGCGGCACCGCCCGCGTGAGCAGAAAGGCCGCCGCAGCCCCGGCCACCACCACGACCCCGGCCGCCACCAGGCCGGACTTGCGGCGCTTGGACCGGTCGTCGAGCCGAAACATCACGCTGAACTCTTGCAGCATGGCCTGCATGTCTTGGCGTGAGCGGCGGCGGGAGCGCGCGTCTGGCAGCTGCAGGTCAAAGGTCCCCAGGTCGCCGCTGTCGCCGAAAAAGCTGCCGGACTCGATGGCCTCGGCGGGCAGCTCTTCGGCGATGGGGCCCGACCCGGCCTCGCGGGCTGCCTCGCGGGCGCGCTGGCGCTCGTCGGCCCGGGCGCGCTTCTTGGCTCTGCGCCGCGCCTTGCCGCGATGGTTCCGCCCCGAGGAGGCCCGCGTGCTCGGCTGCGACACCTGCGGGGAGGGCTCCGGCGGCAGGGCCGGCGGGGCGGACGCCTCGCGCTCCGGCGGAAGGTCGGGAACCTCGGACACGTCTGGAAGCTCGGGCACGTCTGGAAGCTCGGGCACGTCTGGAAGCTCGGACACGTCTGGAAGCTCGGACACGTCTGGAAGCTCGGACACGTCTGGAAGCTCGGACACGTCTGGAAGCTCCGAGACGTCTGGAACGTCCGGGACCACCGGCGCCTGTGGAGCGTGTCGAGCCTGCGCTGCGGAGGGCGCCGCCTCCTCGTCCGGCAGCGGAGGCACGGTCGGGCCGGCGTCGGGGTCGGTCGCCTCGTCGATCTCTCCAAACGCGATCTCGTCGAGCTCGTCGCTCGAGGGCGCGACGTGGCCGAGGGACACGCCGTGCGCGTCGACCTCTCCCGCGGACACCCTGCGCGCGGCGCCGGGCGCCTGAACCGCGATGGGCACCGTGCTGCGCGAGATAGCGACGCTCGTAGGCACGGCGCTGCTGGGGACCGTCGCTCCCGCGTCACCGGCGTCGACGCCGAAGCCGTC
>JAUIAC010000673.1 GCA_030425545.1 bacterium | reverse complement strand
GCGCCGTGCCCGCGGGCCTCGGCGGCGCGATGCGGGCGGTCGGCCGCGAGCGCATGGGCCCGGGCAGCAAGGTCCTGCTCACCGGGCTCTCGCGCGCATGGGATCCCGACGGCGTGCTGGGCAACCCTGCGGGGCTCGTCTAGCGAGCCGCGAGCGCGATCTCAGGGGACGCACCCGGCCGACACGAGCCCCGACTGGACCCCGTGAAAGCCGGGCCGGTGGTAGCAGGGCGTGACGCAGGGGACACGCCCAGCGAGGCTGCTCTGCCAGACCTTCTGCGTGCTCGTGGGCTGGCTGTCGGGACGCGCACACAGCCTCACGCCGGGGCGCGCGCTGTCGGGGACGCCGGGCGGGTGCGGCCACCAGATCCGCCCCACGTGCCACAGGTCCGTGCCGTGCAGCCGCACGGGCCCCGCCACCGCTGCCAGCTCGCCGTCGAGCCACACCCGCACCGTAGCCGCGCTGTCTCCGAAGCCGTGGTCGTGCCAGTAGTGCACGCCGACGTGGTAGCCCACAGGCTTGGCCGACGTGCCTTGGGGCAGGAGCAGGTTGATGTTCTCGGGGCCTGCGCCGTCGGTGTCGTCGAGGTCGAGCGAGGGGTTGTCGTCCACGGTGAGAAAGCCGCCCCAGTTCGGGTTCTTCTCGTACCAGAAGGTGTCGTACACGGGCACGAACCAGGGGTCGGGCGCGCCGTCGCCGTCGAGGTCGGGTCCCTGGGCGTAGGGATGCGCGAAGTGGAGGTCGACGTCGCTGCCCGCGGCGGGGCCGGTGTCGGTCTGAACCGCGTCACCCGGCGTGTGCCAGGTGAGCTCGACGTGGATCTTGGACTCGGGGACGACCTCGACCTGAGCGCAGGTCGGCGTCGGCAAGACCAGGGCCGCGGGCAGCCAAGACACCGAGGTCACGCAGATCGTCCACCTGCCGGCGCCGTTGAGCACGATCTCCGGCGCGGCGTCGAGGCTGGACGGGGCGAAGGCCGCAGGGACGTCGGGCGGCCCCTGAACCGACCACCGCACCGCCAGCTCGGGCATCGGCGTACCGGGCGGCAGCTCCTGCAAGAAGGCGACGCCCTTGACGGCGTACGACAGGTGCAGCGTGGTCTGCGGCGTGACCACGTCGCCCTCGGCGATGGTCATCTCCAGCCGTGGCGCGGCGAAGGGCAGCACGTGCGGCGAGCGCCCCCCGTCGGCGGCGTCGGCGCCGTCCGAAGCGCCGCCGTCGCCCGCCGCGTCAGCCGGGTTCGCACCCGCCGGGTCCGCGCCAGAGGCCCCGTCGCCAGGCGCTCCCCAGCCGTCGGCCGCGCTCGGATCCACATCCCGCGGGTGGGGTCCGTGCCCGGCGCTGCCACCCAGCTCGCTGGCGCAGGCCGCGGTGCCCAGCAAGGCCGCCGCCAGCAGCGCTAAGCCGCGCCGGCTCCGACCCGCCACGCGGTGTCGACCTCGGGGTCCAGGCGGGCGCAGTTCCGGTCCAGGCATCACTCACTCCGGGCAGTTGTCTACCCAGTGGTTGCGCTCGGCCGCCGATCCCTGTCACACGGAGTAGGCACGCCCGCGCAGCGCTGCAGGCCGCCCCCGCTGGCGCCGCCCGCAGCCGGTGGCGTGCGCCTTCCCCCTCCACCTCCCAGGAAGCCCGCCATGCTCGCCGTCCTCTCCCCCGCCAAGAAGCTGGATTTCTCGCCGGTCTCGGCCGATCTGCCCTTCACCGAGCCAGCCCTCTGGCGCGAGTCCGAGCGCATGATGACCAAGGCCAAGAACCTCAGCCGGCGCAAGCTGCGCGCGCTCATGCACATCTCGGCGGAGCTCGCGGAGCTGAACTGGCAGCGGCACAACAGCTTCGAGACGCCCTTCACCCCGGCCAACGCCAAGCAGGCCGCGCTCACCTTCGCGGGCGACGTCTCGTGGGGGCTCGACCCGCACACCGTCGACGCCGACGCGTGGCTGTGGGCGCAGGACCGGCTGGCGCTGCTCTCGGGCATGTTCGGCATCCTGCGGCCGCTGGACCTGATCCAGGCCTACCGGCTGGAGATGGGGACGCCGATCCCCAGCCGGCGCGGCAAGAACCTCTACGACTACTGGGGCGCGAGCGTGACCAAGCGGGTCAACGAGCTGACCGAGCCCCACGCCGACCGCACCGTGGTCAACCTGGCGAGCAACGAGTACAGCAGCGTGCTGCGGCCGAAGCAGCTGGCCGGCGGCATGATCACCATCGCGTTCAAGGAGCTGCGGCCCGACGGGCCGAAGATGATCGGCGTGGTGGCCAAGCGCAGCCGCGGCAAGTTCGCCCGGTGGATGCTGGATCAGCGGGTCGAGACGCGGGTGCAGCTCAAGGACTTCGACGTCGACGACTATGCCTTCGACCCGAGCCTGTCCTCCGAGGGCACGTGGACCTTCTCGCGGGTGGACGAGCCCGGCCGCATGAAGGCCGAATTCCAGGCGCGCAAGCAGCGCGACGCGGCCCTCGTCACCGGGTGAGCCCGGCCTCCCGGTGAGGCGACGCGCCCGGGAAACCGAGGCGCCACCGGCGCCTGGAGACGTGGGGCCGGGTCAGCCGTGTTAGGGGTGTGTAGCGCATTGGAGCCTCGAGGGGCTTCGCGCGATGACCTAGCCCTGTGGCTTCCCAAGTGCGCAGGACTGGCCGTAGCCAATTCAAGCACTTGGTGGGGTCGCAGGGCGATGTGTCAGCGCGATGAAGCCGCCGAGGCGGAATGCGCTACAGGCTCCTAATG
>JAUIAC010000672.1 GCA_030425545.1 bacterium | reverse complement strand
TCGGCCACCTGCTCGTAGTGGCGCTCGAAGCGCGGGTCGTCGGTGTACGAGGCCGCCAGGGTGCGGTGCATGGCCGGCGTGCAGGCGTAGAACCACCGGTCGATGTGCTGGCGCATCCGCTCGGCCAATGCGACGGCCTCGGGGCTCGTCGGCGCGGCGCCGGAGCCCATGTGGGCCGCCATGTCCTGGTTGAGCCCCTTGGCCTCGGCCTTGATCTGCCGCCAGTCGTCGGGCCCGTAGCCGCGCGTTCGGCGGCGCGACTCGGCGACCTGCGCCGCGCCCGCGTCGTCCTGGCCCCAGCGGGCGTCGACCTCGTCGGTGTAGGCCGTGGGGTCGAAGTCGCCGAAGGCCTCGAAGAGCTGCTGCGGGCTCAGCCGCACGCCCGCGCGTTCGGCCTCGAGGGTGTGCTCCAGCGTGCCCATGAGCGCCATCAACCGCTCGACGCGGCGCTCGAGGGCGTCGCGCTGCTGCACCAGCACGGCGCTGCGGTCGCGGCCCGGGTCGGCGAGCAGCGTGCGGATGCGGTCGAGGTCCAGGTCGAGCTCCTGGTACACGCGCACCTCCTGCAGCCGGGCCAGGTCCTCGGCGTCGTAGGCGCGGTAGCCGTTGGGGTCGCGCCGCGGACGCACCAGGCCGATCTCGTCCCAGTGGTGGAGGGTGCGCACGGTGAGCCCGGTCAGCCGCGCGACCTGCTTGACCGTGCTGGTGGCGTGGCTGGGGTCAGGTCGCTCGCCTGCCGGGGTGGCTTGGCGCTCGGGGTGCTTCTTGGAGCGGCGGTTCATGGGGTCCTCACGGGCTAGGTGTTCAGCATGTCTGGCGGCGGGGCGCCTGGGCCAGGGGGGTGGTGGGCGGAGGTCGACCGCCCCCGCGTGCAACCCAGCCTCCCGCCTCACGTGACGTGAGGGTCAAGCGCTTTTTTTTCGCCCTCTCGTGCGGCGGCCGACCGAGGTAGGCTGCGGCCGTCACCGGCGGGCCGCTCCCCCCAGCGGCGCGCCCCCGCACCAAGCCCAGGCAGCGCCATGTCTCCACGCCCGGCCCTCGCGCCTCCCTCGACCTCCGGGTCCCCCTGCGCCACGCGCGCCTGCCGCGCGCGCTGGTTGTGCGCGGTCGCCGCCCTGACCTGCGGCCTCGTGGGCTGCGAGAGTGAGGGCGACGCCGCGTCGGTCCCCGGCCCCTACGCCGAGCTGGTGGAGAGCGGGCTGGCGCGCTTCGTCGACCTCGACGAGGCGGTGCAGGTGGCCTCCTCAGTGCCCGAGGAGGTGTCGGTGACCTCGTGGACCTGGGCCCACGATCCCGCCGGAGCGAGCCCGGGCTGCATGCGGGGCAAGCCCTACAGCGTGTCGATCCGCGACAGCGACGACCCCGCCGGGCGGGACAACCTCGTGCTCTTCCTGCAGGGCGGCGGCGCGTGCTGGTCGGACTTCTGCCTCGCCTTCGACACGGCGCCCAAGGTCATCCCCACCCTCGACATCCTGCGCAGCGACCTGCCGGCGAACCCGGTGCGCACGTGGAACCTGGTCTACCTGCCCTACTGCGACGGCAGCCTCTTCACCGGCGACGCGCGGCACGACGACGACGGCGACGGCGCCATCGACCGAGACCACCGCGGCCTGCGCAACCTCTCGGCGGCCTTCAGCCTCGCGCGCAAGCGCTTCCCCAAGCCCAAGCGCATCTTGCTCGCTGGCGCGTCGGGGGGCGGCTACGGCCTGGTGCTGGGCCTGCCCCTGGCGCGCGTGCTCTGGCCGGACGCCGAGCTCCTGGTGATGAACGACAGCGGCGTCGGGGTGGCCAAGCAGGGCGACGAGGCCTTCCTCACCCAGCTGCTCACGGAGTTCGGCGCGCTCGGGCTGGTGCCCAAGTCGTGTGAGAGCTGCCTCGTCAGCGGGCACCTGACCGAGCTGATCGCCTGGGGGCTGACGCAGGACCCCACCGTGCGCATGGCGGCCTTCTCGTCGACCCGCGACTTCGTCATCGCCAACCTCTTCCTGCAGGTGGAGGCGGAGGACTTCGAGGGCTGGCTGCGGACCGAGACCGGCGCGCTGCAGACCCGCTTTCCCGGGCGCTACGCGGCCTTTCTGACCGAGGGCAACATGCACACGACCCTGCTGGGCGACATCGCGGGCTTCGCCGCCAAGGACGCGAGCGCGCCCTCAGGTGACTCCGGGGGCATCGATCTCAGCGCGCTCAACGCCTTTCTGGGCGGGCTGGAGACGACCCAGACCGGCGACGTGGCCTTCGCTGACTGGCTGCGCGCCTTCGTCGACGGCAGCGACGCCTGGGTCCCCGTCGCGCCCTGAGCGCCGCCCGACGCCGTCGCTACAGCGACGCGGCGATGCGACGGAGCAGCTCGCCAGCGCCCTCGGTCACCGGCTCGCCGTGGCAGGGGATCAAGGTCTCGACCCCCGCTTCGGCCACGGCCTCAAAGAGGGCGCGCGCGGCGGCGCGGTCTGCGGTCATCATGCGCATGACCCCCGAGAACACGGGCTTCTGGTACATGCCGAAGGCGCGGAAGCTCAGGCGCCCGAGCGGCCCTGCGGCCTGCTGCACGTTGAAGATCCCGTCCGCGAACCAGGCCGTCTTCAGCCCCGGCGAGACCAGCACGAGCTCCTCTGCGCCGCCCCGCAGCGGCAGGCGGTGCCAGGTCAGGTCACCCAGCGCCGGCGGCGTGTCTGCCACGTCGGGGAGCGCCGCGCACGCCGGGCTGCGCTTGGCCACCCCGCGCGCG
>JAUIAC010000671.1 GCA_030425545.1 bacterium | reverse complement strand
GCGGCGATCTGAGGCGCGCGCTCAGCCGTCCGCCGCCGCGTCGATGAGCGGGCGGACGCGCGCGACCCGCGCCGCGAGCTCCGCCTCGTCGGCCGCCAACACGGTGACATGGCCGATCTTGCGGCCGGTGGAGCCCCGCTTGCCGTAGCTGTGCAGGCGCACGCCGGGGATGGCGCAGAGCGCGGCCCGGTCGGGCATGCCGCCGATGCAGTTGAACATGACGCAGGGCAGGAGCGTGCGCGTGTCCCCCAGCGGCAGCCCGACGATGGCGCGCACGTGGTTCTCGAACTGGCTGGTCTGCGCGCCGTCGATCGAGTAGTGGCCGGAGTTGTGCACCCGCGGCGCCATCTCGTTGGCGAGCAGGCCGGTGTCGGTGACGAAGAACTCCACGGTACAGACGCCGACGTAGTCGAGGCGCTCGAGCAGCCGATCCATCAAGGCGGCGGCCTCGCGCTCGTGGGCGGAGGTGACGCGGTCGCTGGCCGGCCGGGACTCGCGCAGGATGCCGCCGCGGTGGACGTTGTCGACCAGCGGGTAGCGCGCCACGGCGCCGTCTCTGCCGCGCGCGGCGATGGCGCTGACCTCGAAGGCGAAGGGGACGAAGGCCTCGACCAGCAGCGGCGCCGCGCCGAGCGCGAGCCACGCAGCCTCCACGTCAGCGGGGGTGCGGACGACGTGCTGCCCCTTGCCGTCGTAGCCGAAGCGGCGCGTCTTGACCACGGCGGGCAGGCCGGTGTGGGCGACCGCCTCCGCCAGCTCGGCGCGGGTCGCGGCGGGCGCGTAGGGCCCTGTGGGGATGTCGAGCTCGGTGAAGAGCTGCTTCTCGCGGAGCCGGTCCTGGGCGACCCACAGCGCTTCGGGAGGCGGCGCGACGTCGACACGATCGGCGAGGAAGCGCGCGGCTTCGTCGGGCACGTTCTCGAACTCGAAGGTGACGACGTCGCCGCGCCGGGAGAGCTCCGCGAGCGGGCCCGGGTCCTGCCAGCGGCCGACGACGAGCGGCGCCACATGGCCGCCGCACGACTCGGGGTTGGGGTCGAGCAGGACGACGCGCTCGCCGAGGGGGTAGGCCGCGAGGGCGAGCATGCGGCCGAGCTGCCCGCCGCCGAGGATGCTGATGGTCATGGCGGCGCTCCTGGGTGGCTGGCGGGTCACAGACCCGGCGGGTCACAGACGTGGCGGTTCACGGCTCGACGGGCGCGCGTGGGTCCGTCGCGGCGAGGACCGCGTCGGTCTGGCGCTGCCGCCACGCGTCGAGGCGCGCGGCGAGCGCAGGGTCGTGGAGCGCCAGGATGCCGGCGGCCAGGAGCGCCGCGTTGGCGGCCCCGGAGGTCCCGATGGCGAGCGTGCCGACCGGGACGCCCTTGGGCATCTGCACGATGGACAGCAGCGAGTCGACGCCGGCCAGCGCGCGGGACTTCACCGGGACGCCCAGCACGGGAACGCGCGTCTTGGCGGCGATCATCCCGGGCAGATGGGCCGCGCCGCCCGCCCCCGCGATGACCACCTGCAGCCCGCGCGCCACGGCGGTGTCGGCGTAGGTGAACAGGCGATCTGGCGTTCGGTGCGCGGACACGACCGTGGCCTCGTAGGGCACGTCGAGCGCGTCGCAGATCTCCGCTGCGTGCTGCAGGGTCGGCCAGTCGGAGCGCGAGCCCATGACGATCCCCACCAGCGGCGAGCGGGACGGCGAGGCTGTGGGCTCAGGGCGGTCGGGCATGGGAACCTCCGGGGCGCGCTCGTGTGTACCCCGACGACCCGCCGACAGGGAAGCTACCAGCCCCGATGCGTGGGGCTGTTCTTCAACACCTCCGGCGAAGCGCGCTGCAGCTCCAGGTCCTGGGGACGGATGCGGTGGCGGTCGCTCCACGACTTGCCCGCGCGTGGCCGGTCCAAGCGACGGGAGATCTCGTGCTGGCGGTATTCAGCCCACAGGGTCTGCAGGACCCCCGACCACGCGACGACGAAGAGCCCCAGCAACACGCCGATGACCACGAGCGGCAGCCAGTCTGCGCGCTTGGAGCGCTCTGCGGCCTCGATGGCGGCGAGGAAGGCGGCCGCGTCTTCGCCATGCAGGCCCACCTCCGGCGCGCGCTCCGAGCCTGCGTCTCCCGGCTCCGAGCCTGCGTCTCCCGGCTCCGAACCCGGGCCGCTCGGGTCCTGCGAGCCGGCCGACGCCGCTGCCCGCGCAGCCTCGGACTCCGTGGGTGGGAAGTCGCCGAAGACCTCGCCGAGCGCCGCGAGCGGCTCCTCGACCACCTGCGCCGTGGGGTCCGCCGGTGCGCTGGTGATGACCTCGCTCTGCCACGCGGCGAGCCGGGCAGCCTCCCGGGCCGCGTCCTCCAGCCGATCTCCGGGGGGCGGTGACGCCATGTCGCTGTGGCTCCGGTGCTGCGCCGGTCGGGCGCGCGGGGGGGGGCTCAAACCCTACGTCTGCAGGATCGTGAACGCCACTCGCGGCGCGCAGATTCCCGCCCCCGCGGGGCTTCGTTCAAGGCAGCTGCTCGTCGCTCCGGGTGGCGACGCCGGCGCCGGCCAGCAGCGCCGCGAAGACACCAGCCCCCGGGACCACGCGGCCGTCGACGTAGGTTCGCTGCGCACCGCACGAGGGGCTGCGTGCCTTCAACACCGCCTCGCGCGCGTCGGGCGCCTGCGCCCACGCCGCACGCGCGCCAGCCACGAACGCAGCGGTGACGTCCGCCCCGTCGTCCACCCGCACCACGCGCG
>JAUIAC010000085.1 GCA_030425545.1 bacterium | reverse complement strand
GCCGTCGGCTACAACACCAACAAGAAGAACGAGTTCGCGTGGGTTGAGAACAGCGCCTGGACCCACGGCAAGTACGTGCTCGGCGTCACCTCGCCGGTCTTCTACACCACGGGCAGCCAGGCCGGCGCGATCTTCGAGGCCGACATCGCCATGAACGGCTACCTGCAGACCTGGAGCACGAGCGGCGCCAACTTCACCACCGACGTGATGAACGTGGCGGTCCACGAGATCGGCCACTTCTTCGGCCTGCAGCACAACCTGTACCCCAACAAGAGCAAGCCGGAGACCATGGCGCCGAGCGCGGATCCCTACATGGGTAGCCGCACGCCCGAGCAAGACGACATCAACGCCATGTGCTTCCTCTACCCGGCGGGGTCGGGGCTCACGTGCAGCGCGTCCAAGGACTGCCCCTACGTGGTCGACGACGGTCCGAGCGGCGAGTACTACGCGGGCCAGATCAGCTGCAACGGCGGCGTGTGCAACGGCCCGGCGGGGTCGATTCCGGCGGGCGGCAAGAAGCTGGGCGACACCTGCGTCAGTGACCTCGACTGCGACAAGCCGCTCTTCTGCCAGCCGCTCAGCGGCGCGTCGGCCGTGTGCAGCCAGACCTGCAACCCCTCGCAGTCGGGCTCCTGCCCCAGCGGCTACACCTGCTACGCCTACCAGGGCTCGACCACCCAAGGTGCGTGCCTCAAGGGCAGCGGCGGCGGCGGCAGCAAAAAGGCCGTGGGCGAGACGTGCACGGCCAGCAGCCAGTGTGCCAGCGGCCTGTGCGTGAACTCGGGCGGCAAGACCACCTGCGAGAAGCCCTGCACCAGCGACAGCCAGTGCGGCTCGGGCGAGAAGTGCAGCAAGTTCTCGGGCAAGAGCTACGGCGCGTGTGTCAAAGACAGCGGCAGCTCCACACCGGACAAGAAGCCGGCTGGCGCCACGTGCACCGCGTCGAGCCAGTGCGCCAGCAACATCTGTGTCGGCAGCGGGTCCACGGGCACCTGCGTGCCCGAGTGTGCGACCAAGGCGTGCCCCAGCGGGACCAACTGCCTGCCCTTGTCGAGCGGCAAGAAGGGCTGCTTCCCAGGCGGCAGCAAGAAGCTCGGCGAGAGCTGCGCCGGGTCCAGCGAGTGCAGCACCAGCGTCTGCGCGCCCAACGACGGCAAGTACGTGTGCACCCAGCTCTGCGGTTCGGGGAACCCGGCGTGCCCCAGCGGCTACCAGTGCTTCCAGGTGGGCGGCGGCATGTCGGCCTGCTTCCCCGCGGCGAAGAAGGCGGGCAACGGCGAGGCCTGCGCGGGCAGCAGCGACTGCGTCAGCGGCCTGTGCATCGGCTCGGGCGCCACCGGCACCTGTGTCCAGCCCTGCACCACCGACGCCCAGTGCGGCGCGGGCTACGCGTGCTCGCCCCTGAGCGGCGGAGGCGGCGCGTGCACCAAGCTCGGCGACAAGCAGACCGGCGACCCGTGCGAGAAGCCCAGCGACTGCGCCAGCGGCACGTGCGTGACCATCGACGGCAAGGCCAGCTGCACCGCGACCTGTGGGTCGAGCGTGGACTGCAGCTGCGGCTTCGAGTGCACCACCTTTCAGTCCGGCAACAAGTACTGCACCGCCGGCAAGAAGGTCGCGTGCGTCGACAACGGCGCGGCGTGCACCGACGACGGCGAGTGCAGCAGCGACCTCTGCCTCAACAACGTGTGTACGCCCACCTGCTCGGTGTTCAGCGGCGACGCGGGCTGCCCCAGCGGCAAGGGCTGCGTGCGTCTGGAGAAGGGCAACCCCAAGGGCGTGTGCTCGACCAAGGGCCCCGAGGGTTTCGGCGCCGAGTGCGCGAGCGACACCGGCTGCAAGGGGCTCTTCTGCCATCAGAAGCTCTGCGGCCAGGCGTGCAACCCCTTCGGCCCCAACAGCTGCCCCTACGGCATGAGCTGCGAGGTGGCGGAGGGCAACGTGGGGACGTGCGTGCTGCCAGCCCAGGCGGGTGAGGACACGTCGACCGGCGTGGACGCGGGCGCCAGCGAGGACGGCGGAGCGCAGAGCGGCGGGGACGGCGGCGCGACGAGCGACAGCGGTGTGAGCGGCGGCGCGGACGGCGTAGCAGGGGTGGACACCGTCAGCGGCCAGGTGCCGGTGGCCGGGAGCGGCGGCAGTGGCGGCGGTCTGTGCAGCGCGGCGCCCTCTGGCGAGCCCACGCCCCTGTTTCTGCTGGTGCTGGGCGCCCTGGCGGTGACGGTGCTGCGGCGGCGTCGGGTGGCCTGAGCCGGGCCGCAGTGGCGAGCGCGGCGCGCGAAGACGACGAGCGAAGACGACGAGCGAATCGGCCAAAAACACGACCGCCCCGACGCGGTGAGACGTCGGGGCGGTCAGCTCTAGCGTGTCGCGGAAAAGGACGACAAACACGCTGCGTTCGGAGCACGAGAGAGGAGCTCCAAGCATGAGGCCGCCCGTCAGCGGATGTCCGTCCCTTGTGCGTTCGGGTGGCCTCGGAACGGATGACACCCGATCCGGGGCCCCCTGGGTATCCCCCGCTGGGGGGAGGCTGAGCGCAGGGGTTATGGACTGAAATGCCCGTGGGGTGATCGTTCTAGCGCAGCTCTCGCTTGAGGATCTTGCCGGTGGGACCCTTGGGCAGCTCGGCGATGATCTCCACCACGCGTGGGTACTTGTAGGCGGCGAGCTTGTCTTTGCAGTAGGCGATGACGGCCGCGGGCTCTGTCGAGTGGCCCGCCTTGAGCGCGATGACGGCCTTGACCTCTTCGCCGTGGCTCTCGTGGGGCACGCCGATGACCGCCGCCTCGGCCACCGCGGGGTGACCGTAGAGGACCTCTTCGATCTCGCGCGGGTACACGTTGTAGCCGCCGCGGATGATCATGTCCTTCTTGCGGTCGACGATGAAGTAGTAGCCCTCGTCGTCGCGCGTGGCGATGTCGCCGGTGTGGAACCAGCCGCCCTTGAACGCGGCCTCGTTGGCCTCGGGCTTCTTGTAGTAGCCCTTCATGACGTTGTGGCCCTTGATGCAGATCTCGCCGGGCGCGCCGGCCTCGGTGACCGTGTTGTCCTCGGCGTCGACCAGCTTGAACTCCACGCCCCAGATGGGCAGGCCGATGGAGCCGGGCTTCTTGGGCACGTCGAGCACGTTGAACGAGGCCACGGGCGAGGTCTCGCTGAGCCCGTAGCCCTCGAGGATGTTGACGCCGTACTTGGCGTCGAAGGCGTTCATGACCTCGACAGGCATCGCCGAACCGCCGCTCACGCAGTACTGCAGGTCGAGTTGGTAGCTGTCGGCGTCGGGGTAGTGCAGCAGCGCGAAGTACATCGTCGGCACGCCGGCGAAGAGGTTGACCCCGTGGCCGACCATGAGCTCGAGCGCGCTCTTGGGATCGAAGCGCGGCAGGAGCACCACCGTGCCGCCGGCGGCCAGCACGGCGTTCTGAATCACGGTCTGGCCGAAGCTGTGAAAGAGGGGCAGCGTCGCCAGCGCCGTGGTCTCCGGGGTCATGTCCATGAGGAAGCGCTGCGCGTAGAGCGCGTTGAAGAACATGTTGAAGTGGGTCAGCTCCGCGCCCTTGGGCCGCCCCGTGGTGCCAGAGGTGTAGAGGATGACCGCGGTGTCGTCGGGCATGCGGTTGGGCGGATCGACGACGGGCTCGCTCCCGCCGATGAGCGCGGTCATGTTGTGCGCCCCCGCCGGCGCGGAGAGGTCGCTGCGGTCGGCCTTGGCGACGATGAGGTGCTGGCAGGTGTCGACCCGGTTGAACGCGGCCTGCGCCTGCTCGAGGAAGCCCTCCCACACCACCAGCGCGACGGCGTCGGAGTCCTCGAGGTGGTAGGCGATCTCGTCGGTCGCCAGCAGCACGTTGAGCGGCACCACCGCGCCACCGGCCATGTGGGTGCCGAAGTAGGCCATGGTGAAGTGGGGCACGTTGGGCAGCATCAAGGCCACGTGCTTGCCAGGGGTGACGCCGAGCTTGGCCAGCCCGCCGCCAAAGCGCGCCGCGAAGGCGCCGAGCTCGCCGTAGGTGACCTGCGCGTCGCCGATGACGAGCGCGGCCTTGGTCGGGTGCTTCTTGACGCTCTCGCTGAGCAGGGTGGCGAGGTTGAGCATGGGTTCTCCGGGGCGAGGGTTGGGGGCCGGCGCGCCAGG
This sequence comes from bacterium, assembly GCA_030425545.1. Taxonomy (GTDB): domain Bacteria; phylum Myxococcota_A; class UBA9042; order UBA9042; family UBA9042; genus UBA9042. Next base: position 14,375 of record JAUIAC010000085.1, on the reverse strand, counting down.
CCAGCGTGAGCGGCGCGGCGTCGACACAAGCGTGAGCAGCGGCCCGGACGATGCGTGGTGGACGGCGCGCGTTCAAGCGTAAAAATGCCGAACGCCCCGGCCTCCTTGCGGAGGACGAGGCGTTTCGGAGCGGGCAACCGGGCTCGAACCGGCGACATTCAGCTTGGGAAGCTGACGCTCTACCAACTGAGCTATGCCCGCGTCAGCGACGCCGGACTCTGGCGAGGAGCCGTGCCCTTGTCAAGCGGCGTTCGAGCCCCGCTGGTGCGCCACGTAGCCGGGTCTGACAGGCGCCCTGCCCCGCTGACCGCCCTGGACTCGCCTCCGACGGTCGGTCGTTGTCGCGAAGCTCACCTCGCGGCCGCGCCAGCCCCCGAGCGGGGCATCGGCCGCGACCCGCGACCGGACCAAGCGGGGCTCACAGACCCAGCACGCTGACCGGCGTCGACTGGTCCTCCGTCTTGCCGTTGCCGAGCACGCCGTACTGGCCGCTGCCCCAACACACCACGCTGCCCTCGCTCCGCAAGGCACAGGTGTGGCCGAAGCTACCGGCGAGCTGCGTGGCGTCGCTGAGGCCCTTGACCGCCGCGGCCGTCGCGCGCGAGGTCTTGGTGCCGTCCCCGAGCTGCCCCTTGGTGTTGTCGCCCCAGCACCAGACGCTGCCATCGGCCTTCAGCGCGCAGCTGTGGGTGTCCCCCACCACCACGCCGACAGCTTGCGTCACGCCGACGACGGCCACGGAGCCGCTCTTGGCGCTGGTCGTCGTGTCGCCGAGCTGGCCGGCGCTGTTTTGGCCCCAACACCGCACGGTCCCGTCGCTCCTGAGCGCGCAGGAGTGCGCCTTGCCAGCGGCGATGGCGGTCGCGGCCGTCAGCCCCACGACCGGCTTTGGCGCTGCGGTGTCCTGCGTGCCCGACACGCCGAGCCGCCCGTCGGTGTTGCTGCCCAGACAGACCACGAGGCCCCCAGTCTGGACCGCGCACACGTGGTGCCGGCCGATCCCCAGCGCCTTGGCGGGGGACAGCGCCTGGACCTCCGTTGGCGACAAGACCTTGGCCGGCGCCCCCTTGCCCAGCTGCCCCTGGCTGTTGTCTCCCCAACAGCGTACGCCCCCGTCAGCGCGGATCGCGCAGCTGCCAAACCAGCCTGCGACCACGCTCGCGGCGTCAGAGAGCTTGGGCACCGAGGTGGGCGTCGCGAGGTTGGCCGTCGCGCCGTCGCCAAGCTGGCCAAACTCGTTGTAACCGTGGGCTGTGACGCGGCCTCCGCCGTAGCGCGCGAGCAGGTGACCGCTGCCCAAGGAGACCTGGTCCCGGCCGGCCAACTCCGGGACTGCAACCGCCGTGGCCTGCGCGAGCTTGTCGGGTCCCGGCAGCTGGTCGCCGTTGTGGCCCCAGCACGCCACCGACTGGTCCTTGCGCTGCACGCACACGTTGTTGCCGCCGCCCACCAGCGTCACGATGGGGGTCAGGCACAGGCCGCCACTGCACGTCCCGCCGCTCGGGCAGGCCGATCCGTCCGCGACCGGAGCGTGCGTGCAGCCGCCCGTGCCCTCCGCGTCGACCGTGCACGGGTTGCCGTCGTCGCAGGGCGCGACCGGCCTCGCGCAGCGGATGCCCCACGACGCGTTCGCGCTCTCGGCCCACCAGTCGCCCCGAAGGCTCGCGCGGGTGTTGTCCGCGCCGTAGACAAAGCTCCCGCCGCGCAGGACACGGGCGCTCCCCTTGGTCACCTCGAGGTTCTGCGGGTCCGGCAGCGTCGCGCCAGGCTCGCCGTAGAAGCCGTGGTGCGCGCGATCGGCCACCCACTCGAAAACGTTGCCGCCCAAGTCGCGGTGACCGTAGGGGCCCGCCCCCGCCGGCGAGCCCGCCCCCACCTTCCAAGTTGTCCCAGCGCCACACCCGCCGTCGGTCACGGCGTGTGTCTTACACACGGGGGGCGTGTTGCCCCAGGGGTAGGTGCGCATCTTCGCCGCGCAGGTCGCGAGGCCGCCGTTCTCCTCGCAGCGCCCGCGCGCCGCCAGCTCCCACTCAGCCTCCGTGGGCAGGCGTCCACCGGTCCACGCGCAGTAGTCGCGCGCCTGCTCCCAGGAGACGCAGTTCACGGGGTGCCCGCCGCGGCCTGGCTTCGGCCCCGTCGGCCCCCAGTTGTTGCCCTTGTCGCCGCCGCAGCCGTAGCCCTTCGAGTCCGTCGTGGTCGGGGCGCTGCACCCCTTCGCGAGCACGCAGGCCTGGTAGTCGTCGACCGTCACCTCGTCGGTGAGCAGCCAGAAAGGGCGCGTCACGGTCGCCGGATGCTGCGGCGACTCTTTGCTCAGGCACTGCTTGTCGAGCGTCGCGTTGCAGCCCATGTGAAAGGTGCCGTCGGGCACCAGCCCCCACGCGCGCTTGGCGTCGTCCGTCCACGCGCACACGCCGCCCGCCGTGCCCCCGACCGCCTTGCAGCACGCGCCGTAGCTCAAGGGCACATGCAGGCAACCCCCGACGTCGGCGTCGCAGCTGTCCACCGTGCACGGGCTCTTGTCGTCGCAGTCCATCGGCTTGGCCCCAGCGCAGACGCCGCTCTTGCACGCGCCGCCCGCGCTGCAGGGCGTCTCGCAGCTCAGCGTGTCCTCCGCGGTCGACGCGCAGCCCTTGGTCGGGTCGCACCAGTCGAGTGTGCAGGGCTTGCCGTCGTCGCACGCCGCCTTCTGCTTCCAGCAAGTGCCGCTCTGCGCGCAGCTGCCGTGGCCGAACTTGTTCAGCCGCTGCAAGAAGCGCTTGCCCTTGCCCGGCTTGGCGAGGTCCAGCTCGGCGCCAGCCACCAGCACGTCGCCGTTGTCGGTCACCGCCACCGACAGCGGGTGGAAGCTGGCCTGGCTCGTCTTGAGCCGCTGCCAGGCCCAGCGGGGCTTCGACGTGGCGCCGAGCCGCGACACCACGAGTCCAGCCAGGCTGTCGTAGTAGCCGACCGTCACCACGTCGCCGTCGCCGTAGCCGACGATCCCCCAGTCGTTGACGCCGCTGACCAGCGGCGGGTTGTAGGTCTGCGCGGTCACGGTCGCCGAGCCCAGCTCACCGCGGTAGAGCACGAAGTCCTGGTCGGTGCCGCCGCTGTACACGCCCAGGGCTGCCCACGTCGCGGCGCCCGTGCGCGCGACGCTGCGACAGCCCCCTTGGCCCTTGGGCGAGGCCACGCTGTGGGCGCGCAGGAGCTGACCGCTGAGGTCGAGCTCCCGCACATCACAGGTGCTGGCGTTGTGCACCGCGACCACGACCCGGTCGGCGAAGCAGGCGACCGACGCGTGTGGGCGGTAGCTCAGCGCTGACGCGCCCGGCTCCTGAAGCGCCACCGCGCCGCTCCACGTCGTCCACGACGCGACCTCGCCGTCCGGGGTGACCCGCGCGAAGAAGGGCTGCGGCGACGCGGAGCTGGCCTTCGTCGCACCGACGAGGGAGAAGGTCCCGTCCGCGTGGCGGCACACGTCCTGCACGTTGTCCACGCCCTTGCCACTCGTGAGCGTGACCACCGGCGCCCGCTCGAGCCCCAGCGCGTCCAGCCGCTGCATGAACACGTGGCCCGAGACGTCGCCAAACACAACGGCGCCGTCTCCGTCGGGCAGCCCAGCCCGCACCAGGGTCGCGTGGGTCGGGTGGCTCGCGTCGGCGAGGTGCGTCCGCGTCCACTTCTGCGCGCCAGTCGGCCCGACGCCCCACACCCGCCAGGACGACGAGCCCTTGAGGGCCCCGGCCGTCAGCACGTCGCCGCCGCTCAGCGGCACCACGACCAACGGGGCCTCCGACAGGTCTGCGAGGTCGTCCCAGGTCTTGAGGAAGAGCGGACCCAGGTGGAGCGCGCACCGACCCGCATCGCAGGTGCCGCTGGAGCAGACCGCGCCGTCGGAGCAGTCCGCGTTGTTGGCCTTGTGGACGCAGCCGGCGACCTCGTCGCAGCTGTCGTCCGTGCACGCGTTGCCGTCGTCGCACGACTTCTGCGTTCCGCCGACGCACTTGCCCAGGGCGCACTGGTCTCCGGTGGTGCAGGCCTTGCCGTCGTCGCAGGGCTCACCGCCTGGGGAGGGGCCGTGTTTGCAGCTCCCAGGCGTGCCCGTGTCCGCCGTGCAGGGGTCCCCGTCGTCGCAGGTCACCTCCACGGCGCAGCGGAAGCCGAAGATCGTGCCGGCGAAGCCCTGCCCCACGCTGCCGCGATAGCTCGCGCGGAGGTCGCTCGCGACGTGGTCCGTGGCCCCGCCACGCACGCGCTGGTTGGCCTTCTTCGTCACCACCGGGTCGGTGACGGGACCGCTGGACGGGTAGGGGGTGCTCTCGTCGCCGTAGTCCTCGACGTACTCCCACACGTTGCCGCTCAGGTCCCGGTGGCCGTAGGGGCCCGCGCCGCCAGGTGAGCCAGCGCCCACGGCCCAGGTCCCCGGTGACCCGCACCCGGGCACGCCCTTCAAGGGAAAGACCGCGTGCTGCTTGCACACCGGCGCCGTGTTCCCCCAGGGATAGATCCTCATCTTCGTCGCGCAGCCCGCGCTGCCGCCGTTCTCGTCGCACCGGCCGCGCGCGGCCAGCTCCCACTGGGCCTCGGTCGGCAGGCCTCCGCCGACCCACTTGCAGTAGCTCCGCGCCTTCGCCACCACGACGCAGTTGGCCGGGTGGCCTTCACGGCCCGGCTTGGGCCCGCTCACGGTCCAGTTGTTCCAGCTGGACAGGCAGCTCGCGTCGCTGTTGCCGCCCGCGAAGCCGGTCTCGGCTGGCGGGCACGCGCCGGCCTGCACACACGCGTCATACTCGGCGACCGTCACCGGGTCGCGCGACAGCCAAAAGGCCTTGGAGAGGGTCACCGGGTGTTGCGGCGACTCGTTGCTCCGGCACGCCGCGTCCAGGGCCTTGTTGCAGCCCATGTGAAAGGTGCCAGCGGGCACCTTGGCCCAGGTCTGCCCCTGGACCTTGCGCAGGCAGGCCCCCTGGGCGCAGACGTCGTGCTTACCGCCGCAGCTCGCGCCGTCGACCGCGACCTCGAGCGCGCAGGCGCCGGTTTTGGTGTCACAGCTGCTCACATGGCAGGGCCAGGTCGACGCCGGACAGGTCAGCGCCACCTGCTTGCACGCGCCGCCGCTGCAGGCGCTCTTGCTGGTGCACGGGTTGCCGTCATCACACGGACCCGAGCTGTTCTTGTGCACGCACTGCTTCGCCGCCTTGTCGCAGCTGTCGACCGTGCACGCGTTGCCGTCGTCGCAGCTGGTCTGCGTCGACCCGACGCACTTCATGTCGACGCAGGCGTCGCCGCTGGTGCAGAAGTCGCCGTCGCTGCAGGGCTGCTTGGGCCGGTTGTGATACTGGCACCCCTTCGTGGGACTGCACGCGACGTCCACACAGACCCCGGTGTGCTGGGAGCACGTCACAAAGGGGCCCCCGACGCACTTCTTGCTCTTGCACGTGTCGTCGGCGGTGCACAGGTCTGCGTCGTCACAGGTCGCCGCGTTGGGCAAGGACACGCAGCCCTTCGCCGCGTCACAGCTGTCGTCCGTGCACGGGTTGCCGTCGTCGCAGGTCGGCGCGCCCCCGCCCTTGCACGCTCCGCCCTTGCACTTGTCCGCGCTGGTGCAGACGTCGCCGTCGCTGCATGTCGCCGCGTTGGGCAAGGACACGCAGCCCTTCGCCGGGTCACAGCTGTCGTCGGTGCAGGGGTTGGCGTCGTCGCAGGTCGGCACGCCCCCGCCCTTGCACGCTCCGCCCTTGCACTTGTCCGCGCTGGTGCAGGCGTCGCCGTCGCTGCACGTCGCCGCGTTGGGCAAGGACACGCAGCCCTTCGCCGGGTCACAGCTGTCGTCGGTGCAGGGGTTGGCGTCGTCGCAGGTCGGCACGCCCCCGCCCTTGCACGCTCCGCCCTTGCACTTGTCCGCGCTGGTGCAGACGTCGCCGTCGCTGCACGTCGCCGCGTTGGGCAAGGACACGCAGCCCTTCGCCGCGTCACAGCTGTCGTCCGTGCAGGGGTTGCCGTCGTCGCAGCCCTTCTTCACCCCGGCGCCGCACTTGCCGCTCTTACACTTCGACGCGACCGTGCAGGGGTCGCCGTCGTCGCAGTCCGCCTTGTTCGCCTGCAGCACACAGCCCTTCGCCTTGTCGCAGAGCGCCGTGGTGCACACCTCGCTGTCCTCGAACTTGACGCAGTCCCCGTCGCTCGTGCACGGGCACGCCCCCGCACCACCGACACACACGCCCTGTAGGCATTGGTCCCCCTTGGAGCACGCCAGCCCGTCGTCGCACGGGACTCCGTCGGCCGAGACCATCGGCTTGCAGGCGCCAGTCAACGGCTGGCACGTGTTCTTCACACACGCGGTGTCCATCACTGTGGGACAGCTCTTCACGGTCGCTGCGTTCACGACGCACGCGGGCTTGGCGCCGGACTTGTCGCAATACAACGTCCCGTTGCAGACGTTGCCGTCCTCCTTCGCCGCGCAGTCGGCGTCACTCTGGCACACGCACACCTGCGTCCCGGGCTGGCACACGCCGCCCTTGCACGCGTCGTTGACCGTGCACGGGTTGCCATCGGCGTCGCAGCCCTTGCCCTCCGGCGCCGCGGTCTGCTTGCACGCGCCGGTCTTGGGCTGGCACAGGTTCGCCAGACACGCGGTGTCGTCCACGCTCGGACAGCTGAGCACCGTGGCGGGGTTCACCTGACAGGCGCCGGCCGCCACATTGCAGAACAGGGTGCCGTTGCAGACGTCGCCGTCCTCTTTCGCGGCGCAGTCTGCGTCCTTGGTGCAGGCGCAGACAAAGGCTGCCGGCACCGCCGTGCAGGCCCCCTTCACGCAGGTCTCTCCGGCGGTACAGGCGTCCCCGTCGTCGCAGGGCGCGTTGGTCTGGGTCACCGGCGCCGGCGCGCAGACGCCGGTCAAGGGGTGGCACACGCTCTTCACGCAGTCCGTGTCGTCCGCCGTCGAGCACAGCACCACGGTCGCAGGGTTGTGCGTGCAGCTCGAGGTCGACGCGTCACAAAACGAGGTCCCGTTGCACACGTCGCCGTCGTCCTTGCCGACGCAGTCAGCGTCGGTCTGGCACGGACACACCAGCTTTCCGGGCTTGCAGCCGCCCTTCACGCAGGCGTCCCCAGCGGTACAGACCTGCCCGTCGTCACACGGCGTGGCGTCGGGCACGTCCTGCATCGCGCAGGCGCCGGTCGCGTCGTCGCAGCTGTTCTTTCGGCACGCAGTGTCGTCCTTGGCCAGACAGGTCACAATGGTCGCCGGGTTCACCTTGCAGGTGCCGGCACCGTTGCTCTTGTCGCAGTACAGGGTGCCATTGCACGGCTTGCCATCTTCCTGGCTGGCGCAGTCGGCGGTGCTGGTGCAGCAGATCTCGGTCGCGCCGCTACACCCGCCCTGGCCGTCGCAGACGTCGTCCGCCGTGCACGCGTCGCCGTCGTCGCAAGCTGTGCCGGCGGGCACGGGCGTCAGCACGCAGGCGCCCGTCTTGGGCACACACTGGTTGAGCAAGCACACCGTGTCCTTCGCCGTCGAACAGCTCACGCCGGTCGCAGGGTTCTCCTTGCACACGGGCGCGCCCCCGCTCTTGTCGCAGTACCAGCTCGCCGTGCAGAGGTTGGCCGGCCCGCCGACCTTCTTGTCGGCGCAGTCTGTGTCCCCGGTGCAGGCGCACACCAACGCGCCGCCCTCGCACACGCCGCTGGCGCAGACGTCCTTGTCGGTGCATGGGTCACCGTCGTCGCACGGGTCTCCGTCGGGCTGCCCGGCGCACTGGTCGTCGAAGCACTGCGCCCCCGCGCCGGTCAGCTTCGCGCAGTCGCTCAACCCCGAGACCCCACACACGCGCTCGCCTTTGCACTTGCGCTGCTGCCCGCCCGCGGTGGTCTCCGCCAGCCAGCACGTGGTCGTGAGCGCCAGCGCCGTCGCCCGCGGCGAGCACGCACACGCTCCCATGTCCCCCGGCCCTGAACCCTTGGGCACACACTGCTTGACGCTCGCGCCGTCGACGTCTTTCGCGCCGGCGCACCGGTAACCATCGGGACACGAGGCGTCGCCGCCACAGGCCACACCGCAGAAGCCGCCAGCGTCTCCGTGCGCGACGCACGCGGTGTGGTTCAGCCCGGGCACGTCGCAGGCTGCGTTCGCGTGACAGGGCCGGCACAAGAGCCCCCAGCTCGGCACGCAGTACGACCGCGCGTCGGGCCCGCCGGTGACGTTCAGGCAGGAGCGCCCTGTGGGGCAGCTGTCGACACACCGGCCAGCACAGACCCGCCCGGCCGGCGTCTCCAGACACAGGTTGTCGTCGCAGTCGGCCGCGTCCAGGCACGGACACCCAGCGCCACCTGGGCAGATCAGAGTGCCATCGGCTACGTCGGGCGCATCTGACACGTCAACGAGGTCGCCGACGTCCAGCACATCGGCCAGCGCCGTGTCGACACTGGCGCTGTCCGGCAGCGTGCTCCCGCCGTCCCCCTCACCCGGCGGCGGCGGCTCGTCGCAGCCCGGCGACGCGGCGACGGCCATCGCCAGCGCAAAGACGACCACAGCAGTCCTACTTGGCTGATGACATCGCACGTGTAGCCCCTCGCGCCTGGCGGAGCCTGGTCTGGTCTTGGCTTGCGATCAGCCTACCAGAAGCATGCGCGCTGCGCCGCCCCGCGCCCTGCTCCACCGCCCGTCGCCGCCGCTGTCGCGTGCGTTGAGCGCCACGGCCGCTTCCGCTAGACTCGCGCGCCCTCGGGCCTGGGGCGCTGCCGCCTCGTGCGCGCGAGCAGCCACCGCCAGCGCCGACGCCCGTCCACCGGAGCTCCCTTGCCGCTTCTGCGCCGCCAGTCGTCTCCCGCGCGCCCCGCGCCGAAGCTCGCTCCGCTGATGAAGCCGAGCTCGCGCACGGCCGCGGACCGCTGGGACCTCGCCTACTGGAGCCTCTTCTTCTTCCTGTGCGCCCTCGGCATCTCGCCGGTCTGGGTGAGCGATCTGCTGCCGCTGCTCGACGCCGGCTCGCACCTGCACTTGATGAAGATCATCCACGACTTCAGCGACAACGCGCTCTACCAGCACCACTACCGGGAGGTGAACGCCATCGTCCCCTACCTCACGTACTACAAGGCCGTGGACTGGCTGCAGTACGTGACGGATCTGGAGCAGGCGAACCGGCTGGTGCTCACGGCCTGCCTGCTCGGCATCCCCGCGGCGACCCACGTGCTGCTCAAGGCGGTGGACCACAACCGGTGGCTCGTGCTCGGCGTCTTCCCGTGGATGCTCAACAGCGACTTCTTCATGGGGTTCTTCAACTACCTCATGAGCATCCCTGTCTTCCTGCTGGTGCTGGCCGCGCACATCCGCCTGTTGCGCGCGCCCTCGTGGCGTGGGGGCGCGCTGGTCGCCGGGCTGCTCGTGTTCCTGGCCATCACGCACTACCTGCTGTGGGGCGTGAGCCTGGCCTTGCTGCCGCTGCTCGCCCTGGTCTTCGGCCTGCGCAAGGGTTGGCTCCGCGGGGTCAGCTGGACCCTGCGCGAGGTGGCCATCGTGCTGCCGAGCATCCTCGTGCTGCTGCCCTGGTTCCTGGCCTACTTCGTCTTCGCCGACGGGGTGAAGACGCCCGACCAGGCGACCATCCACGGCGCGACCTGGGTCGAGCGCATGTCGCGCATCTACTCCGGGCAGCACCTGACCCCGCTGGCGAGCCTGACCCAGATCTTCGAGCGCCTCTTCAACCGCTTCGCCGAGCAGCCCGACCACATCCGCGGCATCCAGGACCTGATCTTTCGACGCCACGGCGAGCTCATCAGCAGCGTGTGGCTCCTGGGGCTGGGGCTCTGGTTCATGGGCTCGGTCAAGCGCGCGCGCATCACCCTGGGGCCGGAGCAGCTGGCCTCCATGGCACCGGACCTGGCGAGCCCCGCCGGCGGGACTGGCACCGCCGCGGCGACCGAGACGGCTGAGAACGACGCCCCCCTGCGGTGGCCGGGCACCTTCTCCGAGGTCAGCCGCGTGTTCGTGCGCGCGACCACGGCCCCGGCCGGCGACGTGCACGGCACCAGCTACGCGGGCTGGGTCCTCGCCCTCGTCGGCGCGGCCTACTTCGTGCTGCCGCAGCACCTGTCCCGCCCGATCATCCTCTACGGCGTCAACTTCCGCCTGGTGGAGGTGCTCGCCATGCTGACCGTCGTGGCGCTGCCGGTGTGCCCGCTGCTGCCGGCCCGCCACGTGCGGCTGCGCGTGTGGATCGGCACCCTCGCCATGCTCGTCGCCGGCGTGATGATGCCGGTGTTCACCTCCGGCACCTTCATGCTCGCCCGCACCGAGTACGGCTCGATTCGTGACGCGTACGGGGTCATCCCCCCCAACCGGTCGGTGCTCACCCTGCGCGCCAAGCGCAAGTCGTCGTGGGTCGAGGAGCGCATCTTCTCCAACATCGGCGAGTACTACGCGGTCTTCCGCGGCGGCTACGTGCCCTACAGCTTCGCCGACTCGAGCAGCAAGCCCATCATCACCCGGGTCGAGCACACGCTGCCCGCGCCGCTCTGGTACGACCACAGCACCTTCGGCATGAAGCCGCACGGGCGCTACTACGACTACATCGCCGTGTACCGCGACTTCGGCGAGAAGCCGGGCTACTGGGAGGTCGCGCTCAGGAAGTGGCACCGCGTCTACCAGCGCGACCGCTGGCAGGTGTACCGCAACCCGAACAAGGCGCCGTGGCCGCCGCCCACCCCCATGGAGCAGGCCCGCACCGACGCGGTCGAGCGCATGATCCAGGCCAACCTCGAGCTGCTCGGGCTCGGGCCGAAGAGCACGCGTGACCTCAGCGTCGACGGCCTCCTGGAGCTCTGGCAGCCCGACCTGGAGGAGATGGCCGACGCCATCGAGGCGAAGAAGTCCGGCAAAAAGGGCAAGAAGCGCAAGAAGCGGCGCAAGAAGCGGCGCCGCAAGGTCAGCCCGCGGGACGGCCGGGGCAAGCCGGTGAAGACCCGCCATCCACGGGCCGGGCGCGGGGCGCGTGGCAGCAAGCCGGCCGTCGACCAGGACCAAGGGCGCGACGTGGGCGGCGACCCGCTGGGGCCTGCACGCCGCGGGTTCACCCTCCCGGGCCGCTTCGAGCTGCCCTCGGCGCTGCCGACGCTGAAGGTCCGCCGCGGCGCGCCCGGGGCCAAGCCCGCCGCGCCGTCGACGGGGTCGTCGCCGGGTGAGCCCGGCGCGCCTCCCAAGGCCGAGCAGGTCGCGCCCCCGGGGGTGCTCTGGCCGAGGCTGCGCGGCACCACGCCCGACGAGCGCCCGCACGGCGCCCCCGGTCCAGACGCCGGTGCGCCGCAGGCCCAACCGGGCGCTGCCGCACCGCGCGCCGGCGCCGTCCGGCTCGCCCCCTCCCGCGCGCAGCGTGCCTGGCGCCCGGCCCGCGGTCGAGACCTGGGCTTCCCGTTCCCCGAGCCCGCCCGGCTGCGAGCCCGAGCCGCCAAGGCCGCGGCAGCCCGACGCCAGGGCACGACGCCGACGCCCAAGGCCGCCCCCGGCAGCTGGCTCGACTGGTCGCCTGCCCTCCGCGCCATCGACGCCCACCGTCGGCGCACGCCCTGAGGCAAGGGTCCTCGCGCACGCAACCGACGCACGAGCCCCCGACGCACGAGCCCCCGACGCGCACGACCCCGTCGGCGCGCCCCACACCGCCGCGAAGCCCGCGACGCCTTGCCCGCCGCACCGCGCCACTTATCATGTCGGCCTGCGTCGCCGACCACAGCCCGGCCGCAGCCCCCACAGGAGCCCACCGTGTACGGCAACCCGCAGTCTCGTCCGCTCTTCTCCGTGCTGGGCATCCCGGTCAGCTACTCGCCATGGCACTTCGTGCTGCTGGCATACATCGGCTACATCTTCATGCGCACGGAGCCTGTATACGGGCTCGGCGTCGTGGTCCTGGCGACCCTCTCGCTGCTCGGCCACGAGCTCGGCCACGCGCTGGTGTGCCGCTACTACGGGCTGCGGCCGTCGATCGAGATGATGTACCTGGGCGGGCTGTGTCACCACGCGCCCGCGCGCAATGAGAAGGAGGACTTCTTCATCGTCGCGGCGGGGCCGGGGGCCAACTTCCTCATGGCGGGCGGCTTCTTCGCCCTCAGCTTCGTCCTCTCGGGACCGGGCATCCCGGCGCAGCTCGTGGTGGCAGGGCTCTGGTGGAACATCGCCCTCGGCATCTACAACCTGCTGCCCATCTACCCCCTCGACGGCGGCATCCTGACCCTGCTCATCGCCAAGCGCATCTGGCGGCGGGGGGTCAAGGCCGAACGCCTGGTGCACCGCGTCGGCACGGGGCTGGCGGGCCTGCTCACGGTCTACGGCCTCGCGACGCAGAACTGGCTCGTGGTCATCGTCATGGCCCAGTGTGCCATCGCCAACTGGACCGCCCTGCAGCAGGTCGGCGCGTCGCCGGTCGTGCATGAAGCCGAGCCACACAGCCAGGTCCGCGAGCTGCTGGAGAAGGCGCGCGCGGCCTACGCCAGCGGCGACTTCGAGGGGGCCATGCGCCTCTGTCACCAGGCCCGCGCCGAGCCCTTCCTGAGCATCGACGAGATGCAGCACGTGTGGCAGGTGCTCGCCCTGTCGGCCGCCCGGCTCTCGCAGTGGAGCGACGCGGCGCGCTACGCCGAGCGGGTCAAGGGTTCCGGCGAGATGGCGCAGGTGCAGGCCGTGTGTGTGCTCGCGCTGAAAGACCCGCAGCGCGCCCGTGACTTCCTCAGCAGCCGCGCGGCGCAGCTCGTCAGCGCCGCCCAGCTCGAATCCATCCGCGTGCTGGCCCGTTCCGCCTCCGAGATCCAGGCCTGACGCGCCCCGGCGAGCCATCGCCAGCGGCGGTCCCCCGCGGTTGACAGCCCGCGGCGCCGAGCCTGACCATTCGCGCTCGCGATTGCACCGCACGCGCCCGGAGGACTCCCCATGTCTCGTTCGCCCCTGTCCAGCCACGCCGCCTCTCAGCTGACCCCACCCGCGACGGGCTCCCAGGGGCGCCGGCGGTTCGGGCGCCGACAGTTCGGGCGCCGACAGTTCGGGCGCTGGCTCGGTCTCGCTGCGCTCGTCGCGGCGGTGGCGCTGCCCAGCTGGGACGCGGAGGCCAAGCGCAAGCCCGATCGCAAGGTCGACGCCTTCACCATCCTCAAGGCCGGGCTCAAGAGCGCCGACTTCCACGCCCGCGGCATGGCCTACCAGGGCATCGCGCGGAACAAGAAGGACAAGGAGCTCAAGGCGCTGCTCAAGGACGGCACCCAGGACCCGCAGTGGGTCGTGCGCGCCGGTGTCGCGCGGGCCTACATGGCGATCAAGAACAAGGCCTGGGTCCAGCTGGTGCATGACGGCCTCGTCCGCCCGACCCTCGACGCGCGCGAGGTGCTGCCGGTGCTCGACGCGCTGAAAGACAAGGTGGCGGTGAAGACCATCGTCAACGTCATCGCGGACAAGGAGCACGAACGGCAGAACCAGATCGTCGACGGCATGATCGCCCGCAACCACGACCGCCTCGGGCTCTTCGTCGTGGACGCGCTCAAGAGCAAAGACCCGCTGGTGAAGAAGGCCGGCGAGCGGGCGCTCAAGCAGCTCGAGCCGGTGCTGCACAGCCGCCACCTCGACTTCGTGGCGAAGAAGCTGGGCAAGAACGCCGACGTGATCCGCATGCTCGTCGACATCGCCAACAAGGCGGAGACCTCGCGGCACTGGGCCTACCTGACCAGCCTCAAGCCGGGCAAGAAGGACGCCGCCTTGAAGAACGCCGTGGCCATGGCCCGCGCCCGCTACGGCGACCGCGCGGTGGGCAAGTCGGTGCTGGCCGTGGCCGCCGCGAGCCAGGGCGACGCGCAGATTCAGGCGCTGGAGGCCTACAAGAAGATCGCCGACAAGAAGGACGCGGGCGCCGTGAAGAAGCTGCTCGAGGGCGAGCCCAGCAAGCGGCTCATCTTCGCCGTGTACGAGATCCTGGCGCAGGTGGGCGACCGCAGCATGCGCAGCGCTGCGCGGAAGCTCGCGGAGGGCACCAACGTGGCCCTGCGGCCCACCGGCGTCTACTACCTGGGCCGCGTCGGCGGCGCCGGCCAGCTCAGCGCCATGCACACCTACCTCAAGGACGGCCTCTCCGAGGTGCGCCTGGCCGCCGCCCGCGTGCTGGCGTGGATTGCGTCGCCCGTGAGCGTGCAGCCCATCCGCGAGGCGCTGGACTACGAGAAAGACAAGGAGATCCGCAAGGCGCTCATCTTCGCGCTGGCGTCGATCAAGCACCGCACCGCCATCCAGGCGTTGATGTTCTTCACCCGCGAGCGGGACGAGGAGCTCCGCCGTCGCGTGGTGCGCGCGCTGGCGGAGTCGGGCGAGAAGGCGGCCCGTCAGGGCCTGCAGACCGCGCTGCGTGACCGCAGCAAGGACG
>JAUIAC010000084.1 GCA_030425545.1 bacterium | reverse complement strand
GCGAGCAACTCCCCGGCGGCCCAGGCCTACCGTGACTGCCTCAACGCGCAGTGCGACACCAACCTCTGCTACGGCGGCGTCTGCACCAAGCTGTGCACCATCCTCAAGGATGAGAAGAACAACGCCACCGGCAGCGCCGGCGACGACGGCATCGAGGACAGCGCCACCAACAGCGAGTGCGGCGACGCGGCCACGGGTGACAAGGCCATCCACGGCAGCACCTACTCGTGCGTGCAGCAGCTCGACAAGGCGCAGGTCCAGCAGGGCCAGTCGGCCGCCATCTGCGTGCCGAGCACCAGCTGGAAGGAGTGCAAGGCGGACTCGGAGTGCCAGGACACCGAGTCCTGCCGCCTCTACTTCGTCTACGGCGCGCTCACCTCGCGCTGCGGCCCCAAGTCGCACTCGCCCGGCAGCACCAAGGGCGCCGGCATCGCGCAGTCGTGCAACAGCAACCCGCTCGAGGGCGACGTGGCTGTGTGCACCAACGACCTGTGCTTCAGCCTCGGCTGCTCGGCCTTCTGCAACGACAACAAGGACTGCGTGACGGACGTCGGCGCGTGCAAGGCCGGCAAGTGCGCCAACGGCAGCACCTGCAAGGACGACACGGACTGCTCGGCGTGGCAGTGCAGCCAGCAGCAGCTCTCCAGCAACGACCCCAAGAAGTACGGCGTGTGCTGGCCCAAGAACTGCAAGGTCAACGGCGACTGCCCCGACGACACCTTCGCGTGCCGCATCTCGTACAACGGCGTTCAGAAGCCCGAGGGCGAGCCCGATCCCGACGACCCGACCAAGGTGATCCTGCCCGGCTGGGACAACATCTGCGTGAGCAAGGTCAAGGACGGCGTCAAGGTCGGCGAGGCCTGCGATCCCTTCAGCTCGGACGACGACACCACGCTGAAGGCCTGCGAGAACCCCTTCATGTGCAACAACGGCAACTGCTCGACCCTGTGCGAGACCGGTAAGGACTGCCCCAAGGACATGAAGTGCAACATCAACGAGGCGCCGCTGGACCTCGACAACCCCGACGACGGCATCTACGACGTGTTCCTGCCCTACGGCAGCTGCACGAGCGTCAAGGGCGCGGGCAAGGCCTGCCTCGGCACCAAGGAGTGCGGCGCGGGCAAGCACTGCAAGATGGTCGTGGAGCCGGTGGATCTCGCCGCTGGCGCCACCCCCGTCAGCTACAAGTACGTCGCCAACGCCATGTGCGTGGACGTCGAGGCTGGCAAGGGCGACTACGGCAAGCTCTGCGGCTCGGCCTCCGACGGCAAGGGCCTCGGCAAGCTCTGCAACAGCGGCTTCTGCCTGAACACGACCAACGCCGCTGGCCAGGCTCAGCCCGGCTTCTGCGTGGACCTGTGCGGCAGCAAGAACGACTGCGCGCAGAACGTGAGCATCTACAACCAGAACTACAAGTCGGTGTGCACGTCGCTCCGCCTGTCCTGGAACACCACGCCCGAGCCCGAGGACGATCACTTCATCCCCGTGTGCGTGCCCACCAACCCGAACAGCAGCCTCTCGGACTGCAGCAAGGACAAGACGTGCACGAAGGCCAACGAGGCTTGCCTCGGCTACGCCATCACGATGAGCGTCGATAAGCCCACCAAGATGGAGTACCTGTGCAGCTTCGTCGGCAACTCGCCGACGCAGGCCAACCAGAACCCGCCGCAGCCGACCAAGAAGGTGGGCGAAGAGTGCGATCTGGAGGCCACGCTGAACGAGTGCACCACCGGCTACTGCATGCCCGACGTCAAGAACGGCAAGGGCTACTGCAGCCGCGTGTGCAACGAGAACAGCGACTGCCCGACGAGCGACAGCATGTCGTGCAACAAGGACTACGCCCGCATCCCGCGTCCCGACAAGGCCAACGCGGGCCTCATGCCCCTGTGCATGAAGGCGAAGTCCTGCATCCCTTGCGCCTACGACTACACGTGCGCCGGCAACTACGCCTGCACGAACGTCGGTGGCGGCGGCACGCTGGCCAAGCAGGTCTGCGCGCCGAGCTGCGCGACCGACAAGGACTGCGCGAACGCCGACGGCGGCGCCAAGTGCGTGCCTGCGAAGGACGCCGACGGCAACGAGATCAAGGGCAAGAACGTCTGCGCCCCCGGGTGCTGAGACAGCTCTGACGTCTAGACGGACGCCCCGGTCACCTGATGGTGGCCGGGGCGTCTGGCTTTTGGGGGGGCGTCGGGCTTGGGGGGGCGTCCGGCTTGGGGGGGGCGTCCAGCCTTGCGAGTGGCTGGCTTTGCGCGCGCTGGCCCTGGGCCGGCTGGCCGTGCGGCGTCCGGCCTTGCGAGCGGCTGGCTCTGCGGCGGCAGGCCCCGCGCCGACTGGCTGTGCGCCGGCTGGCCCCGCGCCGGTTGGCCCCGCGCCGACTGGCTGTGCGCCGGCAGGCCCCGCGCCGGTTGGCTTTGCGGCGGCAGGCCCTGCGCCGGCAGGCCCTGCGCCGGCTGGCTTGGGGGGACGCCTGCCGAGCGGGCTACTGCACCAGGACGGCGGGCCACACGCCAAGCGCGCCAGCGCTGTCGCTGACCTTGAGCCGCGCGCGCTGTCCCGACGTCGCCTTGGGGCCCGCCTTCAAGGTCCCGCTGCAGGCGCCCTTGGCGTCGCAGGACCACGGCGTCGCCCAGGCCAGGGCCCCGGCGGGCAGCGCGGTGACCTGGAGGCCCTGCCCTGTCGCAACGCCCTGGGCGTCGAAGCTCTGCCCCGTCACGACCACCGTGGCGCCGCTGCCGCTGAGCTTGCGCGCCGAGAGCGTGAGCCACGGCGCCTCCGCGAGCGTGAGCGCCTGATCCGCCGCCACGACGCCGTAGCGCTGCTCGCGGCCGGTGGGCCACACCACCCGCAGCGCGGCCGATGTCGCGCTGCCGAGCCCGAAGCTCAAGGCCCAGGAGTGCTGTGCGCCGTAGGGTCCCGAGGCGCCGACCTCGGCGAAGCGCTCGACACCAGCGGCCTTGACGTAGACCCGCGCACCCGCGCCCAGGGGGTTCGAGATCGTGCCCTTCAGCCGAACCCGGAGCCAGTGGTTCGCGGTCTTCACGTCGTTGCGAAAGAGGCGCGGCGGGCCGCCCATGCCGCCAAAGAGCAGATCGACGTCACCGTCCTGGTCGACGTCGCCCGCGGACAGCACCCGGGCCGCCAGCACCTTGGGCAAGCCGAGCTGCACCTCGGTCAGCCCGGCGCCAGTGTTCCGCAGGACGACCGGGCGATGGGGGCCGCGCTGCTTGAACTGGTAGGCGTCGTCGTCCTCGCCGTGCGCCAGGACCAGGTCGGGGTAGCGATCGTGGTCGAGGTCGATGAAGGCCACGCCCCACGCCACCATGTCCAGCTGCTTGACCGCGTCGACCACCTTGGCCAGGCCCCAGGAGAGGGCGTTGACCATGGGCTTGTCGCCGGCGCCCAGGAGCAGCAGCGAGCGCACGAGCCCGAGATAGGGCAACACCGCCGGCGGGGACAGCTTGACCATGGTGGCGTAGGGCTGCGGCATGCCGACGCCGGCGATGACCACGTCGAGGTGGCCGTCGCCGTCGACGTCTGCCGCCGAGGCGCCCATGGGGCTCGCGAAGGGCATCTTCGCCTTGGGGAAGCTGAAGAGGTCGTGGGGGGCGATGCGCGAGAAGACGGGGGCACCCGCGGCGTCGCGGCCGTCGTTGCGCGCGACGAACTGCGTCGCGCCGCTGCCGCAGCCGTCGTGCAGCCACATCACGTCGCGGTCGCCGTCGTCGTCGAGGTCGGCCACCAGGCCCTGCCATGCGTGGGCCGGCACGCCGAGCGAGAGCGCCTTGGCGCGGTCGACGTAGGTGCCGTCGCCCTGCGCGATCCAGACCTCGGGGAGGCGCTGCGACGAGCAGCTGCTCCGCGTCGCGAGCACGTCGAGCAGGCCGTCGTTGTCGATGTCGGCGACCAGCCCCGAGAGGCGGCTCGCCGCGTCGGTGGTGGTCGACTCTCCCAGGGTGCTGTCGACCACCCAGTTCCCCGCTTGGGTCGCGCGCAGCCACCAGATGCGGGTGCCAAAGAGCAACACGAAGCGGCCTGCGGCGGTCTCGATGGTGGCGGCGCCGTGGACCCGCGGCGCCGCGCCCGAGAGCTGCAACGTCGCCGGCCCCGTGAGCCCGCCGGCGCCGGCGAGGTAGACGCGAACGGCGCCGGACTCGCTCCAGGCCAGCAGATCGTCGTCGCCGTCACCGTCGACGTCCGCCAGCAGCCCGCCGGTCCCGGGCGGCGTCGGGCCGGACTGCTTCACGGTCAGCGGCAGGGACGTGAGCCCGGCGACCGCCGCGGTCTGCTCCGAGAAGGCCCCGGTCCAGGTGGCGGGTCCCGCGGGCCCGACGCTCCCGTCGCTCCCATCGCTCGCGTCACCGCCGGCGTCCCCCGTGATCCCGTCCGCCCCGCCGCCGCTCGACCCGCCGTCGCCCCCGCCGACCGGGCCGACGTCCGAGAGCGCGCCGTCCCCCGACGCGTCGCCGCTCGCGCCCCCGTCGCCGTCCGGCGCGTCCGCGGTGCCGCCCCCGTCGTGGCTCGCACCGTCCGCGAGGCTGTCCGCGCCGGCGTGCGTGTCTCCGACGCCCGTGATCGCGTCGGAGGCGTCCCCAGGGAGGGCGTCCGAGTCGCCGCCCCCATCGAGCGCCGCGCCGTCCGGGCCGAGCCCGTCGGTCGCCCCAAGGTCGGCGCCTTGTGCATCGGAGCGACGTGACGCGTCAGGCCCAGCGAGCGTGTCGGGCACACCGACCGTGTCAGGGTCACCAACCGTGTCGGGGTCACCAACCGTGTCGGGCACACCGACCGTGTCGGGCACCGCGAGCGCATCCGAGGCTGCGCCATCCGGCGTCGCCGTGTCGGCCGTGCGGGCCCCGCCCGAACCTGCGTCGTGGGGCGAGTCGGGCTCCGCGACGCAGGCGCCCAGGGCGACGCAGAGCGCGAAGACCGCCGCCCCGCCCCAACCCCTTCGACGCCGCCGCCTGGCGGGGAGGCTGACCCGAGCGCTGGGCAGGACGATCGGCTCCACGACCGGCGCACGCTGGGGCTCGGAGCGCGACGTCGCAGACGACCTGTGGATGTGTGCGGCCATGAATGGAGGATGTTAGCGTTCCATGGGGCGCGGTCCAATCGCGGTGGCCGCGCGCCCGAGCTCACGACCGCGCTCGCACGCTCCCGCGCCCGGCGTCCGAGCGCCAGCCCGGGGTGTCCAGGTGAACGACGTGGCGGCGACGAGCGGAAACTCCACGATGGCACCGACGCGCGTGGCGCCCTGCGTCCCGCCGACGCCGGCCGCAGCGCGCACGGACCGGGTCACGGCGCGGCGCGCTCCGATGCTGTGGCTCGCCCTGGTCGCGCTCGCAGCGACCGCAGCCTGCGCCCCCACGAGCGCCGACGACGGCCCTGGCCTGGACGCCGCCCCCAACACGATCGACCCCGACACAATCGACCCCGACACAATCGACCCCGACACGATCGACCCCGACACGATCGACGCCGCCTCGCCCCACCCTGACGCGCTCGCCGTCCACGACGGGCAGCGCCCCGGGGCCGACGCGGCTGCGGACGGGCCACCGACCCGCGCAGACGCGTCCCGGGGGGAAGCCAGCGCGGGCCAGCCAAGCCAGGCGCCCTGGTTCACAGCGACACGACACGTCCTCGCCTCACAGGCCGCCCGCGCCCACCAGCTGGTCACCGCGGTGGTCACCGCAGGGGTGCAGCCCTGCCTCGGCTGTGTGGTGGTCGGCGGCGCAAGCGACGCCGGCATGGGCCACGTGCCTTGGCCCGCCGCGCCTGTCCCGGAGGCCGCGATTCTGCCGGGATGGCAGGGCCTGCAGCACGTGTGGGTGAGCCTGAAGGCGCCCGGGCTCAGCGCCGGGCCCCACAAGGTCCGCGTCGACCTGCTGCCGCAGGCCGGGGGCGCGCCGCTCGCGCCGGGGCCGACCCTGCTGAAGCCGATGTGGACGCTCCTGCCGGGAGACCCGACGGTGGCCGCCTACGAGGGTGTCCCGGCGGTCGTCGCCTGTCCGTGCGCCGCGGCGAAGGGGCCCGTCCGTGTGCTGGTGCGCGTCCTTGGTGACGCCCAGGTGCTGTGGGGCGAGGCCACGGTCCAGCCGACCTGGTCGTTCACCTGCTCGAACAAGCCGCAGTGTGCGGGCCCGTGAGCGCCCCGTGAGCGCCCCGAAACGCAGCGCGGCCGCGCCGTCCGAAGACGACGCGGCCGCGCGAGCTTGTCGCAGCGGGGCTGCTGACCCTTAGCCGATGCCTTCGTACGACACCTCGCCACCGAAGTGACTCTCGGCGCCGACGTCGATCTGCAGCTCCTGGTAGCCGCTGAGGCCGGTGCCCGCGGGGATGAGACGGCCCATGAGCACGTTCTCCTTGAGGCCCCGGAGGTTGTCCTCGCGCCCGGCGAGGCAGGCCTCGGTGAGCACCTTCGTCGTCTCCTGGAAGGAGGACGCCGAGAGGAAGGACTCGGTCGACAGCGACGCCTTGGTGATGCCGAGCAGCAGCGGCTCGCCCGACGCCGGCTTGCCGCCGTCGCGCATGACCCGCTGGTTCTCGTCGTCGAAGCGGTGCTTCACGACCTGCTGGTCCACCATGAAGTTGGTGTCGCCGGTCTTGGTGACCCGGACCCAGCGCAGCATCTGACGGACGACCACCTCGATGTGCTTGTCGTTGATGCGCACACCCTGCAGGCGGTAGACCTGCTGGATCTCGTCGACCAGGTACTTCGCCAGCGCCTCGATACCCAGCACGTGCAGGATGTCGTGGGGGTTGCGCGGGCCGTCCATCAGCGGATCGCCAGCGCGCACACGGTCACCCTCGTTGACGGTGATGTGCTTGCCCTTGCCGATGAGGTACTCGCGCTGCTGGCCGTACTCCGGGGTCACCAGGATGCGGGACTTGCCCTTCACCGGCTTGCCGAAGCTGACGATGCCGTCGACCTCGCTCATGACGGCGTGATCCTTGGGCTTACGGGCCTCGAAGAGCTCGGCGACACGCGGCAGACCACCGGTGATGTCCTTGGTCTTCGCGGTCTCCTGGGCCAGCTTGGCGAGCGTGTCGCCGGGCTTGACCACCTGACCCTCGGTGACGATGAGGTTGGCGCCAACCGGCAGGTTGTAGTGCGCCAACGCGCCGGTGCGCTCGACCCGGACCACCTCGCCGTCGGGACCCACGATGCCGACGCGCGGCCGGATGTTGGGGTCCTTGACGTCGATGATGAAGCGCTGCGACAGGCCGGTCGCCTCGTCGAGCTGCTCCTTCACGGTGACGTTGTCGATGATGTCGAGCAGCGTGATGGTGCCGCCCACGTGGGTCAGAATCGGCTTGAAGGACGAGTCCCACTCGGCGAGCAGCTCGTTCTTCTTCACCTTCTGGCCGTCCTTCACGCGGGCGCGAGCGCCAGCCTGCACCGCGAAGGCGGGGCAGCGATCCTCGGGCACGCCGGGGATGGTGATGAGCAGGTGACCACGCGCGATGACGATGTGACCGCCGCCGTCGCCCGGATCCACCGTCGGCAGATCCTTGTACTTGACCACACCGTCGACCGTGGCGCGGTGCTGCGGCAGGTCACGCGAGGTGCTCGCCGTACCACCGACGTGGAAGGTCCGCATGGTGAGCTGCGTACCGGGCTCGCCGATGGACTGCGCGGCGATGACGCCAACGGCCTCGCCGATGTTGACCATGCGGCCACGGGCCAGGTCACGGCCGTAGCAGAGCACGCACACGCCGGTCTGGCTGCGGCAGGTGAGCACCGTGCGGATCGCGACCTTGCGCACACCGGCGTGCTCGACGGCCAGGGCCATCTCCTCGTCGATGAGCGTGTCGGACTCGACCAGCACGTTGCCGTCGGCGTCCTCGATGTCCTCGAGGGCGACGCGACCGAGCAGGCGCTCGTTGAGCGGCTGGATGACCTCACCGGCCTCCTCGAGCGCCTCGATGTCGATGCCGTCGAGGGTGCCGCAGTCGTACTCGGTGATAACGGCGTCGTTGGCCACGTCGACCAGGCGGCGCGTCAGGTAACCCGAGTTCGCGGTCTTCAGCGCCGTGTCCGCGAGGCCCTTGCGAGCGCCGTGGGTGGAGATGAAGTACTGCTGCACCGACAGGCCCTCGCGGAAGTTCGCGGTGATGGGCGTCTCGATGATCTCGCCGGAGGGCTTGGCCATGAGGCCGCGCATACCGGCCAGCTGACGCATCTGCTGGGCGGAACCACGGGCGCCGGAGTCGGCCATCATGAAGATGTTGTTGAACGACTTGGTCGTCTCGCTCGGGCCTTCGTGGTCGCCCGCGACGCCCATGTGACCGCCACCAGCGCCGTAGGTGGTGTTGGAGATGCCGTCCATCATGGTCTTGGCGATCTTCTCGGTGGCGTCCGACCAGGTGTCGACCACCTTGTTGTAGCGCTCGCCGTCGGTGATCAGACCCTCGTGGTACTGCTGCATGATGTCGGCGATCTGGCCCTGGGCGCCGAGGATGATCTCACCCTTGGAGTTCGGAATCGCCATGTCGTCGATGCAGATCGACACGCCAGCCTCGGTCGCCGAGGCGTAGCCGGAGGTGCGCAGCGCGTCGGCCAGCAGCACGGTCTTTTTGCTGCCGAAGCGGCGGTAGACCTCGTCGATGAGCTGCTGCAGCTGCTTCTTGCCGAGCTCCTTGTTGTAGAGGCTGAAGGGCACGCCCTCCGGCACGATCTCGCTCAGCAGCGCACGACCGACGGTGGTGTCGACGATCTCGCGGCGCGCGGGCGCCTCCTCGTCGGGATCCTGATCGTCGTCCCACACGTCGACGCGGCACTTGATGCGCGCCTGCAGGGCGATGTCGCCCGCGTCGTACGCCGCACGGACCTCGCCAGGGCTGGCGAAGAGACGGCCTTCACCCTCGGCGAAGGGCAGCGAGCGGGTCCGGTAGTACAGACCGAGCACGATGTCCTGCGTCGGGTTGATGACCGGCTTGCCGTAGGCGGGCGACAGGATGTTGTTGGTGCTCATCATGAGCACGCGGGCCTCCATCTGCGCCTCGAGGCTCAGCGGGAGGTGGACCGCCATCTGGTCACCGTCGAAGTCCGCGTTGAAGGCCGTGCAGACCAGCGGGTGCAAGCGAATGGCCTTGCCCTCGATGAGCACGGGCTCGAACGCCTGCATGCCGAGGCGGTGCAGGGTGGGCGCGCGGTTCAGGAGCACGGGGTGCTCCTTGATCACGTCGGCGAGGATGTCCCAGACGACCGGGGTCTCCTTCTCGACGAGCTTCTTCGCGCTCTTGATGGTGGTGACGTAGCCCTGCTCTTCGAGCTTGCTGTAGACGAAGGGCTTGAAGAGCTCGAGCGCCATCTTCTTCGGCAGACCGCACTGGTGCAGGCGCAGGTCCGGGCCGACCACGATGACCGAGCGGCCCGAGTAGTCGACGCGCTTGCCGAGCAGGTTCTGGCGGAAGCGGCCCTGCTTGCCCTTGAGCATGTCGCTCAGGGACTTCAGCGGACGCTTGTTCGGGCCGGTGATGACCTTGCCACGACGACCGTTGTCGAAGAGGGCGTCGACCGCCTCCTGCAGCATGCGCTTCTCGTTGCGCACGATGATCTCGGGCGCGTGGAGCTCGAGCAGACGCTTGAGGCGGTTGTTGCGGTTGATGACGCGACGGTAGAGGTCGTTCAGGTCCGAGGTCGCGAAGCGGCCACCGTCCAGCGGGACGAGCGGGCGCAGGTCCGGCGGCAGCACGGGCACGGTCGTCAGCACCAGGTGCTGCGGCTTGTTGCCCGAGGCGCGCAGGTCCTCGATGATCTTGAGACGCTTGGAGATCTTCTTGATCTTGGCCTGGCCGGTCGGCTTGATCAGGCCCTCGACCTTCTCCTCCCAGGCGCGGATCTGCTCACGCAGCTGCACGGCCAGGTCGTCGAGGGTCTCGGCGTCGTCGCCGTCGCCGGGCCACCGCGGCTTCTCCGGTGGGATGCGGGTCGGGTCGAGGTAGGCGAGCAGCTCGAGGATGGCCTCGCCGCCCATCTGCAGCTTCAGGTAGTCGGTCGCCGGCGTGCAATACACCGCCAGCTCGCCGAGCATGTCCGAGACGTACTCGTGCTCCTCGGTGCTGAGGATGCGGCCGGGCAGGAGCGGACCCACCTCGGGCAGCCACTGCGTCGCGATCTCGGTGTCGACACGCTCGATGACCATGCCGTGCTGGACGTCGTAGTAGTCCTCTTCGTTGACGAGGACGCCCCGCTCGACCGTGCGCGAGTAGCGCTTGAGCAGCCGGCTGATGTCGGCGCCCTCGGCGAGGGTCTCGAACTCCTCGAAGATGTCCGACTTCGACTCACGCGGGATGTAGTAGGGGAAGATGCCGGCCTTGCCGCGCTCCACCTGCAGCTTCAGCGAGCCGAGCGTGACGTACTTGGCGCAGTAGAGGACGTACTCGAGGTCCTTGAGCGTCATGTTCATCAGGTGGCCGATGCGCGAGGGCAGGCTCTTGAGGAACCAGATGTGCGCGACCGGCGTGGCCAGGTTGATGTGGCCCATGCGCTCGCGGCGCACCTTGCTCTCGATGACCTCGACGCCGCACTTCTCGCAGACGACGCCACGGTGCTTGAGGCGCTTGTACTTGCCGCAGATGCACTCGTAGTCCTTCACCGGGCCGAAGATGCGGCCGCAGAAGAGGCCGTCCCGCTCGGGCTTGAAGGTCCGGTAGTTGATGGTCTCCGGCTTCTTGACCTCGCCGAAGGTCCACTCCTGGGAGATGTTCCGAGGAGAGGCGATGCCGACCTTGACGGTGTCGACATTGACGGGGTTCTTGGGCTTCTCGAAGAAGTGCAGAATCTGTCGCATTGGCGTGTCCTATGCGTGGGCAGCAGCGCGACGCGCGGGCTGCTGCGGTGTGCCTGGCCAGCGGCGGGCGCCATGCCGCTGACCAGGCTTGTCGGGGATGCGCCCGAAGGCGCGCGGGTGCGCAGGCGACGCGCTAGCCGATGAGGCCACCGTCGTGGTCGACCAGCTCGACGTTCAAGGCCAGGGCCTTGAGCTCCTTGAGGAGCACGTTGAACGACTCCGGCAGGCCGGGCTCGAGGAGCCCCTCGCCACGGACGATGCTCTCGTACATGCGCGTGCGGCCCTTCACGTCGTCGGACTTGACCGTCAGGAACTCCTGCAGCGCGTAGGCAGCGCCGTAGGCTTCCATGGCCCAGACCTCCATCTCACCCAAGCGCTGGCCACCGAACTGGGCCTTACCACCCAGCGGCTGCTGCGTGACGAGGCTGTACGGTCCAATGGAGCGCGCGTGGATCTTGTCGTCGACCAGGTGGTGCAGCTTGAGCATGTACATCACACCGACGGTCACGGGCTGGTCGAAAGACTCACCCGTCCGGCCGTCGAAGAGCCGCGTCTGACCGCGGTTCGAGAGCCCCGCGGTGGTCAGCATGCTGTGGATGTCGGTCTCCCGCGCACCGTCGAAGACGGGCGTGGCGACGCGAACGCCGGCGGCGTTGTCGTCGATGAAGCGACCGAGCTCACCGTCGTCGAGCAGGTCGACGAGCGTGTTGATGCGCTCGTCAGCGAAGGCCGCCTTGATGCGGTCCCGCAGCTCGCCAGCGAGCCCTTCCTTGTCGCGCAGCTCACCGAGCTGGAAGCCCAGGTTGTGCGCGGCCCAGCCGAGGTGGGTCTCGAGGATCTGACCCACGTTCATGCGGCTGGGAACGCCGAGCGGGTTCAGCACGATCTCCACCGGACGACCGTCGGGCAGGTAGGGCATGTCCTCCTCGCGGAGGATGCGGCTCACGACACCCTTGTTGCCGTGACGACCGGCCATCTTGTCGCCGACCTGGAGCTTGCGCTTGATGGCGACGTAGACCTTGACCATCTTGATGACGCCGGGCGGCAGCTCGTCGCCCTTGACCATCCGCTTGATCTTCTCCTCGAAGTAGAACTTGATCTCGTTCGCGTGGTCTTCGAGGTGGTCGAGCAGGCCGGCCAGCTGGGCCGAGGCCTCCTTGTCGGTGACGCGGAGGTCGCGCCAGGCCGCCGGGACCTTGAAGCGGTCGCCGTCGTCCCAGACGCTGTCGGGCAGCTTGTCGAGCGCCTCGGTGTCGAGCTCCGTGCCCTTGCTGAAGACCACGTTGCCCTGGTCGTCGACGACCTTGGACGCCGTCTTCAGGCCCGCGAGGATGCGGCGGCACTTGTCATAGGTCGACGTGGCGAGGATCTGCACCTCGTCGCCCATGTCCTTGAGCATCTTCGACTTCTCGTCCTCCTCGATCTCCTTCGTGCGCTCGTCCTTGGGCTCGGACTTGCGGGTGAAGACCTTGGCGGCGATGACCGTGCCCACCACACCGGGCGGGACGCGGAGCGAGGTGTCGCGGACGTCGCCCGCCTTCTCGCCGAAGATGGCACGGAGGAGCTTCTCTTCCGGGCTCAGCTGGGTCTCGCCCTTCGGCGTGATCTTGCCGACGAGCACGTCGCCCGTCTTGACCTCGGCGCCGATGCGGATGATGCCGCTGACGTCGATGTCCTTGAGGGCCTCTTCGGAGACGTTCGGGATGTCCCGGGTGATCTCCTCTTTGCCGAGCTTGGTGTCGCGCGCGATGCACTCGAACTCCTCGATGTGAATCGAGGTGAACAAGTCCTCCTTGATGACCTTCTCACTGACGAGGATCGAGTCCTCGTAGTTGTAGCCACCCCAGGGCATGAACGCGACGACGACGTTGCGGCCGAGCGCGAGCTCACCCCGGTCGGTCGACGGGCCGTCGGCGATGACGTCGTTGGCCTTGACGTGGTCGCCCATGCGGACGATCGGGCGCTGGTTGACGCACGTGCTCTGGTTGGAGCGGGTGTACTTGACCAGCTTGTAGATGTCGGTCGACGCGCTCGGGTCGTCCGGCTCCACGTCACGCTTCACGACGATGCGCTCGGAGTCGATGTTCACGACCGTGCCGTTGTGGCGAGCCACCACGGTCACACCGGAGTCCGACGCCACGGTCTGCTCGAGATCCGTGCCGACGAGCGGCGACGTGGTCTTGAGCAGCGGCACCGCCTGGCGCTGCATGTTCGAGCCCATGAGCGCGCGGTTGGCGTCGTCGTTCTCGAGGAAGGGGATGAGCGACGCAGCGACCGAGACCAGCTGGTTCGGGCTCACGTCCATCAGCTCGACCTTCTCAGGCGGCAGCTGCTGGTACTCCCCGTTGAAGCGCACGTCGACCAGCGGGCCGACGAGGGTGCCGTCGGGGCCGATCTGCGCGTTGGCCTGCGCGATCTGGTGCTCCTCCTCCTCCAGCGCCGAGTAGTACTCGTACGTGTAGGTGGGCTTGCCGTGGATCACGTGGCGGTAGGGCGTCTCGATGAAGCCGTACTCGTTCACCCGGGCGTAGGTCGCGAGCGAGGCGATGAGGCCGATGTTCGGACCTTCAGGGGTCTCGATGGGGCAGATACGACCGTAGTGGGTCGTGTGCACATCGCGCACCTCGAAGCCAGCGCGGTCTCGCGTCAGACCACCCGGCCCGAGGGCCGAGAGACGACGCTTGTGCGTGACCTCCGAGAGCGGGTTGGTCTGGTCCATGAACTGCGACAGCTGGCTGCTGCCGAAGTACTCGCGGACCACCGCGCTCATGGGCTTGGCGTTGATCAGCTCGTGCGGCATCGAGGTCTCGATGTCCTGCGCGATGCTCATCTTCTCCTTGATGGCGCGCTCCATGCGGACCAGGCCGATGCGGCACTGGTTCTCCATGAGCTCACCGACGGCGCGCACACGGCGGTTGCCGAGGTGGTCGATGTCGTCGGTGTTGAACCCGGCCCGCGCGTTCTTCAGCTGCAGCAGGTAGGCGATGGTGCGGAGGATGTCGCCCTTGGTCAGGGTGAAGCACGGCGCCACCGGGGCGATGCCCAGGCGGTCCCGCAGCTCCTCGTTGCCGTCGACCCGAACCTGCACGTGCTTGTTGCCGCGCACAGGCATGATGAGGACCGTGCTCGAGTCGCTGACGTTGGAGGTCAGCAGGCCCGTCGAGAGGCGCAGCTCGCCGGTGTAGACGCCGCTCACGAGCTCGAGGCGCTGACGCAGCATCTCGTGCGCGTTCACCGCGATCTCGGCGCCCTTGCCGGTGGGCTTGATCCACACGACGCCGGTGTCGTCCTGCTCCACGGAGAGGAAGTCGGCACCGTCGAGGCCGCTCTGCAGCGCCTCGGCGAGCTCGGAGGGCAGCGCTGCGCCAGCGTTGGCGAAGGCCTTGCTCTGGATCTTCCAGGTCGCGGTCTGCTCGCTGCCGTCGGCCTCACGCACGGTGAAGTCGATCTTCCAGTCCGCCGCCTTGATCGACGAGGGACGCGAGAGGTCCGCCACCGAGAACACGCTCGACAGGTGGTTGGCGAACTCGACGGGCGAGACGCGGCTCATGTCCGGGAAGGTGTCCGCCGCGAGGCGCACGCCGTAGGACTTGACCTTGTTGCCACTGTCGAAGAGCGCGAGGTCGAGCTTCCAGTTCCGGTACTCACCGCCCGGAGGCGAGAGGTCGTAGCTGCGGTCGCGCCGCATGGAGGTGGTCTCCAGGCGGACGAGGCCCTGCTTCTTCAGCTGCATCAGCGCTTTGCGGTGCGCGAACTTGTACTCGACCTTCATGCGGCCGACGTCGCTCAGGTCGTAGCGCTGCTCGTTGAAGAACAGGTTGTTGAAGTAGTTGCGCGCCTGGTTGATGGACGGCGGGTCACCGGGACGGAGGTGGTGGTAGATGTCCTCGATGGCCTGGTCGGAGGTCGGCAGACGCTTGCGCTTGAGCACGTCCGAGACGTCCTTGGCCAGCGTGTCGCGCAGGTAGGGACCCACGTTCATCTTGTCGATGAAGAGGATGTCGAACTCACGCATGTTCGACTCGGCCAGCGAGTGCACCGTGGTCTCGTCGAACTCGTCGTTGGCCTCGAAGAGGACCTCGCCGGTCTCCTCGTTGATGACGTCGGTCGCGAAGACCTTGCCCTCGAACTCCTCGATCGGGACCTCGAGACGCTCGACGCCCGCCTCGTGGAGCTTGCGGATGATGCGCCGCGTGAACTTGCGGTTCTTCTTCAGGATCGGCGGGTTTCCGTCCTCGGGGTGAGGGATCTCCACCGTGGTGCGCTGCCCCTCGAGGAGGCGGAAGTCCAAGCTACGCCAGGCGCGCAGGGTCTCGCCCTCGCCCTCGAGCGTGATGTGCTCGGTCTCGTAGTAGTAGTTCAGCATCTCCTCGGTGCTGTAGCCGAGGGCGCGCAGGAGCACGGTCGCGTGCAGCTTGCGGCGGCGGTCGATGCGAACGTAGAGGAAGTCCTTGTGGTCGAACTCGAAGTCCAGCCAGGAGCCACGGTAGGGGATGATCCGGGCCGAGTAGATGCGCTTGCCGCTGGCGTGGGTCTTGCCCTTGTCGTGCTCGAAGAGCACGCCGGGAGAGCGGTGCAGCTGGCTGACGATGACGCGCTCGGAGCCGTTGATGATGAAGGTACCCGAGTGGGTCATCAGCGGGATCTCGCCGAAGTAGACCTCCTGCTCCTTCACGTCGCGGATGGTCTGGATGCCCGACTCCGACACGTCGAAGACCACCAGGCGAATCAGCACCTTGATCGGCGACGCGAAGGTCATGCCGCGGGCGCGGCACTCGACGACGTCGTACTTGGGCTCTTCGAGCTGGTAGCTCACGAACTCCAAGGACGCGGTCTTGTTGAAGTCCTGGATCGGGAAGACGCTGGAGAAGATGGCCTGAAGGCCGACCAACTCACGCTGCTCGTGGGGGACATGACGCTGCAGGAACTTGTCGTACGACTGACGCTGAACATGGATCAGGTCCGGGACCTCCACCACGCGATGCAGGCGGGAGAAGGACTTGCGGACACGAAGCTCCATTGCGGTGCGGGCCATGGGCGGGTCTCCGATGAAATAGGGGTCCGAGGTGCGGACCCGTGGCGTCGGGCGGGGCGGTCGTCTGCGCCGGGCGAGGTGCCCTCAGCGTCTGGCGACTGCTCCGTGGCAACGTGCACACAGGGCACGGTGCCGGGATGTGGCGAGCTCGGCCCCGCGCACCGTCGGGCGGTGGGCAGGAGGACAAGCATGTTCGCCGGAACGGCAGCTTCGTCGCGGGAGCTACGGGAGCGAGCGACGTTGCGAACCGTTCCTCTTCTGGGCCGTTCGCGCTGGGGCTCCCTCGCAGGGACAGCGAAAACCGGCCGAAACCGTTAGGGGTTGCCACGTTTGGCGCGATGCCATGTGCGCAGCGGCCCGGAAGTGTGCACGAAGACCAGCCAGGTTGGCTAGTCTTTTCTGCGCCGAGCCGCGATGGGCTCAGGGCAGGTGCGACCCTTTCCGGGGGGAGACGCAGCGGCGCCCCCGGGCCGGCCCACCGCTATTGCGGCGAACCGACCCGAGGGCAAGCCTGCGTCAGGGCGAGGGAGATTACTTGATCTCCACCTTGGCGCCGGCGTCCTCCAGCTTCTTCTTGGTCTCCTCGGCGTCCGACTTGGAGACGCCCTCACGGACGACGCCACCGGCGGTCTCGACGAGCGCCTTGGCCTCACGGAGGCCCAGCTGGGTGATCTCACGAACAGCCTTGATGACGTTGATCTTCTTGGCGCCGGGCTCAAGGATCAGGACGTCGAACTCGGTCTGCTCGGCGGCGGCGGCGCCACCGGCGTCACCACCGGCCACGGCCACGGGGGCAGCGGCGACGGCGGCGGCGCTCACGCCCCACTTCTCCTCGAGGTCCGAGATGATCTCGGAGAGCTCGAGCACGGTCAGGCCGCTGAGGTGGTTGATCAGATCTTCACGAGAGATGCTCATTGTGTACTCCACAGGGTTAGGCGGTCACGCCGCCCGGATGTCAGGGGTGGTTGAGGGGCGATCAGGCCCCTTCCTCGAGCTTGTCCTTCTGTGCCGACAGCACGGTGACCAGGCTGCGGGCCGGAGCGGCCAGCTGCATGACGAACTTCTGCGGAACCTGGTTCATGACGCCCAGGAACTTGGCACGGAGCTCGTCGAGGCTCGGGAGCTTGGACAGCGCCTCCACCTCGGCGGCGGACAACGGCTTCCCGTTGAGCACGCCACCTTTCACGGTCACCTTGTCGCCGCCCTTCGACGCTTTGCTGAGCACCTTGGCCGGAGCCACGGGATCAACGCCAAAGGCGAACAGGTTGGCACCGGTGAGGAAGTCGGTGACTCCCTCGTGCTCGGTACCTTTCACGGACAAGCGAGCAAGGGTGTTCTTCACGACACGGATGGTGCCGCCGGACTTGCGCAGCTCGGTACGGAGCTCGGTGATGTCTTCCACCGTCAGCTCGTTGTACCCAGCCACGACCACGCCGGTTGCGCCAACCAGTTCGTCGCGAAGCTGATCGACCCGACGCTGCTTTTCTGCACGGTTCACGGGTCTTCTCCTTGCTACGCCTGAGACGGACGAAGCGCTCCCGCCTATCGGGTTGCGCCCAACTGCACCTTGCAGTCGCCTCCACCGGTCTTGTCTACGCCACGTGAGACGTCACGCAGGGCCGGCTTCTCAGACGCCTCCTCCGAAGAGGAAGGGTGTGAGCGCGCAGGCCGCCGAAGCGGACCGCGCCCTCTGGGTTGCGAACTAGGCCTTGTACCTGTTCGCGATCTCGTTGGCGTCGACGCGCACACCAGGCGAGTGGCTGGTGCTGATCGTGATCGCCTGCATGTAGGTGCCCTTCGCGGTCGACGGCTTCATCTTCGCGAGGGTCTCCAGCAGCGTCGCGCAGTTCTCTTCGAGCTTGGTCGCGTCGAAGGACTGCTTGCCAATGCCAGCATGGATGATGCCGGCCTTGTCGGTGCGGAAGCTGATCTTGCCGGCCTTGGCCTGCGAGACAGCGCCCGTGACATCGAAGGTCACGGTGCCGACCTTGGGGTTGGGCATGAGCCCGCGCGGTCCGAGCAGACGGCCGATCTTACCGACCTGCACCATCATGTTCGGGGTCGCGATGGCGGTGTCGAACTCGAACCAGCCCCCCTTGATCTTCTCCACCAGGTCCTCGCCACCGACGAAGTCGGCGCCGGCCGCGCGGGCCTCCGCTTCCTTGTCGCCCTTGGCGAAGACCACGACGCGAACCGTCTTGCCGGTGCCGTTGGGCAGCACGACAGCGCCGCGGATCATCTGGTCCGCGTGCTTCGGGTTGACGCCGAGGTTCACCGCCATCTCGACCGTCTGGTCGTAGCTCGCGGTCTTGAACTCACGGACGATGTTGATCGCCTCTGCGAGCGGGTACTTCTCGTTTCGGTCGAACGACGAGAGTGCCGCCCGGTACTTCTTTCCCTTGGCCATGTCGTCCTCCTAGTCGTCGATCTCGATGCCCATCGAGCGGGCGGTGCCCGCGATCGCGCGCATCGCCATCTCCACATCAAACGCGTTCAAATCAGGCATCTTGAGCTCGGCGATCGACCGCAGCTGGTCGCGCGTGATGCGCCCCACCTTGTCGCGGTTCGGCACCGAGGAGCCCTTCTTCAGCCCAGCCTCTGCGAGCAGCAGGCGCGACGCCGGCGGCGTCTTGGTGATGAAGGTGAACGAGCGGTCGTTGTAGACCGTGATCACGACCGGGATGATGAGCCCGGCTTTGTCCTGCGTCTTGGCGTTGTACGCCTTGCAGAACTGCATGATGTTCACGCCGT
>JAUIAC010000670.1 GCA_030425545.1 bacterium | reverse complement strand
TGTCGCTGAGGTCGGGCAGCGGACCAAACGCGGCCTCCCACGCCGCGCGGTGGTGCGCCGCGACCACGTGCAGCACCGCGAGCCGGTCGGTGCCGTGCTCCTTGGCGTTCTCCAGAGGGCCGAGGGCCTGGGCCCACAGGCTGTCGGCACGCCCGTCCCAGAACTGCCAGGTGCCGTGCGCCGCCCCCAGCACGGTGGGCGTGTGCCGCGGCGCCTCGCCGACGCCCTTGGCGAGCTTGAGCCCGTCGGTGAACCAGCGCTCGGGCTTGTGACAGGTCGCGCACGCGACCTCGCCGTTGCCGCTCAGCCGCGTGTCGAAGAAGAGCG
The DNA here is from genome assembly GCA_030425545.1 of bacterium. Lineage (GTDB taxonomy): Bacteria > Myxococcota_A > UBA9042 > UBA9042 > UBA9042 > UBA9042. The sequence continues at coordinate 2,424 of JAUIAC010000670.1, read as the reverse complement.
CGTGCCCGAGCGCCGCGGCGTCGGCGTCGTCCGCCCAGGCGTTGGACGGGGACGGCGGTGGCGCCGGCACGGGCGAGAGCGTCGCGATGACCGCCCGCTCGCCCTCCGTGAACACCACCGGGGCGCCCGCGTCGCTGCCGCAGCCCGCCGCGATGCAGCCGGCCGCGACGACCCAAACGCTAGCCCAAGCCCTGTGCATGAATCGACCTCGTGAGGGCGCAGCATAGGCGCGGTCGGCGGCGCTCGCCACGACCCGAAGCGCGCGGGCCGGCAAAAACGCGACGAGGGGCCGACCGAAGCCGACCCCTCGCCGCTCCACCACGGAGGCGGTCTACTTGGGCGCCACCTCGACCTTGAGGTCGTCGATGAACCAGCCCGCGCCGGTGTTGGTGATGGTGTCCTTGGAGTCGAAGCGGAAGCGCAGCTTGATCTTCTTGCCCGCCCACTTGCTCAGGTCATGGGTCTGCGCGAACCACTTGGCCTTGGTGCTGGTGTCCTTCTCCAGCTCCCAGCTCGCCGCCGTGGTCTTGAAATCGTCGTCGGAGACCTCCACGAACATCCAGTCCGCCGAGCTGTAGGTCTCGGTGTCGTAGTACATCTGGTAGCTGACCTTGGCGCCGCCGGCGTTGCTCAGGTCGATCTCGCCGGAGGTGGCCGAGCCCTTGGCGGCGACCGACTTGCCGTCGACCTTCGACACGAAGTCCTTGCCGTTGTTGAAGTTCAGCGAGCACTTGGGCGAGGGCGGCGCGGGCGTGGCGGGGGTGGCGTCGATGCCCCAGCCCACCACCGACTTGGCGTCGTCGGCCGCGGGGGCGAACACCCAGCTGCCGTTCTTGCCGCACTCGAAGGCGTCGGTGAGCGCCGTGGTGCACTTGCCGCTGGCCTTGGCCTCGCACTTGCCGGCGGCCGAGCACGCGTCGTTGTCCGTGCACGGATCGCCGTCGTTGCACGCCGCGCCGGCCTTGAGCAGCTCGTTCTTGCAGGTCTTGCTGTAGGTCGACTTCTTGGTGCAGCTGTCGGCCGTGCAGGGGTTGTCGTCGTCGCAGGCGTTCTGCGGGCCGGTGCACGTGCCGCTGGCGCACTTGGTGCCCGAGGTGCACGGGTCGTCGTCGGAGCAGGTGGCGCCGTCCTTGGCCGCGTCGGCGGTGCCGCTGCAGGCGCCGGCGGTGCACTTGTCGTCCTTGGTGCAGGTGTTGCCGTCGCTGCACGACTTGCCGTCGGCGACGTTGGTGCCGGTGCAGGTGCCGGCGGCGCAACCGTCCTTCTCCGTGCAGGCGTTGCCGTCGGAGCACGAGGTGCCGTCTTTCTTCGGCGTCGACGCGCACTTGCCGGCCTTGCAGCCGTCGGTGGTGCAGGCGTTGCCGTCGGTGCAGTAGCTGTCGTCCTTCTTCACCTCGTTCTTGCAGTTGCCGGTGGCCTTGTCGCAGGTGTCGAGCGTGCAGCCCTCGTCGTCGTCGCAGTCCTTCGACTTGCCGAGGCAGTTGCCCAGCGAGCTGCACTTGCTGTCCGTGGTGCAGATGTTGCCGTCGTCGCAGGGCGTGTCCGTCGCCTTCTGGGTGCCCTTGCAGCTGCCCTTGGTGCACTTGTCGGCGTCGGTGCAGACCTTGCCGTCGTCACAGGTGCCGCCCTCGTTGGTGGGCTTGTTCTCGCAGAGCTTGGCGTCGACGCACTTGTCGGCCGTGCACGCGTTCTTGTCGTCGCAGTCCGCGTCCTTGGCGCACTCCGGCTTCTTGCACAGCGCGGCGTAGTCCTTGCAGCAGTCGCCCTCGCCCTCGCAGAGCGAGTCGCACTGGCAGCTGGCCTTGGCGTCGTAGTCGCCGCAGCGGTTCTTGCAGGAGCCCGGGGTGGTGGGCCCGCCGTCGCTGCCGCCGCCCGCGTCGGTGGTGCCGCCGCCCGCGTCGGTGGTGCCGCCCCCCGCGTCGGTCTTGGCGCCGCCGCCGTCGGTGAGCAGGCCGCCGGTGTCGCCGCCGGTCGCCGCGTCGGAGCCGCCGGCCGCGTCGCCACCGCTGGAGGCGTCGGCTCCGGTGGCGCCCGTGTCCGCGTTGGCCGCGCCGTCGCTGCCGCCCGCCGCGTCGCTCACCGCGCCGCTGGTGTCTTGCGGCAGCTGGCCGCCGGTGCCGGTGTTGCCGGTGGAGGAGCTACAGGCGCCGCTCGCCAAGAGGGCCAGGACCGCAAATGGGGTGGCAAGTCGGTGGGTCAATCGCATCGTCAATCGCCTCTCGGCCGGGGCTGCCGGCGCGTCTTCTGGTCCAGAAACATGCGCTCGTGTGCATGGATGAAGGTGCCAGTGTGCGTCAGCGCGAGGGCGCTTGCCAAGCCATGTCACGCATCGCGCGCCGGACGCGTCTACGCCCCACGGCGGCGGGTCTGGGCGGCGGCCAGGGCGGCCTCGAGCCGGTCGCACACGGTCTCGACCACCTGCAG
>JAUIAC010000669.1 GCA_030425545.1 bacterium | reverse complement strand
GACGCGTCGTCCTGGCCGACATGGACGCCGAGCCCTGGCTTGCCGCGGAAGGGCAGGGCAGCGGGCAGGTGGTCGTTGAGGAGCACCGGCACGCGCGCGCCGTAGGTGTCGACGAGCTCGCCCAGCAGCCGGCTCAGGTAGAGGCTCGTGGGGGGCGACGACTTGGCGCGGATCTGCAGGGCGACGGCCCCTGCGCCCACGGCCGCCTCAGCGTAGCCGTGCAGCAGGGCGCGCTCGCCGCCGGGCGCGCTCGGCACGAGCGGCGCGATACGGTCGAGGTCCAAGATGGCGTAGACGCCGCGGGGAAAGGGAGGAGGCATGGCGGGACTCCGAAGATGCTCGCCGCGAGCATGGGCGGTGAGCCGGGGATGTCAACGCTCGTCGTCGCTGCCCGTGGTCAGCGGCGCACGCATCAGCACGGCGTCTTCGCCGTCGGGGTAGAAGCCCGCGCGCCGCCCGTCTTCGGCGAAGCCCAGGGCGCGGTACAGGGCCTGCGCTGGACCGTTGGACGCCCGCACCTCGAGCGTGCAGGTCACAGCGCCCGCGGCCCGGGCGCGACGCATGGCGTGGGTGAGCAGGCGCCGGCCCAGCCCGCGTCGGCGAAAGGCGGTGGCGGTCGCGATCTGCAGCACCTGCAGCTCGTCCACCACCAGCCAACCCAGGAACACCGCAGCGAGGGCGCCGTCGACGAAGACGCCGTGCCGGCGCGCCAGCCGGTTGGTGAGCTCGGCCTCGAGGTTGGCCCGGTCGAATGGGTCCGGCATCTCGTGGGATTGGAGGGCGAACCAGGCGTCGATGTCCCGCGCGTCGAGGCTGCGGACGTAGCCGAGGTCAGCGCGCACGGCGGGTGCCGGCGCCTGTAGCCAGTCGGCGCAGGTGCGCGAGGAGCTCCGGCACACCCTCGCCGCTCAGCGCGCTGGTGGCCCAGGGAGCCCGGTCCAGAAAGTGCGCCCGCTTCAGCTTGGCGAGGATGGAGAAGCGCTGGTTCTTCGGCAGCTTGTCGAGCTTGGTCACGACCAGCTCGACCCGCACGCCGTGCTCCTGGAGCCAGAGCGTGAAGTTGACGGCGTCCTCGTGCGGCTCGCGCCGCCCGTCGACCAGCAGGCACACCGCGCGCACCGTGCTGCGACCCAGCAGGTAGCGCTCGATCATCGGACCGAACTCCTGGCGGATCTTGCCGGGGACGCTCGCGTGGCCGTAGCCGGGGAGGTCCGCGAAGCGCAACACCAGCCCGCCCGGTTGGGGGACGTCGAAGAGGTTGATGCGCTGGGTGCGGCCAGGGGTCTTGCTGGTCCGCGCCAGGCTGCGGTGGTTGCTCAGGGCGTTGAGCAGCGACGACTTGCCGACGTTGGAGCGCCCCGCGAAGGCGATCTCCGGGGGGCCCTCGGGGAAGCCCTCGGGCGAGTCGACGGACGCGACGAAGGTCGCGCCGCCGGTCTGCGTGGGCCGCTTGCTCGGGCGGGTCTTGGTCAGCACGGGGCGCGCGGGCTTGCCCTCGGGCGCCCGGCTGCGCTTGCCGGCCGCGTCGAGAGGCGCGCCTCCGCGGCGCGCGCCACGCCCGGCGCGGGCCGCTGCCCGTCCGCCGCTCGAGGCCTTGGCCGGCTTGCCGCCGCGCGCGCCCGGCTTGGCTCCGCGCGCGCTGGGCTTGGCGCCGCGAGCGCTGGGCTTGCCGCCGCGCCCGGCGCCAGAGCCACCGCCGCGCCCACCGCTCACGACGCCGCCGCCTGTTGGAAGAGCGCCGCCATGACCTGCGCCTTCTTGCCGGTGTTGCGCTTCATGTAGCGCCGCGTGAAGAGACGGATCTCCTCCTGCATCGCCGCGTGGTCCATGGCTGGGAGCGCCTCGACATAGGTCGTGAGCTCGGCCCCAAGGCGCTCGAAGAGCTGCCCACCGTCGGTCCACACGCCGCGGCTGTCCAGGTGTACGTGGGCCTTGTCGCCGACCATGGCGACGCTCACGGCCACCGCGCCCTGCTCGGACAGGTCGACCCGCTGCCGCACGCCCAGGGTGTCGCGGTTGCCCACGTGCGTGCCGTCGTAGAAGCAGCGCTCGAGCTCGACGTGGTCGACCACCCGCGCGCCACGCTGCTTGTCGACATGGAGGATGTCGCCGCTCTCGAACACGGTCACGCTCTCGATGCCCGTGTCTTCGGCCAGGTCGGCGTGATCCTCGAGGAAGGTGCGCGTGCCGTGGACGGGCACGAAGATCTTCGGCCGAATCCAGCGGATCACGTCCTCCAGCTCGTCCCGCGCGGCGTGGCCGGACGCGTGGATGGGCCACGGTGCGTCGCGAGAGTAGACATGCGCGCCGCCGCGGGTGAACCCGTCGATCATCTCGTGGATCTCGACCAGGTTGCCGGGGATGGCCCGCGCCGAGAGCAGCAGGGTGTCGCCGTCGTGCACGCCCACCTTGTGGTTGCCGCGGGCGATGCGCCCGAGGGCGGCGCGCCCCTCGCCCTGGGTCCCCGTGCAGACCAGGATCAGCTCGTGGTCCTCGTGCTGCGACAGGGCGCCTTCGCTGACGAAGGGCCCGCTGAGGTCGAGGTTGCCCCCCCACTCGCTGCCCACCTGCAGGTAGCGGTGCAGCGACCGGCCGAGCAGGCAGACCTTGCGCCCGGTGGCCCGCGCGGCGGCCAGCACGGAGTGCAGGCGGTAGAGGTTGGACGAGAAGAGGCCGATGAACACGCGGCCCGGCGCCTCCTTGATGGCGGCGGTCAGCCCGCGCCCCACCTCGCCTTCGGAGCGCGTGCGGCCCT
>JAUIAC010000668.1 GCA_030425545.1 bacterium | reverse complement strand
CTAAGGGCCTACGGCGCCGCTACAGGAAACAGCCGAAGTCGAACTGGATGTTGCCGCCGCCGTTGAGCAGATCGCAGCTCTTGGGGCAGAGCGTGATGTTCTTGGGGTTGTTGGGGTTGTCGAGGGTGTACCCCACCCCGGAGGCCGGGCAGCTGTTGTTCGCGGTCGGCGGCACGTTGAAGTAGTCGTCCTCGGCGACGTAGTTCACGGTCACGCCCTTGCCGTTGCTCACCCCGGTCGGGAGCGGGATCTTCTGCGTGCACGCCGGCTTGACCGACTCGATGACGCTCTTGGCCAGCTTCTGGAAGATGGGCGCCCAGTTCTGCTCGCAGATCTTGAACTTCTCGCCCTTCGTCTTGGCTGTCAGGTCCAAGTACACGGTGCCCACCGAGGCGAGCGTCGAGCACTGCGACTTGCTCGGGTAGCCGACGATGCTGTGGTTGATGAAGCCGTGCGGGACGTCCTTGGTCTTCTTGAACTGGTCCGCGCCGATGGACTGCAGCTGGCTGATGAACCAGGTCGCGCTCTTGTAGGCGTTGTCGTCGGTCACCGCGACGAAGTTCTTCACCGCGTCCTTGCGCAGAAAGTGCTTCCACTTGGGGTAGGTCTGGATGATGCGGTCGAGGCCGTTCTTCGACGAGATGTACTCCTGAACCGGCAGGAACTTGGGCCCGCCGGAGCAGTTGGCGCCGCCGAGGGGCGGTCCCACGCACACCTTGATGCTCCCGATGGACTTGCCGATGAGGATGACGCGGTAGTCGATGGCCGAGTTCGCGATGAAGTTGGCGAAGGAGTTGAGGTTGCTGTTGAGGTACTTCGCCTCCTGGCCCATGGAGCCGGAGGTGTCGATCCACCAGATGATGTCGACCTTGCCGCCCTTCTTGATGTCCTCGAGGTTCAGCTGGCTGATCTTCGGGATGCACAGGCCAGCGCCGCCGCTCCCCGTGCCGCCGCCCGTGTTCTGGACGTCGCCATAGTTAAACTGGCCAGCGTCATAGGGCGCGACGTCCTCGGCGCTGCCCCACGGCACGTCGCTGGGCCCGGCGTCGGGCGTGTTGGTGTTCGGGTTGCCGGTGTCCCACGTGGCGTCCGGAGCGCCGGCGTCGGGCGTGCCGGTGTCGGGGGTGCCGGAGTCGGGGGTGCCGGCATCGGGGGTGCCTGCGCCTGTGTCGGGCGTGCCCGCGCCCGTGTCGGGCCCACCAGCGTCGGGCGTGCCAGAATCGGGGCTGCCCGCGCCGCCGTCGCTGGCGCTCCCATCCGGGGTCCCCGCAGCTGCGTCCGCTGCGCCGTCCACAGCGACGCCGTCGCCGGCCGCGCCGGTGTCCTTTCGGCCCCCGTCGGAGCCGGGCCCAGCGTCGGTGGGCAGCCCAGGTCCGCCGAGATCGAAGCCGACGTAAGGCGTGTAGCCGGGCGCGTTGGAGCCACAGGCCGGCAGCGTGACCAAGGCCAGCGTGACCAGGGCCAGCGTTCCAACGAGTCGGGTGGTGAGGCCTGTGGACACGGACATGGTGGCTCCAAAGCTCGGGGGCCGCACACCCTGGGGTGGGCGCGCGCGCGTCAAGGATGCGGACTGGGCCACCGTCGGCGCAAGCGTCGCGTACGCAACGTCACACACCGCGGGGGGACTGGGCCCCCGCCGCAGGGTTGGATCGCGCGCTTCGGATCGCGCAGGCCGACGCCGAAGACCTCGCCGGACGGCGGCGCTCATCCCTCGTAGGTATAAAACCCCTCGCCTGACTTCTTGCCCAGCTTTCCGGCCGCGACCAGGTCACGCAGCACCTGCGGGGGCGCGAAGCGCACCGGGTCGATCTCGCGCGCCAGGGTCTCCGCGATGGCCAGCCGCACGTCCAGACCGACGAGGTCGGTGAGCTTCAGGGGACCCATGGGGTGGCGGTAGCCCAGCGTCATGGCCTTGTCGATGTCCGCGGCGCTGGCCACCCCCTCTTCAAACATGCGCATCGCCTCCAACCCCAACGCGAGGCCGAGTCGGCTGCTCGCGAAGCCCGGGGAGTCGCGAACGACGATGGGGTCCTTGCCCAGCGAGGCCGCAAAGGCGAGCACTGCGTCGAGCGTGCGCTCGCTCGTCTCCGCCGCGCGCACGACCTCCAGCAGCGGCTGGATGTGCACCGGGTTGAAGAAGTGCAGGCCGACAAAGCGGGCGGCGTCGGGCACCGCGTCCACCAGCCGCGACAAGGGGATCGAGCTGGTGTTGGTGGCCAGGATCGCGCCAGCCGGCGCGTGGGCGGCCACGTCGGCGAAGATCTGACGCTTCAGCGCGGGCAGCTCCGGCACCGCCTCGATGACCAGATCCGCGTCGGACACCGCGTCTGCAAGCGCCGTGGAGCCGCGCAGGCGGTCCAGCGCCACGGCGCGCGTCGCGTCAGTGACCTTGCCGCGGGCGACGCCCTTGTCGAGGTTGGCGCGCACCTTCGCGAGGCCCCGCGCGACGGCGTCTGCGTCGATGTCGAAGAGCACGGTGGCGGCGCCCGCAGCAGCGGAGACCTGGGCGATGCCGTGTCCCATGGTCCCCGCGCCGATGACGCAGACACGGTGGATGGCGGAGGACACGGGGGCGGACGGCTCAGACATGGGCGACTCCTACATGGGCTCGACGAAGGTCGTGAGACGGTCAGGGCTGCGGCGACGAGGCGGCCTTGGCGGCCTTGGCGGCCTTGGCGGCCGCGCGCTCGGCCTTGCGCGCGAGGAAGCGATCCATCCGCCGAAACTTCTCCGGCGACTCGAAGAGCACGGCCTGCGCCGTCGACTC
>JAUIAC010000667.1 GCA_030425545.1 bacterium | reverse complement strand
AAGCCCCCAACTCAGCCACCACCGACGCCGGCGTCGCGGAGGTCGGCACCGGCCTGACCAGCGACGCCACCGGCCTGGTCTATATCGCCAAGCGCGGCGTCTCCACGCCCTGGCTGCAGCCGCTCGACGGGCCGCCACGGCAGCTCGGCCCGCGGCGCGGCGCGGGCTACGGCATGGGCGAGGGCGAGGTCTCCTACCCCGAGGTCACGCCCGACGGGCAGACCCTGGTGGTCGCCTTTTACCCGATGGACACGCCCGCCAAGAAGTCCGCCGGCAGCGTGCCCGTGCTCTTCGCCCTGCCGATGAAGGGCGGCGGCGCGCCGACCCGCGTCGCCACCGCGCCCAAGCTGCGCGCGCTCGATCGCGCCTACACGGCCGACCGGGTCGCCTATGTGGACGGCACCTCGCTCTTTGTCGCCCGGCTCGACGGCAGCGACGCCAAGAGCCCGGTGTTGGTCGCCACGCACACCCCCGCCTACGAGGTCTCGGCGCCGCGCTGGCTGCCCGACGGCAAGCGGGTCGCGTACCGCGTGCGGCCTACACCCGGCGGCGGCAGCACGCAGCTCTTTGTCGCCGCCGCCGACGGGAGCCAGCCGCAGCCGACCCCCGTGCAGGTCGCTTCGGCGGAGCCGCCCGGCCAGGCCAGCGGCCTCGCGGCGGCGTTGCCCGACGGCAGCCTGGTCGTGCAGGGCCCAGACAAGCGCCTGCACCGGGTCGGCGCGGCGACCGCAGACGTGGCCCTCACACCAGCGAACACCTACGTGACGGTGGTCGGCATGAACCCAGCGGGCACGCGGCTCGCCGTGGTGTTGCGCCAGGGCTCGCAGGGGCCCCGGACCCTGGCGACCCTGGCCACCGACGGCAGCGGCGCGCCGCACACGCTCACCGCGGCGCCCACGACGCAGCTGCAGACGGTGTTCGCGCGCGATGGCGAGGCCGTGGCCTGGGTGGCCACCGATGGCGCCGGCAAGTGGGCGGTGTGGCACGCCGGGCTGGGGCCTGGCGCCCAGGCGACGCAGCTGAGCCCGTGGAGCAGCCAGCGGCCCTACGTGACCGCGCTTGGCGCCACGGTGCTGCTCGGCGCCCGCAAAGACGGGGCTGTGCTGCGATTTCGCCTCGACGTGCCCAAGCCGCAGGCGCCCGAGGTGCTCGCGAAGGTCACCGACGTGGTCAACAGCTCGTACCCCTGGCCGGTGCTGAGCGCTGGGGAGACCCACGCGCTCTACGACGCCAACACCAAGGCCGGCTGGCAGGGGTGGACCCTGAGCCTCGCCTCGGGCAAGGCCGTGCAGCACGCCGGACCCTGGTACCGCAAGCTGATCACGCCCTGGGGGTTCATCACGCATGAGTACGTGCACGAGGAGGCGGCGTTTGTGCGCGACGTGGTGGGCGACGACGGCGCCGTGGCCCTGCGGCCGCCGACCCAGCTCACCCCCTGGCGCAACACGCCGATACACAACGCGCGCCTGTTCGGCCAGAGCGCCCACCTGCTCTTTGCCTCGGACCTGCCCACGCCGGGCTGGTACGCGGCGCCCACCGCCGGCGGCGGCGCGCCCGCTCCCGCCAGGCTGGTGATGCCGCAGCCAGCGGACCTGCCCAAGTACCTGCTGCACGCCTGGCTCACGCCGCCCCCGGTCGTAGCCAACCACCTCGTGCGGGTGGTCGACCAGCAGCTGCGCGCCTATCCGCTGCACGGCGAGGGCGCGCCCGTGACGGTGCACGCCGGGCTGAGCACGGGCTGGACCTTTGTGACCCGCGGCAAGGCCAGCGGCACGGTGCTGTTCGCGCCCAAGACCGCCGCCAACACCGCGGCGGGCGCCCGCGTGAGCGCGCTGCGGCTGCCCGATGGCGCGGTCGCGTCGGGCGACACGAGCGGCCAGCCGGTGCCTGTGCTCACCTTGGCGAGCACGGCGCCCATCCATCAGCTGGTGGTCATCGGCGCGGAGCAGCCGGTGCCACGCGTGGTGGCGGCGGTGCGGGAGGCCAGCGGCATCAGCCTGTTCGCCGCGGCGGTCGACGGCAGCGAGCACTCCCAGCCCCGCCTGCTCGCGTCCGGGCTGCCGGGCATGCTGCTGAACCTGCTGCCCACGACGGACGGCCGCCATGTGCTGGCCGTGCTCTCGGTGGCGGCCACGGCGGTGCCGCACCCCGACCTGCTGCTGGCCATCGCCACGGACGAAGCGCCGGCGCACCCGCCGACGGCGGCGTATCCGCTCGCGCCCAAGGGCTACGTGCTGTGGGGCTGCGGCGACAACGGCTGCCAGCTGGGCCAGCCGGGCACCACCCCGCGGTCGCCGGTCACCAGCGCAGACGGCGCCCAGGTCGTGCTCCGCGGCCCCGAGGGCCTCCACAGCGCGCGGCTCGACGGCGACCACGCGGCCCAGCCGCTCCACCTCGGCGACCACACGCAGACCGAGCACAACGCGCCCCAGCAGCACGGCGACCAGCTGCTGCTGCTCGGCGACAAGGGCCTGCACGTCAGCACCATCGGCGCGGCGGGCTCCCAGCGCACGCTCGTGAGCTCCGGGTCGGGGGCCGTCGTCTCGGCGCGCTGGGTCCAAGGCGGCCAAGCCGTGCTCTTGTTGCGGAGCGCCTCGCTGTCGAGCGGCGAGGCGGGGCCGGCCCATCGGGTCGACGCGGCGGCCGAGGCAGACAAGGGTCTCGAGGTCCTCCGCCCGGCCTTCCCGGTGCGGCGCCTCGTGGCCCCGCTGCCGGGGACCGACGCCTACGTGGTGGAGAGCGAGGTGGGCGGCGACCACGCCCTCTA
>JAUIAC010000666.1 GCA_030425545.1 bacterium | reverse complement strand
CCACGTCGAGGACGGCGTCGTTCTGCGTCGACTCGATGCGGAAGTTGGTCAGCACGCCGCGCAGGGTGTAGCCGACCTCCACTCCGATGAGGCGCGAGAACTCGATGCGCGCGCGCAGGCCACCGTCCAGGATGTAGTCCTTTCGGTTCGCCTGCGTGACCTTGGTGTTCGCCGGGATGTCCCGGAACTCGCCGTACACGCCGTAGGTGAAGTTGAACCAGCCGGTCAGCTCCATGAGGTTGCCGAAGCGCTGCTGCAGCGTGAACGAACCCTTGTTGGCGTCGAGGAAGTTGCCGTAGTAGGCCTGCTGGAAGTCGCGCGAGTAGCCGACCGACAGGAAGGTCGTGGCCGAGGGCGAGTAGCCCAGCGAGACCTGACCGATGACGCTGTTGAACGACGCGCCCGTCTCGTGGCTGGAGTTACCCCAGCCGGCGGTGAGGCGGAAGGTCACCCGGTTGGTCAGGGCGCCAGCGAGGCCACCCTGCACACGCCAGGGCTTGGAGCCGCTGGTGAACTGGTTCGAGTCGTCGACGAAGTCACGGAAGTCCCACGTGGCGTCGAGCAGCGCCGCGGTGCGCGGCAGGAAGCGCCAGGCGCCGGCCAGACGGGTGCGGATGATGTTGGAGTCACCGAAGGTGAAGTCCTCGAAGCGGTCGACGGAGTAGGCTCCCTGGAGGCTGATCTCCAGCGGGCGGCGCTCAGGGACCTCGCCGGGGTGGAAGGAGACGCGGCCGCCGATCTGGTTGGTGATGCGGTTGAGGGTCGCCGTGGTCTGCCAGTTGTTCGGCCGCAGCGAGCGGGCGAAGTTGTCGAAGACCTCGAACGAGATCGGGCGGCGGGCCGCGAACTGCACGTTCAGATCGGCGGAGCCACCGAAGGCGTTGAGGTTGCTGATCTGCGCGTTGTCGGACAGGTAGAGGCGGATGTCACCGTTGGCGGCGAACTTGAACTGCACCTCCGAGTCACGACCGTTGTTCAGCGCGAGCCGCGGCGAGATACGGAACGACACACCAGCCTGAGGCGTGTTGTTCGACTCTTCGTCGCTGCCGTTGAAGACGTTGCTGTCGTAGTGGCCGTCGAGCTGCACGCTGGGCATGAGCACGAAGCTGCCGCTGCGGAGGCCGCGGTTCTTCGCGAGGCTGCCCATGTCCACGCCGACACCGGCTGCGGGCTTGGGGAGACCTGCCGACGAGCCGGCGGACTGAGCGGTCGCGAGCACCGGCACGGAGACCAGTGCCATGGCGGCCAGGGCCACCAGAGCACGGGCTCGGCTGATGCGCGTCAAAGATGCTGAAGGGTGGTGCACGTTACGTACCTGCCGCGGCGGGAGTCGGGCTCGACCGCCAGGAATCCGAGGTCGACTACTCGCTGAAGAATGGGCTCGCGGACGAGACATAGCCGGACGAGTTGTCCATGTTCGACGTGCCCTCGGTCGCGTTGGTCTTGGGCACGTTGTCCGACACGCTCTTCTCGATGAGGGGGCGGCCGTCGATGGAGCCGCCGCCGGTGTCCCCGCCGCAGCCCTTCAGCTCTCCGTAGTAGCCCTCGGCCTTGCTCAGGAAGGTCGAGATCTTGACGTACTCGGTCTTGACCCCGGGGCCGTCCTTGCGGGCCGAGTTGGCCTGGAGGTCCAGCAGGGCCTGCTGGGCGAGCTTCACGGTCGACGACAGCATCTTCAGCGGTTCGCTGATGCAGTTGAGCTTGTTGGCGTCCTGGGCCTTCTCCGCCTCGGAGTAGTCCTTGTTGGCGTCCTTGAGGCGGCCGGCCATGGTGTTCACGGCGGCTTTGCCCTGCTCTTCCATCTGAGCCACTTCTTGTTTCGTCGGGGCCTGACCAGCGGTCTGCGCACCGACGATGGCCGCCACGATAAGGCTCAAGGTGCCTGCAGCGATGGCGAGTACTTGGCGTCGCATGGTGTGTCTCTCCGTCATTACGCGTCCCGACCTGTGGTCCGGGGTGGGTGTGCTGTCCGCGCGTCGTTTCGCCCGGCTGTCACTCACTCACTCCGTTCCCCTAGCGTTTGCCTGCCTGAGCCCACCCTCGCGGGTGGCCCACCCTTGCGAGTGGTATGCCGAGCGCCCTTGCTCGCCTCAGTGTTCGTCGTCATGTCCTGGTCACGCGCTCTACGTGGGCCATGTTGTTGGACACTCCTTGGAGACACCGAAGACTTGAGCTTGGACGCCACGGGACGCGCTCATATGCCAGAACAACCACTAGACGGCAAGAACTGGATTGCGATTCTAGGAATGGGTCTGGGGGGTGTCAACCAAGTGGGAGTTTGGCTCCCGCTGGCGTTTTCGGCCCCAGAAATCGGGCAACACTCGTGCCCGAACCCTTCGAGAAAACCTCGTCTGGGGCTGTGCGCAGCTCACGCACAGCACCTGGAGCCAGCTGGCCGGGGGGCTCCCGACCGCGATCGCTGATGTCGGCTGCGCGCAGCATCCTCCTCGCTCCAACACCTTGGTCGCCGGTGGGTGAGGCGAGGATCAAAAATTGGCTGCGCGGTCTGGGTCGAGGCTGCGATCCCACACGCCGAGCACCGGCCCGGGTGGCGGAAGCGAGGGTGCGGAGACCTCGGCGCCTGCGGGCACGGTCGTGCGTCGCGGCGGCAGCCGGGCCACCAGGGCGTCGCCCCTGGACACGACGATGGCGCCGTCCTCGAGGGCGACGTGATCGCCCAGGTCCAGCGCGGGGAGGACCAGCCCGCCGAAGAGGCGCTGAATCCGGGCGACCTCCCCGTCCGGGAAGGTGTGGAGGCTGGCCCCGTCGTAGCGG
>JAUIAC010000083.1 GCA_030425545.1 bacterium | reverse complement strand
GGGTCAAGGCGCCGGCCTTGTCTCTGCGGGGAAAGGGACTCGTGCGCCAGAGTTTCGATTCGGAGCCGACGGCTTCCGGCCGAGGGACAACTCGGCGACTTCCGATCCATGCTGCTGCAGAGGCAAGGTCACTTGCACCACCTGCCGTCCCTGAGGCACCTTTGTCGAGTTCCAATAAACGGCGGTCACTGCCACGTCCGTCGCTGCTCTGGCCTTTGACCGGCTATCAACCGCAGCCCCCACGACGTGGCCTCGTGTGCATCCCGCCGCCGGTTCGACATCTCGTCTTGCCCAAGCCAGGGAGCGAACAGCGATGCAGTGTACGGCCTGTGGTCATCTGAACGACGGCGAGTCCTGTTTCTGCGGCAGTTGCGGCGCCAAACTCGAGGAGGCGAGCCCTTTTAGCATTGGCGGCCTCGTCGCCGGCGGGCGCTACCGGATTGATGCGCAGCTCGGCGAAGGCGGCATGGGGACTGTGTGGCGAGCGACTGACGTCATGCTCGACCGCACCGTCGCCCTCAAGTGCCTCGCGGCCGAACTCACTGCCCATCCGACGGCCAGACGGCGGATGGAGCAGGAAGCACGTGTCCTCGCGCGCGTGCAGAGCCCCAATGTGGTGCAGGTCCGCAACGTCTTCGAGGAGGCGGACATTCTGACGCTCGAGCTCGAGTACGTCTCTGGTGGAGACCTCGAGGGTCGGGTCTCGCCTGGCGGCCTCGCAGATTCGGCGGTGCTCGACCTGGCTGTGAAGACGCTGAACGGCCTCAAGGCGATTCATGCCGCCGGTCTGGTGCACCGTGACATCAAGCCGGCAAACGTCCTGTTGGACGAGGCAGGTCAGCCCAAGATCACGGACCTCGGCGTCGCCCATGACCCCAAGGCGCGAGAGAAGACTCGGCTCGGAACGTCCCTGGGAACGCCGGACTACATGAGTCCGGAGCAGGTGCGTGGCGAAGCCGTCGATGCACGAAGCGACGTCTACGCCATGGGGGTGATGGTCTACCAGTTGCTGTGCGGGGAGCTTCCGTTTTCGGGCACGAGCGAGTTCGACATCGCGTCCGCCCATGTCCGTGAGGCCCCGGATCTGGGACGGTTGGCCCGGACCTCGAAGCCCGAGACCGTTGCCTGGGTCGCCCGAGCGCTGGCCAAGTCGCCTGGCGACCGGTGGCAGAGCGCAGACGAGATGGCGAAGGCGGCCCAGCAGATCCTCAGCGGAGGCGCCCAGGCGGGAGCTACTGTAGCAGCAGCACCTCAGGCTCCGGCCCCGGCACCGCAACCCGCGCCTGCGGCACCGCGCCCCGAGCCCCCCACACCTGCCCCAGCGCCTCCCGCGGCGCCAGCGCCTGCGAAGAAGTCCGGTGGCGCAGGAGTCATGATTGCGGTCTTGGCCCTGTTGATGGTCCTGGGCGGCGGCGCACTGGCGGCGGTGTTCGTCCTCGGCGGAAACGACGACGCGGGGTCGAGCGAGGCGGCACAGGAGCAGACCGCAGCCGCGAAGCCGGCCGACGATGCGCCGCCGGTGAAAACGGCGGCGGCGCAGGTCGAACCCGAGGCACCACCGGCGCCCAAGCCGCCCCCCGCCCTGATCCCGAAACTCAAGCGAGGCGACCGGTGGCGCTTCCGCTACCAGAAGCTCCCACGAGACCGTGACGACCTCTGGAGAACACGCGACCACGTCATCGACCGCACGGTGGAGAGCGTCACTCCGATCGAGGGCGGCATTGCAGTTAAGATCAGGGAAGAGGGCGGCCCGGCGGACAGGCAGATTCGCCGCTTCACCGAGGTCTACAACGCAGAGGGCATTGGCGCTCAGACCAACTCTGGCCTCGTGATCTCCGCACCGTGGACCGAGGACCAGTCCAACAACACAGACATTTCCGTCGCACTCCCAGCAGGGGACGTGGTGCGCCTCGGGGAGGCGGGCAAGCGCTACTGGGTCCACCCTACCCTCGGGAAGATCGCGGAGCACACGGTCCAGGGAAGGCGGAAGGACACCTACATCCTCACCCTCATCGGCTACAGCGTGGGGGGAGAGCGCCGGGGCGACATCGAGGGCGAGCCGCTCAAGTGCGTGTGGAGTGGCCGTACCAAGTGGCTCAACCGAGGCGATTCCCATCGTCTGGCCCTGGGCGGGCACGGGCACAAGTACATTACGGCGGTAGCCCAGCGGGGTGCGTGGATTGACGCGATGAGCTCAGAGCTGTTGTCCACGTTCGCGTTCTCAGGCTTCGGCGTGAGGAAGCAAACCGTTGGCTTCGGCCTGGGCTCGCTGCTCGTCGCGAAGACGTGGATCACGCCGTCGCATGGAGAGTGGGTCGCGGCGCTTTGGCACAGCCAGTCGAAGACTTCGTTGACCGTGACTCACCTCGAGGGTTCGACCCTCAAGAATTTCAAGATCAGACTCCAGACCCAGGTCACGGACCAACGACTCCTGCACAAGAAGCACTCGTTGCTGATCCTGCAGCGCGGCAACACCTGTGTCGTGGGCATCAAGGCAGTGGGGCCGCAAGGGCGCAAAGCGGTGATGGTCCGCGTGCAGGACAATGGTCAGCCCACTATCCTGGGCGGGGATTGGCCGCGTGCGCGATAGCCCGACGTCACGGAGTCGTCCTGACACGGCAGCGCTCTCCGGAGGGCGCCACCGTCCAGGTGGTCGGCCCGGTGCACCAACAGCGGTTGCCGCTGGGCTCGTAGTCGCCCTGCTGGCCGTTGGGGTCGCGTTCTGGCAGCAAGCGCCCGACTGGGTCGCCGCAAGGGTCCACGTGAGGCCCGCCACGTTGGTGCTGCGACCGGACCTTGAAGCGGGGGCCGGCCCCATTCTGGGTCGGTTACTGCGCGGCAAGCTCAAAGTGACCGGCTCAGTCTGGGTCGACAACACCACTTGGCTCGACATCGCGGTCCGTCGGGTCCGGTGGACGGCCCACATCCGTGGGCGAGCGGTAGCCGCCGGCAAGCTGGAACCGGGGCCGGTGCTCTTGTCAGACCGGCAGGACAAGGTGGAGTTCGGCGCGACGGTGATGCTGGCGTCCCTGGGCTTGGCCGCGATCGACATCCTCAAGGTGGGCAGCGCGGACGTGGAGGTCGAGGTTGCGATGAGCGCCTCCGTGCTCGGCCTCGAGGTAGAACGGCGAATGCGACTGCGCGACTTCGACCTTCGTGTGGACGCCACCCAGATTCCCATGGACGAACTGATGCGTGCGCCTGTAGGGGCCGCGACGGGCGCAACGGCTCCACCAACCCCCGGAGGCCAAGTCGATGAACGGGGCAACGTTGGAATCGCGCCCGGTGCGGGCGTCGAACCGGTGCCGCGAACGAAGGGAGGCAGATAGTGGAACGTCTGGATCCGTTCACGCTCGCCGGCGTGGCCTTCTTTGTGGCTGGGTGTCTGCTCGCACTCTACGTCGCGCTTGAGCCAGCCCCGGCTCCAGGCGTCGCAAGCCAGAGTTCAGCCGGGCCGCCGCCGCTTCGAAGAGCAGAGTCAACAGCCACGAATGAGAAGCCTCCACCAGAGCCGCCACGAGGATCGGCACCAACGCAACACCGGTCCAAGGCTCCACGCAAGGCCAGACGTGCCCCGGTCGATGGCTGGGTGCCGAACGGCAGCCGGGAGTCCGTCGCCACGCAAAGTGTAGAGCCTGATCTGCCTGCCAAGTCGACCCACTGCCGAGAAGTGACGGACCTGGTCGGCGTGGGCAAACGGGTCGGGACCGTGGTCGCGGAACAAGTACGCGCCGCAGGGCGCATGTCGGTTGCCGAGGAGGTCGCCATCGGCAGGAAGGTGGAGCGTGAACTCCACAAGGTGCCGCGCTTTCGCGGCAAGCTCGACCTGCCAACGGACGTCGCGAAATACGGCCCCTATCTCAACCGGCTGCTCAAGACCCTCGCGGCCCACTCGACGCGCCGAAAGGAGCTCTCGTACCGAATCCACATCATCCGAGACAGCAGCTTCAACGCCTTCGCACTCCCCGGAGGCGTCTTGGGCGTGCACACCGGACTGCTGAGCGGCCCTGCCGCGGTCAAGGACGAGTCCGAGTTGGTGATGGTCCTCGGTCACGAGATCGCCCACGTGGAGCACCGGCACCCCCTCGCAGCCTACGAGGCGGCGAGGGCTGTCCTGGGATCTGACGCCGACCTGGCGGCCGTCATCTCGCGCATGCTGCAGCTCCCCATCCACAGTGAGTACGAACACGAAGCCGATCGACGCGGTATCGCTCTTGCCGACCTGTGTCAGTACGACCCTGGCGCAGCTGCTCGACTCTGGCAGCGGCAGGCCAAGCGTGCCCCCCAGCGCCGCGGCCCCGGAGGACTGGTGGGCGAGGTCCTCGGCACCGCCGAGCGCATGCTGTCCACCCACCCACCGAGTGCGCAGCGCTGCGCGCGAACGCGAGCGTACGCCACCAAGGTGGCTCGTCAGCGCCGTTGGACCCGGTACTACCGGGGCCGAAGCAATCTACGAGACCGCAAGACAGGGACACAGTCGCCCCGCTAGGCGGCCGCGTGATCTGGAGGGAACCATGTTGGAAGCCGGCAAGTGGCACGTCATCGGCGCCGCCGCAGACTGCGACATCGTCATCGACCAGCCACCCGTGTCGGCCCATCACGCGCAAATCGCTGTCGATGGGCAGGGCTATCAGATCTACGACTCGGACTCGAGCAACGGCTTGTTCGTCAACGACGAACGTGTCCAACAGGCGGAGGTCCGGGCCGACGATGTGATTGGGCTCGGCAGCTTTCGGATCACGGTCAAGGCGCTCACGCAGATCGGCAGCGGCACAGACCCTCGGCCACGCCCTACCGGGCCTCAACCCCTAGCGAAGTCGGCAGGGCCTGCGACACGCCTGATGGTGGGCACCACGCCCATGGTCATCGGCCGGGATGCAGGATGCGACGTGCAGGTCGACGTCGGGGCGGTATCCGGTCGACATGCGCGCCTGTTCCGGAGTGCAGGGCGGACAGTCCTCGAGGACCTCGGCTCACGTAACGGCACATTCGTCCGACACGCTGGCACCGACGATTGGGTCAACTACCGCACATGCGTCCTCCGCAGAGGCGACCAGATCCGAATCGGCGGCAAAGTCTACGAACCCGTTCCCGCGGATCAGCAGCGACAGGCCGGTGCACGCCTGGACGTGCGCGACGTCTCACTGACGGTCACGCACCGCGCGACGGGCCAACCGCTGACCTTGCTGCACGACGTGTCCTTCACGGCCCTGGACGGCGAGGTTGTCGGCATCCTGGGTCCATCCGGCTCAGGCAAAACCAGCCTGCTGAACGTCATGGCGGGCTTCGACGCACCCTCCTCGGGAGAAGTGCTAGTCCAGGGCCAAGCGCTCCACGACGCGGCCGGTCTTCGCGCAGACATCGGCCCCTTGGTCGGCCATGCGCCCCAGTTCGACGTTGCCCACGCCAACCTCACCGTACGTGAAGCGGTGCGCTACTCGGCGCAGCTGCGAGGCTCGGCGAACTGGTCCAGCGCCGAGATTGACACTCGTGTGGCGGCCGCGCTGCAAGCGGTAGATCTTGCGGCCAAGGCAGACGTCGCCCTGGGCAGTCAGACGAGGAAGACGCTATCGGGTGGCCAGAAAAAGCGCGTCAACATCGCCATGGAGCTCGTGCTCGATCCACCGGTGCTGCTGCTCGACGAGCCCACCAGCGGTCTGTCGGCGCAGGACACCATGGACCTGATGCGGCTGCTGCGAGAGCTGGCCGGTCAAGGCCGCACGGTTGTCTTGACCATCCACCAGCCAAGCTACGCCGCGTTCGTTCAGATGGACCAGGTCCTTGTGCTGGAAGAGGGCGGGCACGTCGCCTGGTACGGACCCGCCGCCGTCGACTGCTTGACCTACTTCGGCGTGACCGACCGCGAACCCGGGGCGCTCCTGGAAGCGATGCCGCGCAAGCCGGACCCCAGCCAACCCGGACTCTGGGCGACCCGCTATGCGGAGTCGGACGCGTCGGAACGCTTTGTCCAAGGGCGAGCCACGGACCTCGACCAGAACCCGCCCAAGCCGTGGCCGGCTCTGGCCCAAACCTCAGCTGTCGGTCAGCTCGCCGTGCTTCTGGGGCGGAATCTTCGACTCAAGTTCCGCAGCTCGTTCTTCCTGCTGTTGTCGTTCGTGGTGCCCGTGGTCGTTGCCGCGCTCTTCGTCCAGGCGCTTGGCGCACGGCTAGGCCCCGACGACGGTGGCACGCACATCGCCAGTTCGGTCGCACACCAGTTCTTGGTGGTGCTGACCATCATGACGACCTTCTTCGGTGCCCTGGCGGCTTCACTCGAGGTGGTCGACGAGATTCCGATCCTCCGCCGAGAACGACGCGGGGGCGTGAGTCTCGGCTCCTACGTGCTGTCCAAAGCCCTGACTTACGCGGTCCCAGCGCTGGCCTTTCCCGGTCTGGCGCTGATCACGATCCTGCTGCTCAGCGACGACATCCTCCAGGGGGACCTGGCGCCGCAGTGGGCCATCTTGGGTTCAGCGTTTTTCGCGTCTGCGGGGGCCGGACTGCTGATCTCAAGCACGCTCCGAACGGCACAGAGCGTCGTGGTGGTGGCTGTCTTTTACGCCATCGTGCAGGTCATCTTCAGCGTGTTCGTGCCGCTCCACATCACCTACGCCGACCCGCCTCGGGCCACGTGGCTACAACCGGCCAGCGTGCCCATGACGGCCCGCTGGACCCTGGGTGGACTCGTGACCGTGCGCGACCTCTGCGACACCAAGATCAAGATCGTGAGAGGCCTACCGGGGCCCGAGACCGTCAACCGCGGCCTGCAGGAAGCGATGTTCCTCCGGGACTGCAAAGCCGGCTTCTACCAAGACCACGGGATCAAGGAAGTGCAGCGTAGCGATGACCGCACGGACAACAAGCACAGACGCACCGCGCTGGGAGTCAACGCGCTCTTGGCGCTGCTGGGACTGCTAGGCACCTGGGTAACGCTCATGGGGCGAAGCAGAGGCACCCAGTAGGGAGCTGGAGTCGCAGGCAAAGCCATGGCGCACACAGGTAGGAGGACGGACATGTCAGCTCAGCAGTCCATTGTCCTGGGAGCCGACCCAGGAGCGTGCGATCTCGTCTTCGACCAACCCGCCGTCTCGAGCCAGCATGCTCAGCTTTGGCGCGGGGACGATGGTCAGCTCTATGTGGCCGACATGCACAGCACCAACGGCACGGCGCTCAACGGTGAGTGGCTCGAACCCAACCAAAGCTATCCGATACGTGTGGGCGACACGCTCGCGTTGGGCACGAGCTTCGCGTTTCAGCTCGAGGCCAACCACCTCCGTGGGCTTGCGCCGGCAGCGAGTGCTGCCGCAAGCCTGAGCCTTGCGCCGCAAGTCGCCTCATCCGAGACACACACCGCCGTGCGCTTCGGTCGTGACGGCTCGATGGCGGATGTCGTCGTGCACGGCGATGGCGTATCTGGCTGCCACTTCGAGATCCGTCGCAGCGGCTCCGGCTACGTGGCGGAGGATCTGGGAAGCACGAACGGAACCTTCATCGGAGACCGCCAGCTCACGGTCGGAACACCCGTGGCTGTGCGGCTGGGCGACCGCATCCGCCTTGGCCAACACACCACGATCGTACTGCAGGCCGAGCACGTGAGGCCGCTCGGAGAGGTGGTGCGCGCCCCAAAGGTAGCGCGGACGAAGCTCGAGGAGGTCCCTGAACCGGCCTCTCCCAAAGCACCGGCTCCGCCGCCCGCGCCGGCACCCGCTGCGGAGCCGGCCCGCCCGGTGGTGATACGAGAGGAGCGGCCTGCTCCGGTGGTTGTGGTTCGGGAGTCCTCGCCGGTCTCGAAGTCCAGCGGCGGCGCCGGCCTAGCCCTACTTGTCCTGCTTGGCGTGATGTTCTTCACCAACCCCACGAGACAGGACTTCGAGAACCACGTGGTCGACAACAAACGGGCGCGGGGCGAACTGAGCAATCAAGTGAAAGAGGCTCTGACCCGTGCCTGGGTTCGCGACCTCGCCAATCGAGCCGGCCGCAAGGACCTCGCTATCGCCTGCGTGGTGACGGTGCTTGACGACCGGGGCAAGCGGCATCGCTGGATCGGCATGTTCAAGTCCTTCTTCAAAGTACCGGCTTGACCTCCCGCGAAAGTGAGAGCAGCCCGACTACCTACCCAAGCCAGCAACCCGAGCCAGAGAAAGCTGCGGAGGATCCCGTGAAGTGTGGTCACTGCGACAGAACTAACGAGCCCGAGGCCATCTTCTGCGGAGGCTGTGGCCAGCGGCTCGACGCGCCGGCGGGTGAACACGCCTATCACGTGGGCGCCGTGGTCGCGGGAGGTCGCTACCGCCTGGAGGCCCTCCTCGGCGTCGGCGGCATGGGCACCGTCTACAAGGCCACCGACCTGTCCCTCGAGCGCCTGTGTGCCCTCAAGTTGCTCAACCCTGAGCTGACCTCGCATCCCACTGCGCGCCGGCGGATGGAGCAGGAGGCGCGGATTCTGGCGCGGATCAGCCACCGAAATGTCGTCCAAGTCCGCAACATCTTCGAGGACGACGACACCCTGGTCATCGAGTTGGAGTTCGTCGCTGGTGGAGACCTGACTGGGCAGATTCCGGCAGGCGGCATGTCCGAGAGCGACGCCTGCCGTTGGATGAGCGGCATCCTCGATGGGCTGCAGGCCCTGCACGATAGCGGGCTGGTGCACCGCGACATGAAGCCCGACAACGTGTTGGTGGACGCCAAAGGCGTGCCCAAGGTCACAGACTTGGGGGTCGCGCGAGACGCCAGCGCCAGAGAAAAGACCCGTCTCGGCACCGTCCTGGGCACCTTGGAGTACATGTCGCCAGAGCAGATCCAGGGCATGGCGGTCGACGCGCGAGCAGACATCTACGCGTGCGGGATCATCCTGTTCCGCCTGCTCACCGGCGACCTCCCCTTCCATGCGACATCTGAGTTCGAGTGGCAGGAAGCCCACGTGCGGAAGCCCCCGGACTTCGGGCAACTGAGGGAGCGTGGAGACGTCTCGCCAGGACTGATGCAGGTGCTGGAGCGGGCTCTAGCGAAGCGACCCGAGGCACGCTTTGCGAGCGCTCAGCAGATGAAGGCGGCGTTGGCTTCACGGACATCGGTGGCCACGCCGGCGACGGCGTCGCATGCATCGCATGCCGCGCCCGCCCCTCAAGTTGCGCCTGCCGGCTCGAATGCCGCGACAGAGCCGCAGCGCTCAGCGCCGGCACAGGGCACCAAAGTCGCGACTCCATCCGGCGGCGGCGACTCCAGCGCGGCGATGTCCTCAAACCCGACCAGCGCGCCTCGAAAATCGCCCGCTGCGCTGCTCGCGGTCGTCGCCCTCCTAATCGCAGGTGTGGGCTTCGCTATCTTTGGCCCTACAGGGAACACGACCGCAAGTGACGCGGCACGGACAGCCGCCGAAAGCCCTGCTCCGGCCGCGGCGCCGACGCCGAAGGCAACGCCGGCGGCCACTCCTCCGCCGGCCGTGCCGAAGCCAACCGCGGCGCCAGCCCAACCGGCGAGACCTCAATGTGCAGCTATCAAGCGTGCGGCTGTGGGCACGTGGCGCATCACGACGAACGTGGGAGGCAAAGCACGTGCGACTCGCGGGCGCTACCACATGGCGGTCCAGCTCGAGGCTGGGTGCAGCCTCCGCGCTCGAGTCTGGCGAGACGGATTCACCGTGCCGTCGGGCAAGTGGATGGAGTTTGGACGCTACCCAACACCCGAAATTGCGAGCCTGGAGACCGTCCGTGTGGCTGGTACGGAGTACCTGGCGATGAAGGCGAAGTGGAAGAAGGCCTGGATCCTGTTCCACATGAGGCCCATGCCCCCCTCCGACAGCACCGCTACCCGCATGACCGGAGCGTGGATGTACCTGACCAAGGTCCACCGGACCTTCCATGGGCCGCTGGTTGCCCGCCGACTTGAAGGAAGCGGGCTTGGCAATCGTTCCACCATCAGCGGCTACCCCTCGCTCGACAGCTGGAGCGCGGTGGGTTGGCCGCATCGTACGACGTGGGTCTCCGGGGACTCGGGAGGTTGGAACTAGATGAGCTCCAAGGCAGCCCTCGTTCTCACGCTGCTCCTCATCTGTCCGAGCCTGTCGTTTGGCTCGACGGCGAGGGGGAAGACCACGACGGTGCAAAAGCGTGGGCGGTCCAAGCGACGGGCCGCCAGGCGCTCAGCCAGACGAAAAGCGCCTCGCAGGACGCGCGGCAGCTGCAAGGCAAAGGCGACGTCTTGCCCCAAGGGCTGGACGCGCTCGATGCTCAAGACGAGCTGGTGCCAACGCGGGTTCACGGTCTGCACGCGCAGATACGGTAAAATGAAGGGACGTCCGGAGACCGCGACAATTCTCCTTCACGGGCTCGGCGGTCAGGCTCATGACTGGGTGAAGTACGCCAAGGTCGGGCGGCTCGCGGAGGCGCTCCTTGCGAAGCGCAGGCTCCCGCCGGGCGTGCTGGTCGCGGTGTCTGGTGGCAACGGCTACTGGACCGATTGGGCAAGGGCTCCGCAGCGCTTTGGCACCCTAGTCCACCAGGACCTACGCAGACACCTGAAGAAGCGCGGCCTGCTTCCGCGTGATGGCCAACAGGTCGCCTTGGTCGGTGTCTCAGCAGGCGCATTCGGGGCCCTGTCGCTAGGACTACGATTTCCAAATAAGTTCGGTCGGATCCTGGCGCTGAGCCCGACGGACATGGTCATCGCGACCCAGAGCAAGGGCCCGTCGGCCGTGTACAAGCGCGTCTTCGGCAGCAAGCTCCCGCAGGCACGGATACGCAAGCTCAACCCGAAGCAGCTGGCGGAGAAGTCGACGGTCTCACCCCACCGCATCGTGTTGCGCTGGGGATCTGCGGAGCCAGCGAAGTTTTCGACCGGCGGCAGAGAGCTTCGCGCGGCCTTGGCCAAACGTACCGGCGTGTCGTTGCAAGCAGCGGAGATTCGGGAGGGCCGGCATGGGTGGCGTACCTGGCGCTTGGCTCTCGGCCCTGCACTAGTGGCGCTATGGACTACCCCCACCTCCGAACGTTGACAGATTCCGGCAGCCCAGTTCCGAACCCGCTCGCCCTGGCCTGCGTGGCAGAGGTACACTCGCGCCGCAGCCAGAAGCGTCATCACCCCGCCCACGCGCAAGTGACCGGGGGGAAGCGACACGCGCAAGAGGAGTCGCGGCAAATGGTCCAGGTGTGCCCCACTTGCTCCAGGTTGATTGCGCCGGGCGAGCCGTGCCTGCGCTGCGGACCAGCGCAGGAGACACCAGGCCCGACGCAAGACGCTAATCTCCCGCCCCCAACATCGACTCCAACAGGTCGCTTGCATCGCCCAGGCTCGACCCGGTCGGAGTTTTATTTGGCTGCATCCGACGCCGAAGATACGTCTTGCGATATGGATGTCGGGACCATGCTGGACGATGGCTGGTTGGAGGTGCTGGAGCGGATCGGCACCGGCGGCACCGCCAGCGTCTACAGGGCCTACGACCATCGCTTGGGTGGCGAAGTCGCGGTCAAACTCCTGCGCCCGGAATTGGCGCAGCGACCCCGCGCGCTGTCGTGCTTGCAAGCCGAGGCTTCCGTGCTCGCCCAGCTGAAGCATCCGGGCTTCGTCGGCTTCTACCGCCAGATCTGGCACGACGGCCGCTTTGGGATGGTGCTCGAGTTGCTGGACAGCGGCGATCTTGCCGATCGACTACCCATGCAGGGATTCGAACCAGAGCAGGCCGTGCGCTGGACACAGCAACTCCTCGAAGCCCTCGACGCGCTTCATGCCCGAGGCATGGTCCACCGCGACTTGAAGCTGGAAAACGTCCTGCTTGACGCCCAGGGGAACGCTCGTCTGGCCGATCTGGGGATTCGCTACGACATGCGCGACGAGACAGACGAGACCAACCTGCGCGGTCGAACCGGAACTCCGCGGACCATGAGCCCTGAGCAGGCACGCGGCGGCATCGTCGATCAGCGGTCGGACATCTACACCGCCGGTCTGCTGCTCTGTGAGATGGCCACGGGCAGGCTACCCTTCCCCGAGCCACCCGCGACCGGGCCAGTCGTCGGTCCCCTGCTTGCGCCAGACCTCGACCAGCTGCGAGAGGTCGTCGGCGAGGACGTGGCAGCCGTTGCGGCTCGTGCGCTGGCGCCAGCCCCCGAACACCGCTTCCAGCGTGCGCTGGCCATGCGCGTCGCCCTCAACGCGGCTGTCGGGCACGCGAGCAAGCGGCGGCGGATCCGGCTCGGCCGCGATGCCTCGCAGGTGGACGTGTTGACAGAGGGCGATGGGGTGTCAGGTGTGCACTGCGAACTGCAATGGCAGGACGGCTACGTGATGGTCACCGACCTGGACAGCACCAACGGTACGTTCGTGAACGGGAGGGCCCTGGAGCCCTACGTGCCGCTGGCGGTCAGCCTGGATGCTGTGCTGTTGCTCGGGCGTAGTGTGTCGATTGACCTGCTCGAGCTGCAGGTTGGGTATCTCACCGGCGATTGGTCATGAACCCAAGGTCGCACTGGCGTCTATCGACAAGACGTCGGGCTACTTGTCGGCTTCCTTCCTCGGAGCGGCCGGCGGCCTGGTTGTGCCTGCTCTGGCGTTCCTGGCCGCCTTGTTCACGGCCTGGGGGCTTGGCGTGCCACGTGTATTTCGCCTCTCCGATTCGCGTTTGGCTTGGAGACGCTTTTGCGCCTCCCTCCGCCTGCGCCCCTTCCGGCGCCTTCTCTCCCTCACGCGCTTCGCTTCGTCAGCCCCCTGGTCGTCCTTCTGCTTAAGACCCTCCTGTGCCGCTGGCGGCGTAGCACCCGGCTTCGGGTGGTCCATGGCAGGTTTATTGCGATCGTCAGAGGGAGAGACAGCGTCCTTTTCTGGCGCTGGATCGAGCGCCTTCGGACCACGGTCGGCAGGTGAGTCCGCCCCCGCCCCGCCCGCCTTGTCCTCTTCGTCGGGCACGGCCACAGGCGAGGCGACCACGCGCGATTCGGCCGAGGGCTTCGCCGCCGTCATTCGACCCGCCGCGAAGCCCAGTAGTCCTGTGCCAGCGACCACGGCGATCCAGAGCCATGGCTTCTTGCCGCTTCCTCCGGAAGGGGGTACCGCCGCGACGGGAACCGGCGCAGCCCGAACCGGAGCAGCCGGTGCGTCGAGGTCTGTGTAGCGCGCCACGATGACCGTGGCATTGTCCTTGCCGTCCTGCTCCACGGCCTTCGCCGTGAGGTCGTGAGCGGCGTAGTTCGGGTTCTTCGCCTTGGCGACGTCGGCCATCGTCTTGTGCATGGACTCGTAGACACCGTCCGAGCACAGGACGAGCGTGTCTCCAAGCTGCAGCTGTCGAGCGTCCGAGACAAAAGGCTGGGGAACTTCTCGCTGCCCCAACGCCTGCACGAGGACACCCTTCTCGGGGTGAGTCTCCAGCTGCTCTGGCGTAATCAGACCGCCATCGAGGAGCCGCTGCCCTTTGGTGTGGTCCTTGGACTCCTGCGTAACCTGACCCTCGCGCACCAGGTAGCACCGAGAGTCTCCCACATTGGCCACCCACGCCCACCCGGCGCGAACCAGCGCCGCGACGACAGTGGTGCCCATGCCTGCCCGGTCGGGCGAAGCGTCAGCGATTCGACGTACCTCCTTGTGCGCGGCGATGATGGCCTCTTCCAGCAGCGCTCGCTCGTCCGTGGCCCGACTTGCGATGGCGTGAGCCAGAATGGCGTCGAGGGCGGTCTGGCTGGCTAGATCGCCCGCCGCGTGGCCTCCCATGCCGTCGCAGACCACCAGGAGATCGCCCAGGCGGGAGCGAACGAAGCCGTGGGCGTCTTCGTTGACCTCACGGACCTTGCCCACATCTGTGGCGGCACCGAGCAACAGGCGTACTTCGTTGGACATCGGCTATTCCTCGATGCGCGTGCGGCCACGCCCTGGGGCGCGACCCGGCGCGCCACTGTCCAGAGCGAACACTTGGATCTGCACCTGGCGCGACAGGCCAATGACGTCACCCGCCTGGATCTCGATGGGCTGCCTCGCAGCGATCGGAACCTCGTTGACGAAGGTCCCGTTGGAGGACGCGAGATCCAGGATCTCAGCGCGCCCGGATGCATCGACCGTCAGCTGCAGGTGGTGGCCTGAAACCGTACTGGTCGTAAGCTTGAGGTCACAGTCCTCTTCGCTGCCAACCAGGTAGCTGCCGGGGCCAAAGACCCGGTCCACGTGCTCAACCGAGCCCGCAGCAGCGGCCAATCGCAGGCCCGTGGTCGGAGCGGGTGGTGCCTTTGCCGTGGTCTGTGCCTGAACCTCTGTCTCCAGGCGCTGAACTCGAGACCGCTCCTGCGCTAACTGCTGACGAGCACGCTCCTTGTCCGCCTGGGCCTGCTCAGCCGCATGACGTGCCTCTTCTGCAGCGGCCTCCGCGGCCTGACGCTGGCGTTGAGACTTGCGACGCAACCCCAAGAGCAGCAACAGCGCACTCAAACCCAGGAAGCCACCAGCCGCCCAAGGCAGCAGATCGCGCATGGTCTTGCGCTTGACGCACGCTCCGGCCTCACACTTGCTGTCGACGGGGCAGTCGGGATCCATCTTGCAGCTTGTCGCCCCAGCCGCGGAGTCATCTGTTGCTCCAGAACTGGCCTTG
This sequence comes from bacterium, assembly GCA_030425545.1. Taxonomy (GTDB): domain Bacteria; phylum Myxococcota_A; class UBA9042; order UBA9042; family UBA9042; genus UBA9042. Next base: position 4,241 of record JAUIAC010000083.1, on the reverse strand, counting down.
GCGACCACAGCGTCGCAGGAGCCGTAGTTGTCCCCTGGTAGATCCATGGTGGGCGGCGGACTGACCAACGAGCGAGCAAGGGTCTTGCCGGCTTTAACGATCTGTACGTCGAGAATGGCGGCCTTCTTGGCAGCAGTCTCGCCACAGACCTGGCAAGTCGTTCGCATGACCTTGGCGTAGGTGCTGCCCAGATTGTCGAGCACGAGACGTAGGTTGCGCGTCAGGTCGTCCTTGGAGTCGATGCTCCGGAAGTCACCATTCGTCTGGTTCGCGACCTCCTGGAGACGGGCTCGCCCGTTTCGAAATCGGGTGGCGTCGTCGTTCTTGCGCTCGCCACTTCGCCCGACATGGATGGCCGCCACGGGCACGCCGCGTCGGCGAGCTTCTTGGATGAAGCGCTTGTGGTTGTCGACTGCAGCGGGATCCTTGATGGCTGTAGGGTCGATTCCGTCGGAGATCAAGATGACTGCGCCGAGTCGACTCGCGCCCTTGTCGAGCTCAGACAGGGCCAAATTGGCGGTGCCGTAGATATCCGCGCCACTGCCGGAGGACTCGGGCAGGTTGGAGAGGAAGCCCTTCACGTCGACGATCTTGCGCGTAGGCGGCAGGCGGCCTGGCTCCTTGTCCCGCCCGGGCGTGTCCACGATGGCCACGCGATCGCCAGGCCCCTTGCCCACGATCGTCTCGAGGAACCCGCCGACCGCGGTGCGGATCGCGTCGGTGTGCTGCCCCATCCCGGACCGCGGCGTTCCCCCGCGGTCCAGCACGATGAGCGTGGTCATCGTGTCGCCACCACGCAGCGGCTTCAGAGTCTCGCCTGACAAAGCGCGACAGGTGGTCGCGCCGATGTGGATCTCCACATCCGCCGTCGCATCCACGTTGGGTGCGTCGTGGTAGATGGCGACCTGCTTACCCTGGATGCGAGACAGTCGAATCCGAAAGTCAGCTGCCGACGCCTCCACGACCGGCAGAACCAGAACTGCGGCAAGACCGAGCGTCGCTGCCGCGCGTGCGCAAGTGGTGTTCATGGCAACCCCTCAGCCTTTGGCCCAGCCGCTTTGCGGCCAGGTCTGACCCGCGAATTCGGGGTTGATGAGAAAGACCTGGAAGGTGGACCCACCGATGGTCAGCGTGTCACCGCTCGAGAGCGGCTCGACGCCGGCAATCCCGATGTCCTCGCCGTTGACCAGCGTCCCGTTCGTCGACCCCTCGTCCTTCACGGCCGCCTTCCCGCCGCGCCAGATAATGGTGCAGTGCAGGTCGCTGGCCTTGGACTCGAAGAACACCGAGATCTCGTTGTCCCTCGCGCGACCGATCCGCGTCTTTCCTGCGCGGATCACGTAGTCCTGGCCGGAACCATTGTGGTCGAACGACACCATCCAGCCGATGATGCGGGCGCCGCCTGCGACCTGCGGACGCGCACCGCCTTGAGCGGCTGGGGCCGCCGGCGCTGGTCCCTCGTCGAGCACCGTGCGGCTACGGCCGCCACGAGGCGCAGGAGCCGACGGCCGTGGTGGAGGCGGCGGCGGGCGACGCGCTGCGGCCGAGCCCGGCATCGGCGGGGGAGCCGGCACGCTGCTGCTTGCGGCCCCTTCCAACACGGTCCGGCGTACGGCGCCGCTGGCAGGTCGCCTCGGGGGCGGCGGAACGGGCGCGCCGCCGGACGGGCCGCCGAAGACCCCAGCGTCTGCCGTGGTCTTGCGCTTCTGACCAGCTGGGTTGCTGGCGCCGAGAGGGGTGCCGCATCGCGTGCAGTAGCGGGTGCTCGCCGCGTTCGATGCGCCGCACTCGGGACAATTCATGGAGAACCTCCTGCGATCTGGACTGAGCGTCGGGGTGAAGATTGGTCGAAGGTTCGCTGGGACGCAAGCAAGCGACTGGTGTCCATAGCAGCATCCCGTCGGCCAAGCTGTTCCGACCACATTGAACCCTGAGGGATCCCCTCATCGCGCGCGGGTGATGACCAGGGAATGACTTACTTGCAAGTCAGTGACTTCGGGATCAGTGTCCCGGGCTCCTCAAGAGCCCGGAGGCCCCACTTGAAGCTCGTGGGCCCGCCCCTGCCTCACCATCGTCGCCCTAAGGCCGAAGACACTCTCGCTTTCGTCAGGGAGCTGCTCGGAGAAGACATGCACGCCAAGCGCGTGTTCAGCCTCGCCAACGCTACGCATGGCGTGGTCGCGAGCGCGTCGCTGGCCGTCTCGATGATTGGCAGGGGGCTCGCCGTGTCGCGCGGTCTCGCCGACAAGCACGCCATCAAGCAGGTCGACCGCCTGCTCAGCAACGACAAGTTCGCTGTGGAAGACGTGTTCCGTCCTTGGGTGGCCCACGCTGTCGGTGGAACCACCCACGTGTTCATCAACCTGGACTGGACCGAATTCGACGCCGACGACCACAGCATGCTGGTCGCGAGCATGCAGACTCGGCACGGGCCCGCGCTGCCGCTGGTCTGGAAGACAGTGGTGAAGACCGAGCTCAGCGGCCAGCGCAACGAGCACGAGCACCAACTGCTACGCCAACTCGACGCGATGATGCCGGAGGGCATGCCCGGCACCATCGTCGCGGACCGCGGCTTCGCGCGCAGCAGTCTGTTCGACATGATCCTCGAGGAGACGCGATTCGAGTGCATCCTGCGCTTCAAGTCGAACGTGACCGTGACCGATGCGTCGTCGAAGCCCACGCAAAAACCGGCAGGAGAGTGGGTCGGCAAGGGCGGCAGGATGCGCACGCTGCACGGCGCCCGCCTGACGCTGGAGATGCACGAGGTGCCGGTCGTGGTCGTCGTGCAGGACAAGGGCATGAAGGTTATCTGGTGCCTGATGTGCAGCGACGAGACGCTCACGCGCGCCCAGATCAAGCAGGCGTACGGCAAGCGGTTCACTTGCGAGGAGACTTTCCGCGACACCAAGGACCTGCGCTTCGGCATGGGCATGAAGTGGACACGCGATCAGCGCGCCGACCGCCGCGACCGACTGATGCTGCTTGCCGTGCTCGCGCAGGGGCTGCTGACCCTGCTGAGCATGGCGGACGAGCACGCTGGCCTCGTCCGGCTGCTCAAGACCAACATTTTGAAGGAGCGCACGATGTCCCTGCTTCGCCAGGGCCAGCGGTGGTACGAGCTGATGCCGAACATGCCCGAGGCGCGGCTTGCCACCTTGATGGAGTCCTATGCGCAAGTGCTTGGAAGCCATGAGCTTTGGCAACCCTTCCACCTGGCCGCGTGAAATGGGGGGAGATTTCAGGCGATGCACATCTCATTTCGTGGGGAATCGCGCTATCATCTGCCGTTGCCCGTGCACGTCATCGGAGGTCGGCTTGCAGCTTCCTCTCCGCGCACCTACAGTCGCGCCGGCCCGGAGCAACCATGACGTACACGTCGACCATCACCAGCGCCTCGTTGCGACTCCGTGAGAGCCGCGTGGTCGCAGGCCTGCTGTTGGACGAAGTCGACCGCCCAACCTCCACCAACGTGGAGGCATGGACGAAGACACTGCTCCACGACAACGTCCTCCAGATGGGCAGCCCAGTGTCCATTCGTCGCATCGCACGCCTCATCCGCGCGCGTCTCGAGCCCATGGGCATCGGTCTGTGGCACATGGTGCGAGACGGCGACCGAACCCTTGCGACGCAGGCCGTGTTCGCGGCCGCACTCAAGGAGAGCCGATTGCTCGCCGACTTCATGCGCTTCGTCATTCATGACCACCATGTGGTGTTCGCGAAGCAGCTGGCACCGCACTGCTGGTCAGACTTCATCGCTGCCTGCCGCGGTCGCGATCCAGACATGCCGCGATGGAGCGAAGCGACCATCAACAAGCTGCGCTCCGCTGTATTCTCGATGTTGGCCGAGGTCGGCTACATCTCTGACAGCAAGTCGCTGGCGCTGCAACATGTCTACGTCGAACCACGGCTCGCTACATACCTGCGAGACAACGGCGAGGGCCTCGTCCTTCGCTGTATGGAGCCTGCCGAATGAGGGCATCTTTCAACGCGCGACTAGACCAGATTCTGCCTCGCGTGACGAGCAAGGACTTCCTCTCCAGCCGCGGAATTGGCAACGAAATTGCCTGCTACATCTTCGACTATCCCGCCGACCAAGAGCTTGAGGTTCGAAAGCACATCACGTGGCTCACCAGCCGGCTTTCTTCGCACTACGGCGACCTTCAGGTGTTCCATCTCAACATGCTCGACGTGCTGCTCGGCTACCTTGAGGAACGCAAGCTTCTCGACAAAACGCTTCAACT
>JAUIAC010000665.1 GCA_030425545.1 bacterium | reverse complement strand
GGCGATTGGGCGCACGCTCTGCATCGCGAGGCCGGCATGGGAGTCTACAGGTTGGACGACACGGGGCGACTTGCGCCGAAGGTATTGGTGGTCGAGGACGAGGCGTTGATCGCCCTGGACCTCGAATTTGGGGCCGCCGAGAGAGCCTCGGCAGGCTGAGGGCTAGTGTCCGAGAATGGATCTTATGACAACCTCCCTCGCAACAGCAGGTAAGTGCGTTCATGCGGCCTATCCCCAGGCGCCAACTGCCACAGCGGAGACCGTGGGCGCGCAGGTCGTGTTGGTGGTGGACGACAACCCCGCCCTGCGTGCCTACCTGACCCGCGTGGTGGGGCGACACTACCGGGTGGAGACGGCGAGCGACGGCGCCAAGGCCTTGGCCACTGTCCAGCGGCGGCCGCCCGACCTGGTGCTGAGCGATGTGATGATGCCGGTCATGGACGGCTACGCGCTGTGCCGCGCGTTGAAGTCGGACCCGAGCACGCGCCGTATCCCGGTGATCCTGGTGACGGCGCGCCACGGCGACGAGGCTGCGCTGGCCGGCTTCGACGCGGAGGCCGACGACTTCGTGCGCAAGCCGTTCTCGGCCCTCGAGCTCATGGCGCGGGTGCACACCCAGCTCCGCCTCCAGCGCCTGCGCGAGCACCTGGTGCGCTCCGAAAAAGCCCACCTGCTCGGCTCGCTGTCGTCGGGCCTGGCCCACGAGGTGTTGAACCCCGTCAACGCGCTGTTGCAGTCGGTGCGCCTGCTCAAGGACCCGAACCTGCGGCTGACGCCGGAGGAGCGGGTCGCGCTGCTCGACGCGGTGCAGCGCGGCGGCAAGCGCATCGAGGGCATCGTGCGGGCGATGCAGCAGTTCGCCCGACACGACACCGGTCGGCTGGAGTGGCGCGCGTGGCGCCTGAGCGCGTGCCTCGACGAGATCCGACCGTTGCTCGCTCACCGACTCCGCAGCGACCGTACGCTGCACGAGGCGCCCGGCGACGACCCTGAGGTGCACTGCCAGCCGGACCTCGTGCAGCAGGCGCTCACGAACCTGGTCCTGAATGGGCTCGACGCGGCCACCGAGGTCTGGGTGAGCGCCAGCCGGGACGGCGCGACGGTGGTGGTGCGGGTCCAAGACAACGGGCCCGGTGTGCCGGCCGGTGAGCGCGACCGCATCTTCGCGCCCTTTCACACGACCAAGCCACCGGGCAAGGGGACGGGGATGGGCCTCGCCATCGCCCGAGACATCGCGGAGGCCCACGGCGGCACGCTCGAGGTGCGCGACAGCCCGCACGGCGGGGCGTGCTTCGAGCTCCGCCTGCCACCGAGAGCCACCGCATGAGCGACACGCGCGACGATCGAACCTCCGCGAGCGGGCGCGCCGCGACCTCGGCCGCGAACTCACCTTCGACGAGGGACACGGCCGTGTCGGACGCCGCGCTGACCCACGCGCTGGCGACGATCCCCGCCGCGCGCTCCGCCGCGCCCCGCGACGCTGCGCCCGTGCGGGTGTTCGACCCGCGCGTCGCGCAGGACCGCGCGGCCCTGCTGGCCCTGGTGCAGAGCGGCCGGGTCGCCGCCCGGTGCGACACGCTGACCCGGCAGGTGGCCGAGCTGCTCACGGCGCGCGCCGGCGGCTCCGCGCCGCGCCCCGACGAGGTCGCGCGGTGGCTCGCGGAGGCGGCGCCCGAGGGGGTCGACCGCTGGGGCCGCTGGGTGTGGCAACCCTGGGACCGGCGCCTGGTGCGCTGCCTGCCACCGGCGCTGCATCGGGCCCTGCGGCTGGACCGGAACCGGCTGAAGATCACCGCAGACGAACAGGCCACGCTGGGCCGCGCCCACATCGCGGTGGCCGGCCTCTCGGTGGGCCAGGCCATCGCCGTGTGCCTGGCGCAGGAGGGCATTGGCGGCCACTTCACGCTCGCCGACCCCGACACGGTGGACCTGTCGAACCTCAACCGGCTGCGCGCCGGCGTCGGCGACCTCGGGCGCAGCAAGCTGGCGCTGGCGACCGCCGCCATCTGGTCGATGGACCCCTTTGTCGAGCTCCGTACGCTCCCCGCTGGCGTCGACCCGACCGACCTCGACGCGTTTTTGTGCGACGACGCGGGCCGGCCCGTCGATCTCTTGGTGGAGGAGTGCGACGACCTGGCGCTCAAGATCGCGCTGCGGCTGCGCGCCCGCGAGCTCGGTGTGCCGGTGCTCATGGCCACCGCGGAGGGCGGGCTGCTCGACGTGGAGCGATTTGACCTCGACCCCGAGCGGCCGCTGCTCCACGGCCTCGCCGACGGCGTCGACCTCCGCGCGTTGCAGGCCGGCGACGAAGGCGCGCGGGTGGCCTTCGTGATGGCGGTGCTCGGGCTCGACACCCTCTCCCCTCGCACGGCGGCGAGCCTCGTCGAGATGGGCGAGACGGTGGCCTCCTGGCCACAGCTGGCCTCGAGCGTCGCGCTCGGCGCCGCCCAGGTCACCACCGCGGCGCGGCGGCTGTTGCTCGGCGCGCCGCTGCCGAGCGGGCGATGGCGCGGCGAGCTGCCAACGGAGCCGGAGCGCAACGCCGGCCCAGCCGCTCACGACGCCGCTCACGACGCCACGCACGACGCCGCTCTGGGCGCCCCGTTGCGCGGCCCGCACATCGTGACCGGCGCCACGGCCGCCGCCCACCCGCGCCAGCGACCCCGGCCCCGACCCCTGGGAGGTCGTCGACGAGCTGGTGGACGAAGAGGATTTCAGCCAGGCGCTGAGCTAGGACGCCGCGGCCCGAAGAGGGCGGCTGGCCAGGCAGGCTGTGGTCCGAA
>JAUIAC010000664.1 GCA_030425545.1 bacterium | reverse complement strand
CGCTCCACCACGAAGCGGCCGGCGTGCGCGGCGGCGTGCCAGGCGGCGTCGGTGGCGACCAGCCCCGCGAGGCCGCGCCGCCAGCGGCCAGAGAGCGAGGCGAAGGCGTGCGGCGACGGGGCGCTCAGGGCGAGCCGGTCTTCGAGCAGGCGCGCCCGGGCGCGAGAGGGCGCCAGCGCGGCCAGCGCGTCGGCCGGGACCCGGAGCTCGGCGTCGGCGCTACGCTGCGCGTGACGCAGCGCGAGCCACAGGGGCACCGCGCAGCGCCACGCCCGGGCCCGCGTCACGAGCGCGCGCCAGTCCAGCGGGAGCGCCGCCACGACGCGGGCGACGTCGTGCAGACCGTGCCGCTTGCGCAAGAAGCTGTCCTTGGCCTGGTCGAGGGCGAGGGTCAGCAGCAGGTCTTCGTTGGCGGGACGCAGGGTCGCCACGCCGCTGACCTCATGCGGCACCGCGCGGGCGAGCACGCCGGCCTCGTCGGGGCGTCGCAGCGGCCGCTCCGCGAGCCGGACGTGCACGTCGAGCTGACGCAGGTGAGGGTCGTGCCAGCCCCAAGACGGACGCGACCGGCGCCGCAGCGGCGTGCCCTCGTCGTCGGCGATGCGCACCAGGCCGATCTCGCGGAGCGCAGCGTGGGCGCGCCGCAGCTCGTCGACCCCGACCAGCAGGTCCCCGTCGCTCATGAAGCGCTCGCCGAAGCCGTAGGCCGGCCCCGTGAGCGCGACCCCCTTGAGCGCCACCGTGGGCACCTGTGCGTCCGTCAGGGCCTGCGCCGCCCGCGCGAAGAGATCGTGCACCAGGATCAGGTGGGTCAGCACGTCGGTCGCGTCGGGGGCGTGGGGGACGTCGGTCGCGGCGGTCGCGTTGGGGGCGGCAGGGGCGCCAGCGGCGTCTGGGGCGTCTGGGGCGTCTGGGGCGCCTGCGCAGTCGGGTTCGGAGACATAGGCCATGGCACAACAGTAGTGCCGGCCCCGTCGCGACGCCAGCGCTTCAGTCGACCCCTTGGCCCGGCGCTGGACGTGCGCCGCGCGCGCTGCGACCTATGGTGGGAGACCCGCGCCACAGCCGCGAAGGAGCCCGTCGTGATCCTGCCCATCGGCGACACCCCGAACCCGCGCTTCACCCCCTGGGTCAACTACAGCCTCATCGCGGCCAACGTGCTCGTGTTCCTGGTGCTCTTGCCGTTGCGCTCGCGCCACGCCGACCTCGCCGATCCGGCCTTGGACGAGTACCTGCGGACGCTGCTGCAAGACGGTCGCGTCGGGCGCGCGCAGCTCGCCGCGCTGGCGCAGCAGGTGACCGCCTATGACCTGGTGGTGTTCAGCCACGGCGTGCGCCCCGCAGCCCTGGAGGTGGCGGACCTGTTCACCGCCATGTTCCTGCACGGCGGCTGGTCGCACCTGCTCGGCAACATGCTCTTCCTGTGGATCTACGGTGACAACGTCGAGCACCGGCTGGGGCGGGCGGGCTACCTGATCTTCTACCTCGGCACCGGCGTCGCCGCGGGCCTGGGCGACGTGGCGCTGCGGTGGGGGCTGGGGGTGCCCTCGGTGGGCGCGTCGGGGGCCATCTCCGGGGTGCTCGGAGCCTACTTTCTGTGGTTTCCGCGCAACCGTGTGCGGCTCTTCGTGTTCTTCTTCCCCTTCATCATGCGCACGGTCGAGGTGGGCGCGCGTTGGGTGCTCGGGGCCTACGTGTTGCTTGATAACATCCTGCCCTTGGTCATCGGCGGCGGCGGTGGCGTGAGCTACGGCGCCCACCTGGGCGGGTTCGCAGCGGGCTTCGCCGTGGCGTGGGCGCTGCGGGCGGGGCTGCCGACCCAGGACGACGAGCCGGAGTGGGCGGCGCGGGACTGGCGCCCGCAGCGGCCGTCCACCGGCTGGCAGCAACCGCGGAGGCGCGGCGCGGGCTTCGGCGCGGCGCCCGAGGTGGTCCCGCCGCCCCTGGATCCAGCGTCTGAGCTGCGGACGTTGCTCGCGGGCGGGGCGGTGCAGGGCGCGTCGGACCACTTCTTCGCCCTCCGCGCACCCGAGCTGCAGCGGCTCTACCCGGGCGACGTGCTGCAGCTGGGGCTCGCGCTCGAGCAGGCACACGCCGGCCGCGCCGCCGCCGCGGTCCACGAGCGGCTCTTGAGCCTCTGGCCCCAAGCGCCGCAGGCCAACGCGGCCCGGCTGGGGCTGGCGCGCTTGCTGGTGACCAGCTTCAACCGGCCGACCGACGCCTGGCACCTGGTGGACGACGTGCTGCGCCGCCCCCACGCGCCGGAAGACGGCGACGCCGCGCGCCGCCTGCAACACCACATCGCCGCCGGGCTGCAGCGCGCCCCCCGCCGATAGCGCCGGGCTGCAGCGCGCCCCCCGCCGATGGCGCCGCGCCGTCCTAGCGGGGCTGCGGTGACCTGCCTCAGTTTGTTAGTCTCCGCGCCATGCTGACCCTGCTGCGCAACGCCGACGTCTATGCCCCCGCACCCCTCGGCCGGTGTGACCTCCTCATCGCCGGCGGACGCATCGCCGCGCTCGGGCCCGCGCTCGGCTCGCCGACCCCACCTCAGGGGTGGCCGCTCGAGGTGGTCGACCTCGCTGGCGCCAAGGTCATCCCCGGCCTCATCGACGCCCACGTGCACCTGACCGGCGGCGGCGGCGAGGACGGCCCTGAGACCAAGGTGCCGCCCCTGCAGCTCACGCAGCTCACCCTCGCCGGCGTCACCTCGGTCGTTGGCGTGCTGGGCACCGACAGCGAGACGCGGACCCCGCGCGAGCTCTTGGCGGCCACCCGCGCCATGCAGCGCCTGGG
>JAUIAC010000663.1 GCA_030425545.1 bacterium | reverse complement strand
TGCTCGTGGCGCCGGCGGAGGGCGACGAAGAGCCCGGAAACCCGGCGGATCTGCGGGTGGGCGACACGGTCTTCGTCAGCCGCGCTGGCGCGGGGCGCCTGGTGATCCCGCACCGCACGGCGGCGGGCGAGGTGGCGCCGCTGGTGGTGGGGGCGCCCCTGCCCGAAGACACGACCTCGCGTGACGAGACGCTGTGGCTCTTCGCTGCTGGCACGGGTCTGGCGCCGCTGCTCTCGGTGTGTCGGGCTGGGCGTCACGGCTTCCGGCGGGTGGTGCTGGCACACAGCGTGCGCACGGCGGCCTGCCTGGCGTGGGCGGACGAGCTGCGCGGGGATCCGGACCGGCTGTGCTACGTGCCGGTGGTGACGCGCGAGCGGGACGATCCCCGCATCCCCGCTGGACTGCGGAGCGGCTGGCTTGAGCGCCGTGCGCAGGTGCCGCTGCAGCCCGCGGGCGACGTGGCGCTGCTGTGCGGGGGCGTCGACATGGTCCGCGACACCCGCGAGGCCCTGCTGGCTCGCGGCCTGCCGGACGCCGCGGTCATCACCGAGTTCTGACCGACCGGCCACGGCGCGCCGGCCCGCGCGCAGGAGCTGCCCATGCCCGAGCTGCCCGACCTGCGGGTGTACTGCGACGCCCTCGAACGTCACTGCGTGGGGCACCCCCTGCGGCAGCTCGACGTGCGCGGCTTCGCGCTCTTGAAGACCTGGGAGACGCCGGCGTCCGCCTTCGCCGACCAGACGCTGGAGCGGGTCGACCTGCTGGGCAAGCGCCTGGTGTTCCACTTCAGCGACGAGCTGGTGGCGGTGCTGCACCTGATGGTCGCCGGCCGGCTGCGATGGATGGCGCCGGGCGCCAAGGGGCCCGGCCGCATCACCCAGGCGCGGCTGGTCTTCGACCCGGGGGTGCTGGTGCTCACGGAGGCGGGCAAGAAGCGGCGCGCCACGCTGCACCTGCACCGCGGCGCTGCGGCGCTGGCCGCCCACGATCGCGGCGGCGTGGACCCGCTCGCCTGCGACACGGCGACCTTTCGCGCCACGCTGCGCCGCGAGCGGCGGACCCTCAAGCGCGCGCTGACCGACCCGCGGCTGCTGGCGGGCATCGGCGGGGCCTATGCGGACGAGATCTTGCACCGGGCCCGGCTCAGCCCCGTGCAGCTGACGAGCAACCTCGACGACGCCGCGCTGAACGCCCTGCACGCCGCCACGCAGCAGGTGTTGCGCGACTGGATCGCCCGCCTCCGGGACGAGTCCGGCGGCGACTTTCCGCCCAAGGTGACGGCCTTTCACCCCGCCATGGCGGTGCACGGGCGCTTCCGCCAGCCCTGCCCGACGTGCGGCGTGCCGATTCAGCGGATCGTCTACGCGTCGCGTGAGACCAACTACTGCCCCGGCTGCCAGACCGGCGGTCGGGTGTTGGCCGACCGCGCCCTGTCGCGGCTGCTGAAGGCCGACTGGCCGCGCACCCTCGAGGAGCTCGAGGGCCACGGCACGCTGACGTGAGCGGCGGCGACGCACAGACGTGCCGCTGATGCGGAAACCACCCGGTGACGGGTCCAAGGGTCTGCAGCGTCGGAATCTATGAAGTTCCGTAGCCACGCTGGGTTCGAACGGGCGGAGAATGTACGCTCGCGCGGCAGGGAAAGCGCACGGCCGCCACGCCGTGCACCGAAGGAGCAGACGATGCGTGCACTGAACACAGACCGAGACCCCGCCTGTCGGGCGTCTCTTCACGGTTCGAGCCTGGGCCTGGCCCTGCTCTTGAGCTTTACGCTCGCCGCCTGCGGTGGCAGCGACGTCGACGTCGGCTCCGGCGGCACCAACGTGGGAGACGACACCGGCAGCAGCGTCGGGGACATCAACGAGCAGGACTCCGGCGCAAGCGAAGACGACACCAGCAGCGGTGGCGCCTGCACCAGCGACGCCCAGTGCCCCGAGCCCGACGGCCTCAGCGGCTGCCAGACCACGGCCTGCGTGCAGGGCGCCTGCGCCACCGTGAACCTGCTCGACGGCACCCTGTGCTTCAGTGACGACAAGTGCGCCAGCGCGGCCTCGTGCCTGGCGGGCACCTGCGTGGGCACGCCCAAGGTCTGCGACGACGGCAACGACTGCACCGCCGACAGCTGCGACCAGCAGACCGGCAACTGCCAGCACGTCGCGATCCCCGGCTGCGGTCAGGGCTGCAGCGCCGACGGCGCCTGCGACGACGGCAACGACTGCACCAAGGACACCTGCGACGCGGCCACCGGCCAGTGCGTGTTCGAGAAGATCCCGGGCTGCGGTGGCGGCTGCACGTCGGCCGACAGCTGCGCCGACGACAACCCCTGCACCAAGGACGCCTGTGTGGCCGGCTCCTGCGTGCACGAGCCGACCCCCGGCTGCAAGGCGTGCAACGCGGCCAGCGACTGCACCGACAGCGACGTGTGCACCCTGAACGCGTGTGTGAAGGGCCAGTGCGTGAGCCAGACGATCCCCGACTGCAAGCCGCCCGTGTGCAACAGCGACAGCGACTGCGACGACGGCGACGCCTGCAGCGCCGACGCCTGCAAGGACGGCAAGTGCGTGGTCGCCGGCACCAAGGCCTGCAGCGACGGCGTGTCGTGCACCATCGACAGCTGCGACCCGAAGACGGGCCAGTGCGTGGCTCAGCCGAACGACAAGGTCTGTGACGACGGGGAGCCCTGCACCAAGGACGCCTGCGCGCCGGGCATGAGCTCGTCGAAGCCGGACGCCAAGGGCTGCGTCCACGTCAAGACCGACGCCTGCGGCGCCTGCAAGAGCGACGACCAGTGCGC
>JAUIAC010000662.1 GCA_030425545.1 bacterium | reverse complement strand
ATCGGCCCTTCTTCCTCGGGGGGCTGTTCAAGACGCTGGAGTCGCCGCTGGTGCCGATCAACGCGGCGTCACCGCAGAAGCGCGCCTGGCTCGGCCGGGACATCGCGCGTTGGGCAGAGCTTCGCGGCCTGCCCTACGCGTGGCCGGCGCACTTCCCCATGAACACCATCGCCGCCCTGCGCGTGGTGCTGCAGCTGACGGGCCCCGACCAGGGCGCGGCCCACGCGGCGGTGTGCGCGGCGATCTTCCGCGCCTACTGGGGCGAGGGGCGCGACATCAGTGACGCCGGCGTGCTGTCCGACATCCTGAGCGCGGGCCCGCTCGCGGCCTTGGGCGTCGACGCGGCGGCGCTGCTGGCCGGGACGAAGGATCCCGCGGTGAAGGCGAGCCTCTTTTCCGCCACAGACGAGGCCGCCGCCCGCGGCGCGGTCGGGGCCCCCACCTTCTTCGTCGGTGATCTCTGCTTCTGGGGGCAGGACCGCTTCGACATGGTCGGTCGCGCGCTCGACGGCTGGCGCCCCGAGGCCGACGGCCCGGTCCAGTAGGGGTGCTCCACCCCCTCCGACGGTTCCTGACGCGAGCGCTCCTGGTGCTCGCGGCGCTCGCGACGCCCACCGCAGCCCTCGCCGATGGCTACAACGACTGGGCCGGTGGCGTGGTCGGGCCTGGCGAGCTCTACGTGGTCCCCGCCCTCTCCGTCCGGGCCGCACCGAGCGGGAGCAGCGGCCGCACGCTCGAGTCCTTCCCCCAGCTCCAGCTGCAGGTCGGGCTGGGGGAGCGGGTCGACATGATCATCGCCGGAGCCACGCTGTGGACCCCCGGCGCCATGGTGCATGACTGGATCTATCTGCAGCCCCGCATCCAGATCGTCGACGGACTCTCGTTCTCGCCCGGGCTGAACCTCCAAGCCCACGCCGACGGAGACCCGTGGGCGCTGTCGCCGGGACTCTTCCACACAATGGAACCCGAAGGTTGGCAGATCACCTGGAACCTCATCGGCTACTTCACGCCGCGCGACTGGTCGTCGTCCAGCTTCTTCCTGGTCACTGTGGTCGAGCGCGTCCTCAACGACACCTGGTCTGTGTACGGAGAGGTTGACGTGTTTCACTACCTGTCGGCTCCGGGGGCAGAGCTCAACCTCACCCTCTTCGCCGGCGCGATGATCAACCTCAGCGACACGGACACCGTTAACGTGTGCGTCTTCGTGCCGACGCGGCCCGAGCTCGACGTCGCCGGGACCGGCGTGGGGCTGTGGTGGTCCCACGGATTCGAGGTCCAACCGCTCCGCTGAGGGCCGCAAAAGCGGCGTGAGGCGCGTACCGTCGGGTACGCGCCTCACCAAGGACCCTGCGCGCCAGCGCGGCAGGGCGACGCCCGTGCCAGGGCGCTGCCGAAGAGCCGAGCTACTTCTTGTCGGCCTTCTTCTTCGGAGCCTTCTTTTCGGCCTTCTTTTCGGCCTTCTTGTCGGCTTTCTTGTCGTCCTTCTTGCCGCCGCAGCCGCCCTTGCCGCCGCAGCCGCCCTTGCCACCGCAGCCGGCCTTGACGCTGGCCGGGGCCTGATCCGACGCGCTCATCGCGCTCGCCGACGTGGCCCCCAACGCGAGACCCATCACGGCGACACCAACGCTGGTCGCGAGCTTCTTCGTGTTCATGTGACACTCCCCATTCGTGGCTGACACGCCACAACGCGCAGACCGGCGACACGCCAGACGCGCTCTGATGGTCAGCCCAACGTCCCATGGCCGCAAGTCATTCGCAGTTTCTTGCGGACGAGGCGCTTCGGTACGGCAGGCTGAGGCGTGGGTCGAGGACTGTAACGGCCGCGCCGGCGGGTCGTCACTGGCTTCGACTTGTCTGCTGCACCCTTCTACCGGAGGCTCTGCCCACCCTTCGTTCGCCCCTTTCGACCCGGCCCGACGCAACGTGGCCGCCCTCGCTCACCTCGTCAGGAGACCTCGCATGAACCACCGCTCGCCCGCCCGTCTGGCCTTGACCCTGCTCATGGTCGCCCCGCTCGCGTTTGCTACCGGCTGCGCGTCGGAGCTGGACGCCAACGCGTTCTTCCCCAAGACCTACGCCACCGACTACGCGAAGATCACCGCCTGCGAGAAGAGCGGCTCTCACGGCGGCAAGTACGTCGCGACCTACGTCAACAAGGAGGCCGAGGCGGCGTTCAAGGCGAAGACCTACCCCTTCGCGGAGGGCACGGTCTTCGTGAAGGTGGGACACAGCGACTCGAAGTGCACCGACATCACCGCGTACTGGGCGATGAAGCAGGGCGACGCGTCGGTTGCGGGCGCCGCAGGCAACTGGGTGTGGCAGGAGCTGGACGCCGACGGCCAGATCGCCAACGAAGGTCAGCTGGCCGGGTGCACCGGCTGCCACAGCAACTACAAGGACAACGACTACGTCGGCACCCTGCCGTAGGCGGGTGAAGCGCCCTTGGTCGCTTCATCGCGCTGACGCGTCGCCCCGCGCCTCCCTCTCCCGGGGGCGTCGCGGCCAGGGCCCCGCTTCGCACGTGGCCCGAGCGGTTCGGGGCGCGCCGGGGCCGTCTTGACCGACGTCGCCGAAGCGCGCGACCCTGCCGCCCGCAGCTCCCCTCGCAGCACACCATGCCCAGACTTGGACGCGCGTCGTGCGCGCCCGTGGAGGCCAACATGAGTCGAACTCCCTTGCCGAGCGTGGCTGAGCAAGTGACCTCCCGTCGCGCGTTCCTCGCCGGTCTCTCCGGCTGCGCCGTCGCGGGGGTGCTCGCCGGCTGTGAGGTCGCCGAGGTGTCGTCGGGTTCCACGGGCGAC
>JAUIAC010000661.1 GCA_030425545.1 bacterium | reverse complement strand
GCGCGCGTCGCGCCTCCGCGGGACGTAGCCGCCCGAGGCGGCGCCCGCTATTCGCCCAGCTTTCCGGGCCGCTCGGCCAAGTGCCAGGCCAGCGCCGCCATGGCCGCGGCCGATCGCCCCAGCTCGCTGGGGTCGACCTTGTCGACCGTGTCGGCCCGGGTGTGGTGGTAGTCGAAGTAGTGCTTGCCGTGGGTGTAGAGCCCGAGCGCGGGCACGCCGTGGGCGCGGAACCAGCCTACGTCCGGCGCCGACGCGCCCGGCTTGACCCGCATGGGCCCCACCGGCCCCTGCTCCAACACCGGCAAGAAGGCCGCCAGCGACTCTGCGGCGCGGCCTTGGGCCAGCTTGTCCTTCATGGCCACGCCCCACGCCACCGGCGCGAACCCACCCGCGTCGGCCTCGATGGCGGCGACGTGCTTCGGCAGGGTGGCCTTGTGGCGCTTGAGGTAGCCGCGCACCCCAGCCATGCCGTTCTCCTCGTTGGTCCACAGCACCGCCCGCACGGTCCGCCGTGGACGCAGCCCGAGCCGCTTCATCGAGAGCAGCGTCTCCATGGCCATGACCACGCCGGCGCCGTCGTCGTGCGCGCCCTGGCCCACGTCCCACGAGTCGATGTGACCGCTGACGATGACCACCTCGTCCGGGCGCTCGCGCCCGCGGATCTCCGCTACGACGTTGGCGCTCTGGGCCGTGCCGCCGCGCACCGCGCCCATGGTCAGCCGCACCTTCACGGTCTTGCCGGCCTTGCGCAGCCGGTCGATGCGGTCGGCGTCTTCGGTGCTGAGCGCCGCGGCCGGGATCTTGGTGACGGTGCGGCCGTAGCGGAGCATGCCGGTGTGGGGCGAGCGCAGGCTGTGAGCGGTGACCGAGCGGATCAGCACACCGACGGCGCCCGCCTTGGCGGCCATGACAGCGCCGCGGACCCGGTAGCGGACGGTCTTGCCGTAGCAGGCGCCATGGGCCTCGGTCCACTGGGGCATGGGGTTGTTGAAGAGCACGATGCGCCCCCGCACCTGGTCCCCGAGCGCGGTGAACTCGGCGTCGTCGTGGGCCACCACCACCTCGGCTGTGACGCCCCCTGGCGGGGTGCCCACCGAGTCACCGAGCCCCAGCAGCGCCAGCTTGACCGGCGCGCCAGCGACGGTCGGCGCGACGATCTCGGCGCTCTCGGCCCCCCGCACCCAGCGCGGCACGGTGACCGCCTCGCGGTGGGCGTTGCCGATGCCGCCGGCCTTGAGCGAAGCCACGGCCCAGTCGATCGCGCCCTCCAAGCTCTGGCTGCCGCTCAGCCGGTGGCCAAAGCCGTCGCAGAGGCCGACCAGGCGCTGCCACACGTGGTCGTCGCGGGTGAGGTCGGTGACCAGCCGCTGGACGGGATGGTTGGCCGGCAGCGCCGTCGCCTGACGCGGCGGCGGCGGGGTCGCCGCGCCGCAGCCCGCCAGGGTCAACGCGGCGGCGAGCAGCACGGCACGCCGTGACGACAGGAGCGCAGCCCGTCGGGCGCCGGGGCGCCTCGGCTGGCGGGTGGGACACGAGCGCGCTGAGAGAGGATGTCCGCCTACGGGCGGCGCGGCGCGACGATGCGCGGGACGCATGGGGAGCTCCTTCCGGGTCGGGCAAGGCTAGGAGGCCGGGCCGCATTCCGCAACGCCGCGGCGGCGGCGACGGCGCTCGGCGCCCGCGTCTGGCGCGCGATCGCGCGCTGTGGGAGTCGGTGAGGGACGTGCCGCGAGGCCCGCGGCGTCACAACTTTGGCGCCCGTCGCGCGTCTTCCATCTAACAAAGGCCCGTTGTAGGGTTCTCTTGTCCCTCATTCCCGGGTCGCGAGGCCCACCCATGGAGCCCAGTGATGACCAATCGCACCCTGCGTAGCCATGTAGCGCGCGTGCTGCTGCCGACCCTTCTGGTAGCGCCCACCCTAGTCGCCTGCGGTGGCGGTGGCGGCGGAATCGGCGCAGCCAACAGCATGCCGGCCAACGCGTCCGACAAGGCCATGAGCAAGGCCGAGGACTGCGACGACGGGAACATGAAGGCCTGCAACTGGGTCGGCATCTGGTTCTCGATCGGCGGCGCGGGCAAGGACCGCAAGGTCGAGGGTCGGCGCTACTTCCGCCACGCCTGCGACGAGGGCTACCGCCCGGCCTGCAAGCTGATGCGCGCGCTCAACCGCAACGGTGGCAGCCTCTCCAGTCGCAGCAGCAGCAGCAGCCGGTCGTCGGGCCTGCAGCAGCGCTCCGAGAGCGCCCTGCCCTACAGCGCGCCGGACAACGTGCGCAAGGTCGCCCGCGCCTGCGACAACGGCAACCAGAAGTCGTGCCACGCGGTTGGGGCCTGGCTCCTGCTCGGCAAAGGCGACACGCCCGGCAAGAAGCGCCGCATCGAGGGGCTGAAGATCGTTCAGAAGAACTGCAAGAACGGCTACCAGAAGTCGTGCAGCCTCATCCAGAAGCTCAAGGAGCTGCTGCGCAAGAAGAAGCAGCAGCAGGGCAGCATCTAGGGGCCTGCCTCGGAGGGAGTCCGGCGCGCACACAGGGCGACCGGACGCCTCTGCGTGACCAACGTGTCGACGCGCCGCGGTGAGCTCGCTCACGGCGGCGCGTCGCGTTTTTGCGAGGGTACGGCCAGTCAGGGGACGCCGCTGGTCACGCGACGGGCCCGCTCGTGGCTCAAGCGGCGGGCGCCAGGCCGAAGACCGCGCGGGCCTCTGCAGGTGTGGCGATGCGGCGGCCGACGTCGCGCGCCGTCGCCACCAGCGCGTCGATGAGCGGCCCGTTGCTCGTCGCGCGGCTGCCGTCGGGCAGGTAGAA
>JAUIAC010000660.1 GCA_030425545.1 bacterium | reverse complement strand
CATCGAACAGGAAATAGGCGATCGCGGTGCGCTCGGGCGGAGAGAGCAGGGGCGACGCCAACTCCCGGCCGTCCACGCTGAGCTGGTCCCGACCGAACACGACCGCGCGGGAGGTCGAGTACACGACGGTGACGCCGTCGCCGGTCGCTGGCAGACCGGCCAACAGGGCGCCGACCAGGGTCGTTGGCCCGGGCAGGCTGCGAAGCACGAGGTGTCGCCGGTCGGCGACGACCGGCTCGATGTAGTGGTGGACCCGCCGGCCGGTGCCGTCGGGAGACACGAGGACCAACTCGTAGCGCGCTTCAGGCGCCGCCGCGAAGGGCCCCCACGCACCGTCCGAGGACACGTCGAATGTCGCGGCGGCCGACGTGCGCTGCCCTGTCGCCGCGTCGACGCGGTAGACCTCGACGGTCCAGCCGGTGGCTGGGTCGTTGTGCCCGAAGAAGAGCGCCTTGCCTGCGAGCACAGGCTTGGCGGTCGCGGTAGGGGTCTCCGTGGTGGCGGACTGACCGTCGCGGAAGTGGCGATAGATGGCCGCGAAGCTCTCGGGGCTGGTCGCCACCTCGAAGTGATCCTGGTCCTTCAGGTCCTTGTTGGTCGCGCCGTCGAGCGTGCCCGCCGGCACCGCGGCGTCGGCTGCGGAGTACAGGTTGAGGGTCGGTACGCCGGACGGCGCGCTCAGCGCCGCGCCGTCCTCGCCCGTGGTACGAGCGGCCACGTGGGCATAGTGCGCGACCTTCCCGGCGCGGGCGGGGTCCGAGAGGAACGCCAGCGAGAGTGCGCCCCCCGCCGAGTGGCCAGCGAGGTCGACTCGGTCGGCGCCGGTCCGCTGCAGGACCTCGTCGACAACGCCGAGCAACAGCCCAGACGGGTCGGTCTCGCCGCCCACGCTGTCCCAGTCCAACGCCACGAGCCGGTCAGGGCAGTAGCCGTTGGCGGCAAAGCGCTGCGCGTGCTCGGCCCACGTATCGCTGGACGCCAGGTAGCCGTGGACGAACACGATCGGGCGCAGGCTCGTGTCGCAGCCTGGGCCGGTCTTCGCGGCCGGCGAGGCGCCCTCAGAGCAGCTGAGCACCAGGGGCACACACAGGAGCACCATGGCGCGCAGGGCTCGCCAGGTAGACGGGTGCGGGTGCGGTGGGGTCATCGGGTTCCTCGCAGTTGGGACGCGTGCCAGCGCCAAGCCCCTCGGTCGTCGCGAGACGCGGGCCGGAATGGTTCGGGGGCTCGATGAACCCGCGCCTTCCCCGCCAGCGACGCCCGCCCACTCACGGCTTGGGACACTGCGGGTTGCTGTCCCCGCGCAGGCCGATGACCAGGGTCTTGGCGTCGCCCGGGTGGTGGATGAACTCCGAGAACCCGGCCACCGGGTGGTTCACCCACGACAGCTGCTTCGCCGTGGCGTCGTACGTGTACAGGTTGGTTCCGTAGCCCGAGAAGCAGGTGCCGAAGGCCCAGCGCACCACGGCGTTGTTCACCGGGTCGGGCACCAGGTGCACGCCGTTGGTGAGCGTCACGTCGTTCTTCTCGAGGTGGCCGACGATCTTGACGAAGTTCTTGCCGGCGTCGCTCGACCGCCACAGGTACTTGCCGTTGGTCTTGGACGGGTTCTGGATGCCCTCGTTGAGGTCGATGGCCATGGCCCAGACCGTGTCTTCGTTCTGCGGGGAGAAGACCGCGTTCATGCCGTTGATCTTCTGCGGTGCGTACGCGCCCTTGAAGTTCGCGAGCGTCCAGGTCTTGCCGCCGTCCTGGGTGACCGCGAAGCCCTTCTGCATCACGCCGTAGAGCGCGCGGTCCATGTCCGTGGGGGCGATGGCGACGCGATAGCCGCCGCCGGAGACCGAGCCGATGGCCTTGGCCGGCGATGTGCCCAGCTGCTTCCACAGCCCGACGCCGCCCGAGGTGCTCTGCCACAGCTGGCCGTCCTTGCCGCCGAGGCGGACGTGGTCGCTCACGCTGGGATCGGCCATGACCCCGAGGATGTTGGTGGTGGGCGCCTTGAGCGGGGTGATCTTGGTCACGTCGACGCGCAGGAGCGTGTCGCCGTTGTCGTAGAAGGCGTACACCCGCGCGCCGGCGGCGCCCACCATGCGCAGCGGCGTGGTCGGGGCGTTGCCGATGCCGGCCCAGCTGCAGCCGGCGTCGACCGAGCGGTACACCGTGCCCGCGTGCTCGGCGTAGAGCACCCCAGGGACGCCGGTCGCGGCGAGGCCCATGGTGTAGGACTTGCCCGGCTGCATGGCCGCTGTGGAGACGTGCAGGTGCTGCCCGGTCTTGGGGCCAAAGGCGATCCCAGGTGCGCCGGTGGGGGTGGAGCAGGCGGGCAGGGTCCACCCGCCGCCGCCTGCGTCGGGCGACGCGGCGTCGGAGGTCGCCCCGTCGGGCGCGCTGGCGTCGGGGTTGCTGGCGTCGCTTGAACTGGCGTCGGAGCTTGACCCGTCAGGCGCGCTGGCGTCGGGCCCCGTCGCGTCTGTGGTCGTCGCGTCTGTGGTCGTCGCGTCTGTGGTCGTCGCGTCTTTGGTCGTCGCGTCGCTGAGGAGCGCGTCCGTCGCCGTCGTGTCCTGGCCGGCGCTGGCGTCGGAGGCGGCGCCGTCCGTCGCAGCGCCGATGTCTGCGCTGGTGTCTGCGCTGGCGTCACCGTGCCCCGCGTCCGCGCCTGTACCGTCTGAGGTCGCGCCCGCGTCGCTCGCCGCGTCGCTGGGAGCGACGTCGCCGGCGGTCGCGCCCGCGGGGTCATCGCTGCCGCAACCGGTGGCGCACAGCGCGGCGCAGAGCGCCAGGGCCGCTGCCCAGCGCGTCCGACCGA
>JAUIAC010000659.1 GCA_030425545.1 bacterium | reverse complement strand
GGCGTCGTCGCCGACCAGCGAGGCGAAGCGGTGTCCGGTGACCTCGACCCCGGTGAGCTCGCGGGCGGCAGCGCGCAGCGGCGCGGAGGGCTCTGTGCCACATACGTCGAAGCCCAGCTGTTGCAGCGCCCGGAGCTCACGCCCCCCACCGGCCGCGGGCACGAACCAGCGCGCCCCGGCCCCGAGCGCCGTGGTGGCGACGAAGGCCCGCTCGAAGTCGCGCAGCCCCGAGCGCTGCACCGAGGGCTCGGCCCAGTAGCGACCCCAGCGATAGGCGAGCGCGGTGAGACGCTCGGCGTCGTCGTAGCTCAGCCGCCGCTGCAGCTGGCGCCGCAGCTTGGGCTCCCACACCCGCACGCCACGCAGCAGCGCGCTGAGCGACACCACGCCTGCGGTGCGCAGGTGGGCTTTGAGCGAGGAGTCTGGTGGGGAGGGCGGAGGCATCCGTGGTCGGTGCGAGGAGGCCTAGAATCCCTTGGGCATCACCGCGGCCATGCCCCGCTCGAGCTCACGCACGGAGTGGGTCAGGTAGGCAAGGCAGTGTCGGTCGTAGGCTTCGATGACCATGGCGATGCCGATCTGCTCGTCGGGCCAGTCCTGCACCCGCTTCACAGCGGTGCCGCGGAGGCCGTCGCCACGCCACACGATCTCGAAGCGGTTGCCGCGCTCGACGCCGTCGTCCGCGCCCTTGTCGATGTAGACATAGCTGTGCTGCCCCGCGGCGGTCGTCTCGTGGTGAAAGTCGATGAGCGTCGCCACCAGCTGCACGTTGTTCTTGCGCGGCTTCACCATGCTCAAGGGCTCGAACACGTTGGTGATCAGGTCCCCGCGGCTGATCTCTGCGTGGGCCTTCGACAGCAGCATCCCCACGATGGGGCGCTTGGTGTTGATGACCTCCGCCTGACCGAGGAAGTTGATCTTGTAGCCCACGGTCTTGTTGGTGACGGGGTGCACTACCGGCCGCTCGAGTCGGTAGATGACGAAGCGATCGCCGTCCTTCACGCAGGGCCCGAGCACGGGGACCTTGCCGTCCTTGCCCGCCTTGCCCCCGGACTTGCCGCTGTCCCGGGCCGCCTCTTCGATGGTCATGCGCTTCTGTGCGGAGCACCGCTTGAGCCGGAGCTTGGCGTAGACCTCGTCGAACGACCCGAGCATGTTCCGCTCTTCGCGGCTGCCGGCGATCTTGCCGCTCTCACGGTAGTCCCGCGCCGAGATGTAGCCGACGCGGCGCGCGAGCGTGACGGGCGTGATCTTCTTCCGCTTGTAGCGCGAGGTCGCGAAGGTGATGGCGCGGCGCTTGCCGATGGGCGAGGCCCGGCGGCTCAAGTACACCGTGTCGCCCGGGTAGATGAGGTGCGGGTTCGTAATCTGGGGGTTGTACGACCACAGCGAGGGCCAATACCACGGCTCGTTGTACAGGCCCGCGGCGATGGACCAGAGCGTGTCGCCCGGCCGCACAGTGTAGATGCGCTCACCGGTGGGCGCGCTCTTCTGCACCTTGATGGCCGGCTGCTTCTCGTCGATGCCCCACGGGACCTGCGCGAGGGCCGGCGCGGCGACGACGACGCCGAGGACGCAGGAGGCCCCCCAGAGGAAGGCGCGGCGGATCGAGCGGCGGAGAGCGGGGGTCACAGCGGGCCTCTTAGAGTTTGCGCCGCGCCAGGTCGGCGGCGGGCGTCTTCGGGTACAGGCGGACCAGCTCACGCAGCACCGCGTCGGCGTCCTTGCGCTCCCCGAGCTTGCGGTAGCAGAGCGCGGTCTTGAGCATCGCGGCGGGCACCTTGTTGCCCTGCGGGAAGCGGCGGATCACGTCGTAGAAGGCGCGCGCGGCCTTCACCCACAGCGCCTGGGCGTACCAGGTCTCGCCGATCCAATACATCGCGTTGTCGGCCAGCGGATGGCTCGGGTGCTTCTTGAGGAAGCGCTGGAAACCCTGCCGGGCCTCGCGCAGGCGGCCCCCGTCCAGGAGCTCCTTGGCGACGCGGTAGAGGCCGGCGGCGCGATCCTCGGCCGTCGTGCCCCCAGGCGGCTTGGCTGCGGCCGTCGCAGCTGGCCCTGCGGGCAGGGGGGCGCGCTTGCGGGCGGTGCGCTTGGAGCGCTTGGCCCGCTTGCGGCGCTGCGCGTCGGTGACATGGGGCACGTTGTCCGGTCCGATGACGATGCTGCGATGGGCGACCCGCGGCGGCGCCGGCTGCGCGGGGACGACCACATGCGGCAGCTGCGGCATGGCCGGCGCGGCGCGTGGGGTGGAGCGGCTGGCCGCGAGGCGGGCGGACTCGAGCTTGTCCTGCAACACGACAAGTCGGTTTCGGAACTCGTCGAACTGCACCCGCTGCGACGCCTGGCTCCGGCGGAGCTCCACCAGCTCTTCCTTGAGGCTGCTGACCTCGGACTCGACCTGCGTCATGCGCGCGCCCGAGCACCCGGATGCCACGAGCGCCGCGGCGACCACGAGCCAGACTGAGGATTTCAAGGCGCCACAGAGCAAGGAGACCTCCACGTACGTGCGGGCCGGATCATCGAGCCGGGTGGAGGTCGTGTCAAACTCTCGCGATTCGGTCGATGAGCGGGCGCAACGGGGGCGCCACGCGGCCCCAGAGTAGACCGAGCCTGCGGATCACTGGCGCCGACGGGCCTGAGCGCGGGAGGGGAACCTGCAGGGGCCCCCAGGCGACGGCGCTGACGCGGCCGAGGACGGCGCTCTTGGGGACCGGTGCGTCGGCCTTGGCGTTGGTGTCGCCGCGGGTCTGGACTCCTGCGTCGGAGGTCGCGACTACGCGATGGAACCAGATCCGCCCGTTCACACCGAGGA
>JAUIAC010000658.1 GCA_030425545.1 bacterium | reverse complement strand
CGCGGGGTTGGCGGCTGGTGGACCAGCACATGCTCGCCGGTCGGACCGAGGAGGCGGTCTCGCTGGGCGATCGCCTGGCCAGCGTCTTCCCTGACGACCGCGAGCTGCGCGCACGGGCCGCTCGGACCCGCCGACGCGCCGCCGCCCACCACCGCAGCCGCGCTCAGGCCAGCCGCCGCTTCCCCGGCATCTTGTGGGGTCACCTCGCGCTGGCGGCCCGCTACGACGGCAGCGCGCGCGCGGCCGACGCGCTCCGGGCGAAGCTGCGCGCGACCCAGTTCCGGGTGACCCAGGTCGCGGGGTGCAACGAGCTGGCCGCGGGCGTTCGGCGCGCCATTCAACGTGGCAGCGGTGGTGTCCCCGTGACCGTCGACGTCCAGCTCCGCGGCTGCCGCGCCCTCGACAAGCACTGGACGCGCAAGAAGCGGGTCAGCTGGCTGGAGTGGCGGACGCGCCAGGTCCGCGTCCGCGAGCGCTACACCGCCTATGTGTCCAGGCGAAAGTGCCGCTATGTCCAGCGCTACGCCAACACCACCTGCACCACTAGCCGCGCCGGCAACGGCTGGGTCCGGCGCACCTGCAGGCCGAACTACTCGACCATGCAGCAGTGCCGCAACGTCAGCGAGCCCGTGACCCGCACGCGCTGGGTGACCAAGACGCAGCGCTATCAGGTGCGGCTGACCCTGGTTCGGACGATTCACCACTACGCCACAGGCTTCGCCGTCGCGGGGAAGGCGCTGGTCCGCTGGCCGGGCGGGGGGCGCACCGTCACGCTGAGCTATCGCAACCAGGTCCAAGACCACGGCTACAACGACCGGGCCGGGCGGAGGAACCCGCGTCGAGTGAGCGTGTCGTCGATGCACGCCGCGGCGATCGCCCAGCTTCAGGGGCGCGTGCACGGGCTCGCCAACGCGGCGCTCGCGCCCAAGGCGCACCAGCTCCGGCAGCGGGCGTCGTTGGCCGCCGAGTCCGGCCAGGACCTCTTGGCGACCGACCTCGCCCTGCAGGCGTGGATCTTGGGGGCGTCGCTGCGACCGGCCGATCGCCGGCGCTTCGCCGCGCTCTTCCGCGTCCCGGCGTCGCTGGCCAGTCGGCCCGGTGGGTGGCAGCGCCGGGCTCGTCGGGCGGTGGTCAAGCGTGCCTCGCGGCCCAAGCGGCGGGCGATGCCGCTCTCGTTGGACCAGGCCTTCGCCAGCGACGGCGGCGCGTCGGCCGAAGAGCTGGTGAACCCGCACCTGCCCGAGCCCAACCGGCACGCCCGCGGGCTCTACCGCGAGCTGCGCGGGACAGCGTGGCGCGGGGCGGGCGGCGGCGAGCGGGCGGGAGAGGTCGGGCTGGAGGTGTCGCAGTCCGCGCTCATGGCCAGCCGGCTCGGCCTGACGCTGCGCACCGGCGTGCGCGTGGGGCCCGCCATGCGCCTCTATGGCGGGGTCGAGGTGTCGCGGGCCGGCTTCGGCACCCGGGGCTGGCAGGTGGGTGTGGACCTCGGGCAGCTCGCGGAGCGCGGCGCACAGGTGGGTGTGGGGCTGCGGTACGCGCAGCACGACACGGTGCCGACGCCGACCCTGGGCGGCGGTGTCCGGCGGAGCAGCAACCTGGACTTGAGCTACCTGCTGCGCGCGGGCGGGACGGTGGGGTTCTGGATGCGGCTCTCGCTCAACCTGGCGCGGTGGGTGGGCGACGACGCCCTGGTGCACTACCACCCGCAGGCCGCCGGCCTCGATCTACGCCTGGGTCCGGTGACGCTGAGGGCGGGCGCCGTGTACCACGCCGGCGGCGGCGGGCTGCGCTTCAGCGGCGGGCTCAGCGTGTACTTCTAGCTTTAGCCACGGGTTCAGCCGGGCGAGAGCGCCGCCGCGACGGTGGGGGAGCCCGCGGCGGCGTGGGACAAGCGCTGCACCATGCGCCGCATGATCGGCTCGGCGCTCTCCGGCTCGAGCGGCGCGCACAGCGGCACGACCGAGGCGTCGAGGTCGACCCGGCTGGCCGCCACCAACACCGGCAGCGCGCGGAGCTCCGCGTCGTTGAGCGGGCGGACGCGCTCGTAGCCTGCGCGAATCGCCTGAATCACCGGCGCTCGCACCTCCACCGGCCGGCCCCGCACGCCGCTCCAGTGGACCCCCAGGCGGTCGATGGTCCGGGCCAGATCCCAGACCGTCAGATCGACCTCCGCCAGGTCCCAGTCGAGCACGGCGGGCTCGCCAGCGGCGTCGAAGAGCACGTTCCCAGCGCCAAAGTCACCGTGACAGAGCCCGACCCGGCAGCGGCCACTGACGCTGCGGAGACGCTGCGCCACCACGTCGAGCAGGCCTTCGATCTGCCGCCTCGCCGGGTGTTGTTCGAGCCAGCGGGCCGCCTGCGTGTCGCGGGCGACGGCCAGCTCCCAGGCCGCGCCTGGCGAGCGATGCCGCAGGATGCGCGTGCCGTTGCGCAGCCCGCCCGCCGGCCGCCCCGAGCTGGCGGCCTCACCGAGCGCGTGCACCCGGGCGAGCGTGGCGCCGACCCGGGCCGCCTCGTCGACGTCGATCCGCTCCTCGCGGATCGACCGGCCCGGGAGCGCCGGGTACAGGGCCAGCAGGTCCCCGGCGAACACCATCACGTCGTCGCCGACCGCGTCCGCCAGCGGCAGGGGCACCCGCAGCCCGCCCTCCGCGAGCCCGCGACACACCCGGTGGGTGAAGGCCACGCTCGGTGGCGGCCGCACCGCGCCTTGCCATCGCTTGGCGTAGACGAGCCCCCCTTCACACTGGACGCGCGCGGTGGGGCCGTGCGCGCCGAGGGCGACCCAGCGCACCGACTGCACGGCGCCCAGCCGCTGTC
>JAUIAC010000082.1 GCA_030425545.1 bacterium | reverse complement strand
ACTCGGCGGGGGTTTAGTCGTTTTTGCGCGTTTTGGCTTGGCCGGGAGCGCTTCGGGTTGGCGAGCGCGTGCTTGCGCGTGAGCTTGGGCCGAGGCTGGCGGGGAGCGTAGGCCGGCGTGCAAGGAGCGGTGTGCAAGGAGGGGTGGTCGTCTGCGGTTTGCGACGCGCCGGGCCCAGGTCGGCCGCTGAGGCGGTCGAGGGGGGCTGGGGGAGGACGCCACCGGTCAAGACGCGGTGTGCGCCGTGGTGTCAGCCCTTCTTGGCGAAGCGGGAGCGGTTGTCGAGCCCAACCTGGCAGCTGAAGCACGGCGATGTCTTGTTGCGCAGCGCGTTGGCGTTGACGTAGTCGGTCATGCACTCGTGGAGCTGCAGGTCGACCTTGCGCCGGTCGCATCGGAAGTCTTCGAAGAGCATCCGGCGGTTGGGACGGGTTCCGTCGCAGGAGGGCAGGTCGTCTCGGAGGTCCTTTTTCCGTGCCGACATGGGGCCTCCTGGTGGCTTGGAGTCGCGGTGCCACACGGATCAACGTAGAGGCATCCAGCGGGTGAAGCAAGCTGGAGGGGCTCGTGTGCCGCTTGGTCGTGGGGGGGCCTTGGGGCCGAACATCTCGAAATTCGGCGTAGGTTGGCGGTGTGGCAGCAGGCGATGGGGGGGGGCCCTTGTGGGCCTGTAGGGCCATGCGGCGCGGCTGTAGGCCTGGCGGCGGTGACGCCTCAGGCGCTCGTGACGTCTCGGGTCGTTAGGGCCGCGCGGCGTGGTCGGGCTGCGGCGTGAAGTGGCCCGCGCTGCTGGCTGAGGGCGTGCTCACGTGGGCAGGTGCAGCCATGTGTCTGCAGGCCCGGGGGGCCACATTGAAGACGGCCGACCTCTCAGGGGGCAGGCTCCGGCGCACGGACTCTTAGGCCGGTGCGCGGGCTGGGTCGGCTCGCGATGCCTCTTGGGGGGCGCGACGGCAGAAGGACCGAGGTGGGCCTGTAGATGAGGGTGCGTCGTCACCGGGCGGGTTTCTTGCGGGTGCGTCGAGACCCTGCTGGTGCGGTGCTTTAGGGAAGTTGGGAGGGCCGGGAGGTCCGCGCGGGTGCTGCTCTGCGCTAGTAGAGCAGCTCAAAGTAGTGCACCGAAGGGACGCCGACCATGCGCTGAATGTGGAACTGCCCGTCGTGGACGTCCAACACACCCTGCTCGGGAAACTTGAAGCCCGTCCACGTGGTGGCGGTGCCGTCCATGCGGGCCCAACGGTAGCCGACCGTCTTCACGTCCTTGGGAAGACCCTTCACCTGAACGCGGAGGTCATGCATCAGCACCTCTTTGGCGCTCGGGACCGTCACGTGCAGGTCGGACACGAGCACGCGCAAGACGCGCTGGCGGCCGCTCGTGACGACGGGAAAGGTCGCGCCGCCGGCCTCTGCGCCGACACAGTCCACGGCCTGACCGAGCTGGTCTGGGTCGCTCGAGACGCAGTTCTCGCGAGTCGCCAGTGCGATGAGACCGCGGGACTCGTTGACCTCGACGGTGCCTGAGGTACCCACGGCGTCGGGGCCGTACTCCACGAGGACCATGCCCTTGGCGCGGGCCTCGGCGGCGATGTCCGTGCAGACCTCGTTGGGCTTGCAGGCGTCGAGCTTGCCGCCGCCGCTACCGACGAAGTCGCGGTTGAACCAGAACGCATGCCACGCGCCCGGCTTGAGCGCGCCCGCGATGGCGGTCGGGTGCTCGAACCAGAGGAGCTCGCTCTCGACCGCGGTCTTGGCGAGGTCGACCTCGCTGACAGCAGCGGTGTCTTCGGTCGGGAAGCGGACGACTCGGCCGATGGTGGCGCCGTAGACGTAGCCTTGCCAGAGGGTCTTGGTCGCCGCGAAGAAGGCGCCCTGATAGGCGGAGTAGCGGACGTCGTCGTCGAGCAGGGTGGCGGGCACCTTGGCGTCGTTGAGGCGCAGGTCGGTGACAAAGAGCCGAATCGGGTTGCCGTCTTCGTCCTTGAGCCCCTTCTTGTCGGCGTACTCACGGACGTACTTGGCGATGTCCCGGGCTTCGACCGGGGACGCAGCCTCCACCTCGAACGAGAGCATGCTCAGCGGCAGCTTGTTGGCGACCACGTAGTCGACGAAGTCGTAGAGCCACGAGCGCTGCTCGCTCGAGGGATCGGTGTTGGCCGCCTCTGTCGCGCTCTTGATGACCACCGACGGGCCGATGAGGAGGACGTCGTTGCCCGGGTAGGGGAACTCTGCGCGCAGCTCCTTGGCGAAGGCGTTGTAGGACTTGAGCCACGTGCCCTTGGTGGCCTTGGTGAAGCCGCCAGCTCCGTTGGGGTCGCGCCCGAACTCGATGTTGAACAGGCTCGGC
This sequence comes from bacterium, assembly GCA_030425545.1. Classification (GTDB taxonomy): domain Bacteria; phylum Myxococcota_A; class UBA9042; order UBA9042; family UBA9042; genus UBA9042. The sequence goes on along the minus strand of JAUIAC010000082.1, from coordinate 16,796 downwards.
GTGCACTGCCAGGCCTTCGCCTGCCCAGCGGGCGGGTTGCAGACGATGTCGTCCTTGACCTTGGCCGGGAGGTCGCGGTTGTACCACTTGGTCACGCGGCGGACGGCCTTCGCCCAGTCGGCGATCTCAGCGTCGGAGTTGCCGATGGGCGTGCCAAACTGCTCCTTGACGGTCTTGCCGCCGATGGAGAGGCCCGCGTCGCCGTAGGTGCACGTGCTCTTGCCCTGCGCGCCCTTGCCGTCGCCGAGGCCATAGGCAGCCGTCCAGATCGGGACGCGGTAGGCCATGCTGACCGCGCCGATGAGCTCGTCGAGCGGGGCGAGGTTGTAGTTGAGGATGTTCGCGGGGTCTTTCGAGGCGTCTGGGAAGATGCCCTGCATCGTCGCGTCACAGCCGTAGCCGACGGGGATGCGGGACCAGAACGCGGACAGCAGGTTGTAGGATTTCTCCTTCAGGTAGCTGTCGCTGTCGAGCGCGACGGCCTTGCTCGGCGCGCCGATGACACCCCGCATCTCCGCGACGCGGCGCATGTCTTTCGCGGCGATGTTGTTGCAGGCCTTCAGGCTCCCGTCCTTGTGACGGCAGGTCGACGCGTCGATGATCACGGAGCGGTGGCGGACCGCGTTGGTGTCGTCAGGCAGCGTGACAAAGGGGTCGTCCATGCACCCGACGGTGGCGAGGAGCAGAAGGGCAACAGGGATGTTTCGCATCAGGCTTCCTCTTCGCACGACGACGGGCTCGCGCAGGGCGGCAGTATCGTTGTCCAGGTCCAGTGGGGTCAACCCTCGGCTCCGGGGCTGAGCGGCAGGCGGACGAGGTTCAAAAAGCCGGCGTCAGGGAGGTTTTTGACCCGAAGCTCACCGCCGCGAGCGTGGGCGAGGGACGACGCGGTGCGCAGCCCCAGCCCCAGGTGACCTCCTCCAGCGCGCACAAGGGAGCCGTCGAGCAGGGCTGGCATGTCCGACGCGCCGGGACCCTCGTCCTGCACGCAGAGCCACGCGGCGCCGTCCTGAACGCGGCTCCAGACGTAGACGGGGCGCGTGGCGGGGTCCGGCGGCGTCTCGGGCGAAGCGGTCTGTGCCGGCGCGTGACCTGTGTCGTAGGCCTCGCAGCTGTTCGCGACGAGCACAGAGAGCAGCGTGCGGACCTGGTGTGCGGGAAGGGGCACAGGGAGGTCTTCAGGGAAGCCAAAGTGTAGTGAGACGTGGGCGCGGCGCGTCAGACCGAGGAGGCTCAGCTGAATGTCGCGCGGGGTCACGCTTCGGGTTGGCTCGGGGCGGAGCGCTGCGGCCGCGGCGCGCTGGACGGTCTCCCGCGCGTGCAGCAGCTGGGTCGGCAGCAGCGCGAGCCGTTCGGCGCCGGGGAGACCCCGCATCCGCATGCGCACCAGGTCGACGTTGGCCACCACGGGCACCAAGGCGTTGTTGATGTCGTGGGCGACCCGACGCAGGCGCTTGGACCACCGCTCGAGCTCCGCCAGATCTTCGGCGGGCACTACGTGGGCGGAGGTCCAGTGTTCGAGGCTCACGGTGCCGGGCTCGCGCAGGTCTGCTCGACAGCCCACAGGCCTGTCCCCAGGCGCTCGTCGGCGTCCAGCCCCGACCACACCCAGGAGCGGCGGTGGCCGTCGTCGTAGGCGCCGGCGGCCCAGGCCATGGAGGTGGGCATCGGCGAGAGCTCCCCAGGCTCGAGGAACACCTGGGGCTGGCCGTTGCAGGACCCGATGGTCAGTCGCAGCTGCACCGAGGTGTCGGTCCACTTGGCCGAAGGGAGCCCTGGGCAGGGGTCGCCCTTGTCGTCCTTGCTGGCGAAGCGCGGGGCGAGCTGGAGCGCGACGAAGCCGGTGGAGCCCGCCGTGTCGAAGAGCACGGGCGCCCCGGCCGGCTGGCCGAAATGGAGCTGCAGCAAGGGCTGCTTGGGCGGTTGACCGGGCTGCACGTCGGCGTAGGTGGGGACCGCAAGGGGCTTGAACTGGGCGGTGGTCAAGGTGGGGACGCTCCACAGGACGGTCTTGTCGGCGCCGTAGCACGGGTTGCCGGGCACGACTTGCTTCGAGCCGTTGAGCGTCTGGTAGGTGATCTGCCAGGTGCCGGCCTCGCCCCCCGCCTGGTCGTACGACACCCCGCCAGCCAGCAGCAGCGCGTCGATGGCCGGCAGGTAGGTGATGATCTGACCGTAGCCCGCGAGGGGCCGGTCGACGCCGCTCGGGTAGGTCTTCGCCAGGTCTGTCCAGCTCATGGTGTCCAGGTCCAGCGCCCACAGGCCGTCGAGCGGCTTGGCGTCGTCCACGCCGCCGTAGATGAGCAGGCGTCGGCGCGTTCGGTCGATGACCGACGACGCGAGCCCGAGCTTCGGCCCGGCGACGGGGTGCTCGGTGAGCGCGCCGGTCTTCAGGTCGAGCAGGCGGACCTTGTCGGTCACCTTCGGCCGAGGGACCGTCGTGTTGTTCTTGTGATAGGACAGCGACGCACGCCAGATGCGCCACGCGTCTACGGCCTCGCTGCTGGCGTTGAGCGCGAGGCCGCCCGCGATGACCAGCCGGCTGCTCCCCGGGTCGACACCTCCGGCGGCGAAGGCCATGGGCGGCAGGTCTTTGGCGATGCGCTTCCACGTGCCCTTGTCGTCCGCGCACCACGCGTCAGTCACCGGGACCACGCGGGCCTTGCTTGCGCCCTCGTCGGGCAGGTCGAAGGTGAGCCCCCCGGCGACGCACAGGCCGATGCCGGCGGCGTGGCCATGGACAGCGCCGACGCGCGGCCGCGGCGTCGGGGCGGCGAGGTCGACGAGCCCGGTGGTGGACGCAGAGGTGCCCAGGGGGCGATGGGACGCGAGGCGGTGCCAGGGCTCGCTGCCGCCGCCGGCGCGCTCGTAACCGCCGATGATGACCGGGATGTCGGCGCTGTGGAGCCGCTCGGCCCAGGCGCCGCTGCGCTGCAGGGTGACCACCGGGCTCGTGTCGGTGGACCAGGCGCCGGTCGTCGCGGTCGCCGTCGCGCCACCGAAGGTCAGCTTGCTTCCCCCACTCTTGCTTGGACCCGTGGCCTCGTGACCGCCGAAGACGTGCAGCACGCCCGCGCTGTCCAGCAAGCACGCGACGCCTTGGCGCGTCGGCGCAGCGCCGGTCGTCGCGACCAACGCGGTCACCACGGAGGTCGCGGTCGCTCGAAGTTGATACACGGCGCTGCTCGCGCCGACCTTGGCCGCCGACACGAGCAGGGCGAAGGGCTGCGCCCCGCCACCGGGGACAACGCAGGCAGGCGCGCCGCTCAAGGGAGCGAAACCGGCGGGCGCAGCCGGGAGCGTGATCGAGGTCCAGCTCGCTGCGCCCGTGGTGCTCATGGGCAACCACCACACGCCCTTGCCGGCCGCGAACACGACGAGCTTGCGACTGCCACCCGTGCCCACGAAGACCGCGCGCGTGACCGCTCCCTGGGCGCCCGCAGGCAGGGCCGGCACGTCCGTCGCCGCGCTCCACACGTGCTTGTCGCTCAGCGACCACACGCCAGCGTTGGGCTTGTTGTCGACGCTGCCGCCCAAGAGCAGCATGCGCTTCGCGTCCGCGTCGTACACGAGGGCGCCGCCGTTGACCGCGCCGGGCGCCTGGTCTCGGAGCCGTGTCCAGTGGCCCGCCTTCTCGCCGGCCAAGGGCAGCGCCCACAGGTCGGCTGCGGCCGCTTCACCCTGGGTGGTCGGGACCGCACCGCCGTAGACCACGAGCGTGTCCAGGCTGTGGAAGAGCCCCGCTGTCCAGTGGAGTCGCGGCTGAGGCTGACCCGCGTCCACCTCCGAGAAGCCGGAGCCGTAGGGGAGCCCCGAGCACACCGCAGCCTGGCCGTCGCCGCTGCACGCGACCACGGAGGGGTCCGCTGGGCTGCCGTCCGGACAGGTGTGCAGCGTGGCGCCGCACTGCGAGCACGGCGTCCCCACCACCTGGGCGGGGCCACCCTGAGCGGGCGTCCACAGGAAGTCTTCGTCGGTCTTCGCGTCGCAGTCGTCGTCGACGTAGTTGCACCGCTCCGTCTTGGCCACGGACTGGGAGCCGTTGCCGTGGACTGAGCAGGTCACCTGGAGATCCGTGCCACACTCCACGACGCCCTTGGCCACAGATCCGTCGCTGCCAAGCTCGGCGCAGATGCCATAGATGCCCGCGCAGGCCTGGCCGATGGTCTTTCCGTCGAAGAGCAGGTCCTCGTCGGTCAGGCCGTCGCAGTCGTTGTCCTTGCTGTCGCAGAGCGACTCGCTGGGCTGCCAGTCGGCGACCTTGGCCGGGTCCAAGCTGCATTGGCAGCCGACGCACCCCAGCACCACGCCCTGATAGGTCGGCGCTTTCTTGTCGCAGATGACCTGCACGTCGCCCAAGTGGTCGGCGCACACACCGGTGTCGCAGAGCTTGGCTGCGCTTGGCAGGCCAGCCTTGGTCTTGTCGTTGGGCGCGATGTCCTTGGCGTCGACCATGCAGTCGCCGTCCTCGTCGGCGGTGTTCGACTGGATCGCGTCGATGGTGCCGTCGCCGTTGCTGTCCTTCGGGGCCTTCACGCTGCCGACCTCGGCCTTGTCCGAGATGCCGTCGCCGTCGGAGTCTGCTTCGTTGGGCTTGGTGCCGATGGCCAGCTCGTCGCCGTTGCTGAGCCCGTCGCCGTCGTAGTCGTCGTCCGGCGTCTGGCAGATCTGCTCGATGCAGATGCCGCCAGCGCAGTCTCCGTCCGCTTTGCACGACTTCGTGCACCGGCCGCGGAAGCAGACGCCTCCAGAGCACTCCGAGTCGGTGCCGCAGGTCGAGCCGAAGCGGCGAAGGCCACGCGTGTTGCACCCCTGACAGCCCGAGAGCTGTGGGACCACCACCAGGACCAGCAGCGCAGCTATGCGAATGAAGGACATCGACGCTCCTGCCAGCCGGCGCACTCCGACTCGAATCAATCGGCCTGGAGAGGGCCGCCGAACGCTAGCAGAAGCCCGATTCTCCAGCAATTCACGGCCCCAAGGTGCGCGCCGTCCGACGTGCAGGCGCGGGGGCAGGGGCCGACGGCGTGTCACGGGTCCCAGTCTGGGGTCCCGGAATCGGTCTCACGCGCCACTCCTGGCGGCGCGATGGTCGCTAATAGACTGAAAATACGCCGTTGTTGTGTTGGCCCGGGTCTTGCGATGTCTGTCGCCGCAACACGGAGGCGGTGGCATGGTGGCGAAGGTGGAGAGCGCAGCGGTGATCGGGGTCGAGGGCCAGCCTGTGGAGGTGGAGGTCCAGACCTCGCAGGGGACGCCGCTGATGGACATCGTGGGGCTGCCCGAGCTCTCGGTTCGGGAGTCCCGCGTGCGGGTCCGCAGCGCGATTCGGCAGGCGGGGCTCAAGTTTCCGACCGCCCGTGTCATCGTGAACCTGGCGCCCGCTGACCTGCGGAAAGAGGGCACTTGCCTCGACCTCCCCATCGCCCTCGCGGTGCTGGTCGCCGGGGGAGGGTTGGCTCAGACGGACGTGGACGGGTGGCTGGCGGTCGGCGAGCTGGCGCTGGGCGGGCAGCTGCGACCGGTGCGCGGCGTGCTGGCCGTGGCCGAGCTGGCGCGCACCCTGGGCAAGCGGGGCGTGCTCTGCTGTCGCGCGAACGCCGCCGAGGCTCAGGCGGTCGCCGGGATTGAGGTGCGGGCGGCCGACACCCTCACCGAGGCGGTGGCGGCGGTCCAGGCCGAGACCTGGGCCGAGCCCCCTCCCTCGGCCCCTGCGGCTGAGGTCGACGGTCGCCCCTGCTGGTCGGATGTCCGCGGGCAGGACATGGCCAAGCGGGCGATGGAGGTGGCCGCTGCGGGCGGGCACAACATCGTCATGGTGGGCACGCCTGGGACCGGCAAGACCATGCTCTCCCGTCGCCTGCCCGAGATCCTGCCGCCGCTGGGGGACTCAGAGGCGTTGACGGTCACCAAGGTGCACTCCATCGCTGGGCTCCTGGCGCCTGGGGCGGGCCTGATGCGCCGACGTCCCTTTCGCGCGCCGCACCACACCGGTAGCGCGACGTCCCTGGTGGGCGGGGGCAGCACGCCGCGGCCGGGCGAGGTGTCGCTGGCGCACGGCGGGGTGCTCTTTCTCGACGAGCTGCCGGAGTTCCCGCGGACGGTCATCGAGACCCTGCGACAGCCTGTGGAAGACGGCTTCGTCACCATCGCGCGGGCGCGACAGGTGGTGCGCTTTCCGAGCCGAGTGATGCTCGTGGCGGCGCTCAACCCCTGCGCCTGCGGCTGGGCTGGCTCGTCGGTCCACCCCTGCAGCTGCACAGAGACGCAGCAGCAGCGCTACCTCTCCCGCCTCAGCGGGCCGCTGCTGGACCGAATCGACATTCAGATCGCGCTCGAGCCGCTGCCACCACGGTTGCTGCGGGGGCGACCCCGCGGGGAGCGTTCGGTCACGGTGCGCGCTCGGGTGATGGCGGCGCGGGCGCGGCAGCGAGCGCGCTACGGGGGCGAGATCACCAACGGTGCGGTGCCCATGCCGCAGCTTCGACGCAGCTCCCCGATCGCCGTGGAGGTCCACGACCTGCTGCTCGAGGCCATCGCCCAGTTCGGGCTCTCGCCGCGGGCTCACGACCGGATCTGGCGGGTGGCGCGCACCATCGCTGACCTCGGCGACAGCGACGCCGTGGGGGTCGAGCACGTCGCTGAAGCCCTGCAATACCGGCATTTCGACCGACCGGCCGGGTCGGGCTGGGCGCGTTGAGGGCCCTGAGCGACACCGACCAGCGCCTGCGCACGGAGCGGAGGCGCGTCACGTCAACGCGGCCGAATCATCGGCCGCACCACGGCGCCATGGGCGCCAATCTGGAGGGAGAGATGGCGATCACGAAGATGGGCAAGTCGGCGGAGGGCGGGATGCTCGACGGGCTGGTGAAGCGGCTGGAGAAGGCCTTCGGGCGCGGCATCTTGATGCCGCTGGACGGGGACGCGCAGTGGACCGAGGGGGTGATCCCGACCGGGAGCTTCGCGCTGGACCGCGCGCTCGGCATCGGTGGCATCCCCCAGGGGCGCATCGTGGAGGTGTACGGCCCGGAGGCGAGCGGCAAGACGACGCTCGCCCTCAGCTGCATCGCCGAGGCCCAGCGGGCGGGCTCCGTCTGTGCGTTCATCGACGCCGAGCATGCGCTGAACATGACCTACGTGAAGGACATGGGCGTCGATCCGAGTCAGCTGCTGGTGTCGCAGCCGGACTGCGGTGAGCAGGCGCTCGAGGTGGTGGAGCAGCTGGTGCGCTCGGAGCAGGTCGACCTGGTGGTCATCGACTCGGTGGCGGCCCTGACCCCGCGCGCGGAGATCGAGGGGGAGATGGGGGACCAGAGCCTGGGCCTGCACGCCCGGCTGATGAGCCGCGCGATGCGCAAGCTGGCGGGCCTGGCGCACAAGAACAACACGACGCTGCTCTTCATCAACCAGATCCGCCACAAGATCGGGGTGATGTTCGGCTCGCCCGAGACCACCACGGGGGGCAACGCGCTCAAGTTCTACGCGAGCTGCCGACTGGACGTGCGGCGCATCGGCTCGCTGAAGCGGGCCGACGAGATCTACGGCAACCGCATCCGGGTGAAGGTGGTCAAGAACAAGATGGCGCCGCCCTTTCGCAACGTCGAGATCGAGCTGCACTTCGGCCGCGGTTTCCGCCGCGCAGGTGAGGTGCTCGACGTCGCAGCGGACCTCGGCGTGGTGACGCGCAGCGGCGCGTACTACCGCCTCGGCGAAGAGCTGCTGGGCCAGGGCAAGAGCGCCGCCGCCGAGCGCATGGAGGGCGACCCCGAGCTGCTGGCGCGGGTCGAGGACGCGATCCGCGCGTCGGAGCTCCCTGCGGCGGAAGCGTAGCGGGCCCGGCCGACAGGACCCGTCGCGCCCGCAGCCGACCCGGCTGGGGCGACGGACACAGACCAGGAGAACCACGCCGTGTTGGGCGGCGCGGAACGTCCGCAAGGACGACAGCGGGGCACGTGGCTGCCCCAGGAGGTGAGTGATGGGTGACTTCAACAAGGTGCTTTTGATGGGACGGCTCGGTGCGGAGCCGGAGCAGCGCGACACGACCACGGGCTCCAAGGTCACGCGGCTGCGCGTGGCGACGACCCACGTGCGCAAGGGCGACACGGAGGACGTGCACGACACCGACTGGCACGACGTGGTGACCTTCGGGACGCTGGCCGAGAACTGCGGCCGCTACCTGACCAAGGGCCGGCAGGTCTTCATCGAGGGGCGCCTGGCGTCGGACGTGTGGACCGACAAGGACGGCAACAAGCGGGTGTCGCGTGAGGTCATCGCGCGGCGCGTGGACTTCCTCCACCAGCCGAAGGCCAAGCCGGACGCCGCGCCGCAGGCGGAGGCTCAGCTGGCGTAGACCGGCGCGAGCTTGGCGCCCGGCAGCGGACCAGGGCGACCCTGCCGTGTCCGCGGCGGGTTGAAGTAGCCGAAGCGGAGCTTGGGGAAGCGCGCGCGCAGGGTGTGGATGAAGGGGACCACCCCGATGGGATCCTCGACCGCGCCTTCCCCCAGCTCGCGGAGGTAGAGCTCCGGGTCGATGTTCAGGTTTCGCAGCTGGACCATCTGCACGCCGCCGGCCTCGATGAAGGCACACAAGGCCTCGATCTCAGCGGGGCTGTCGCTCACTCCGGGGAAGACGAAGTAGTTGAGGGACACGTAGCGGCCCCGGCTGGACATCTCCTTCGCCGACTCGAGCACGTTGTCGAGGGTGTAGCCGGTGGGCCGGTAGTAGCGCTCGTAGTAGGGCGCCCGCGCGCTGTTGATGCTGATGCGGATGGCGTCGAGCCCTGCGTCTGCGAGCCGGGCGACGACCTTGGGCAGCGAGGCGTTGGAGTTGAGGTTGACTACGCCCGCGCTGGTCCGCTCACGGATGCCGCGGACCGTCGCCTCGAGCACCGGGCCCTGGACCAGCGGCTCCCCCTCGCAGCCCTGACCGAAGCTGACCACCCCGTTGGGCACGCGCTCGAGGTGCGTCACCGCGACCTCGATGAGGTCGTCGGGCCGGGACGGGATGCTCAGGCGGCTGTGGGCGGCCTCGACGTTGATGTCCTGCTGGTCCGAGATGCAGCCGATGCAGGCCGCATTGCAGGTGGACGCGGCCGGCAGCGGCGCCTCCCACCGACCCAGGAAGTAGTTCTGCGCGGCGCGGCAGTGGTAGACCAGCGCGCAGTGCTCGAGGTGCTTGACCGTCTGATTGCCAGGGTGTTGCAGCTTGAACTGCAGGACCTTCTGCTCGACCTCCTCGATGTCGAAGCGGTAGGGGTCCTGGCGCTTGTCCTGGTCGACGCGCACGGCGGGCACGTAGAGCCGGCCGTTCATCCATCCGACGGCGCTGTACGCGTACAGGGAGAGGTCGGGGGCGCCGGCGCGGGTGTCATAGGCGGGGTGATAGAGCCGGACATAGGCCGGCGCGACGAAGGCGCTCACCGCGTGTAGGGGCGAGCCGTCGGGGCCCTCGTCCAGCTCGACCACGTCGTCGGTGCCTGGTAGGGCCGCCAGGGGCGAGCGCTCTGGGAGCATGAACAGGTCACTGCCGAGCGGCAGCTGAATCAGCTCTTCGCGCAGCGGGCGGCGCAGCGACTCGCCGTCCCACACCAGCATCTCGAGCTCGGGGTGATCGAAGAAGTTGCCGTTGTCGTCGGCGACCATCACGCGCGGGTACGAATCGGCCATGGCGCTGCTCCCAGCCCGAGAATCGGGGGCGAGAGTGTGTCAGAGCCGGCCTAGAAGCGCATCTTCGCGTCGACCAGGAAGTTGAAGTTGGCCGGCGAGCCAGTGGAGACGCCGCCCATGTCGTAGTAGGCGTCGTCGGAGCCGGGCTGCGCGAGCGGGATCTGCACGCCAGCGCCCAGGTTCACGGGGCCGACGTAGCCGCGCAGCCCGGTGGTGAGCATCCACGTGCCGCCCATGGCCGTGGCGTTGCTGACGTTGAAGAGGCCGTCGAGCTCGACCGACAGGCCGACCCACTTGAGCGTCGCCAGGATGCCCGTGCCGGCCTGCACGTAGGCCATGTCGTTGAGGTCGGCGTCGCCCTTGCGGACCGCGAGCATGTGCACGTACTCGCCGTGGATCGACCACTGCAGGAAGGCCAGGTCGAGGCCAAGCACCACGAAGGGCGACACCGTGGCGTACTCGTGGAAGAAGCGCGGCGCGGCGGTGATGTTGGAGAGGGCCAGGATGTTCGAGTCCTCGGTGCCGGTCGGGGCATAGCCGCGCACGCCGACGGTCCAGCCGAAGGACATCGTCGATGAGCCGTGACTCAGCCCGGTCGACAGCTCAAGCCCGAGGTTCCCCAGCTGGAGCGAGGGCATGTCGAGATTCTCGTTGGAGAAGCCCGCGATGGCGACGTTGGCCATGATGCGCAGGTACTTGAAGTTGAACGCGACCCAGGGCTCCAGCGCGAAGGTCAGCGTGTCGTCGGGGTCGTTCATGATGTCGATGACGTCGGCCACGGTCTTCAGGTCGCTGGCGTCGATGGCGTCGATGGCGGCCTGCTGCTCGGGCGAGAGCTGCCCCCCGTTGGCCGCGAGCTGCTTCTTGAACTCGGCCTTGAAGTTCTCGAGCTGGCCGCTGTTGGCGAGGGCGCGCAGCTGCTCGGTGTCGACGTCCTTGAGGTGTTCCTGCAAGGCCGCGGCCTCCGGGTTTTCCTTGGCGACCTCGGCGAGCTGCTTTTTGACCTGCGACTTGATGATCGCGCGCACCGGCGCGATGGAGAACTTGGCGCCGAAGGAGAAGAACTCGTCGTCGGCGCTCGGCTTGATCGACCGCCCGAGGAAGAGCTCGCCGTTCTTGAAGGGGCGCGCTTGAGCCTGGGGGGCGGGGAGGCCTGCCAACACGGCCAGCGTGAGCATGCTCACGCGCAGCAGCGGGCCTGTGGTGAGGGCGCGAAGGGCAGAGCGGGCGTGAGCAGCGGGTCGCATGGGGCCTCCAGGTGTGCGGGTGCACGGCGGAAGGCTAGCCGTGTGCGCGGGTGGTCGCAAAAAGCGCGCCCCATGCGGATGACCCGTGCTCCACGGCGGACGGAGCCGGCGGCTCAGTGGCCCAGCAGGTCAAAGTCTCCGTAGGCGCGGAAGACCCGGCCGGCGTTCTTGCACTCCTGGCGGGCTGCGTACTCCATGTGGTCGTCGTTCATCGGTTTGTCCTCCGCGGCCGCCTGGTAGGCAGCGCGCAGGACCGCGTTCTTGATGTGACCGCCGGAGAGCTCGAAGCGCTTGCCCAACATGTACCAGTCGACCTCGGGGTCGAGCGGGCAGCTCTTCGGCACCAGCGTCTGCCAGATCTGCGAGCGCATCTCCGGCTCGGGGAAGGGGAAGTGCACCTTGAACTGGATGCGCCGCTTGAAGGCGTCGTCCATGTTCTTCTCGATGTTGGTGGTCAGGACGACGATGCCTTCGAAGTTCTCGATCTCCTGCAGCAGCATGTTCGTGGCCATGTTGCTGTAGCGGTCGACGCTCGACTCCACCTTGGTGCGCTTGGCGAAGAGGGAGTCGGCCTCGTCGAAGAGCAACATGCCGTGGTTGGCGCGGGCGGTCTCGAAGATCTTCTCGATGTTCTTCTCGGTCTCGCCGATCCACTTGCTGACGACGCGTGGGATGCTGATCTGGAAGAGCTGCAGGTCGAGCTCGTTGGCCAGGATGGTGCAGCACAGCGTCTTGCCGGTGCCGGGCTCGCCGGAGAAGAGGGCGACGAGGCCCTTGCCGGTGCTCATCTTCTTGTTGAAGCCCCAGTTGTGCAGCACGTGGCCACGGTACTTGGCGGCGGTGAAGAGCTCCTGGATGTCGTCCATGGTGTCTTCGGGGAGGATCAGGTCCTTCAGGCTGAGGTGGACCTGCTTGCGGACCGCGTACTCGTCCAGGCTCGCGCGGATCTGCTCGTGACAGGCCTTGCGCAAGATGTCGTGGGTGATCTCCGGCGAGGTCGGGTTGACGGCGTAGGCGCGGTTGACGGCCACCTGCACCGCGTTGCGGATCAGGGCGCCAGGGAAGGCGTAGATGCCCGCCAGCTCTGTCACCGAGCAGTCCTCGGCGAAGGCGACGCCCTCCGGCAGGTGCATGGCGAAGAGCTTCTCGCGCTCCGTCGCCCCCGGCGTCTCCAGGACGAGCCGCTGCACGACGAAGCGGTCCAGGTTGCTGTCCAGCTCGCCCGAGTTGCGCGACGTGAGCATGACGATGCCGGGGTGTCGCTGCAGCATGACCTGCACCTCACCGACCCGTTGACTCTGCTTGCCCAGGAGCCCGTCGACCTGGTCGAGGACGAGCACCGCGCCGCCCAGCCGAGCTTGGTCCAGCCCCGACAGCAGCGTGCGACGAAAGACCTCGTCCGGCATGTCTTGCAGGCGCTGCGCGTCCAGCTCCAGCAGCGGCCGCCCGAGCTTGTTGGCCAGCGCGCGCACCAGGAGACTCTTGCCGGTGCCGGGCGGGCCGCTGATCTCCACCGCCAGGCCAGCCGGCAGCGCGAAGGGCGAGTCCCCCGCTCGCCGGCCGCGGGCCACGTGGGTCTCGAGCAGGCTCAGCAGCGGCGTCAGCACGCCCTCGGGCAGCACCACGTCGTCGAGGGTCACCTCGGGCCGCTCGAAGCGCGCCATGTCCTCCATCGCCGAGTCGAGCAGGCCCACCTCACCCAGCAGCAGCTGCATCACCCGCGGCGCGGGGACGACCTCGTAGGCCAGCAGGTTGTCGCCGGACGCGTCGCGCGTGCGCTCGAGGGTGATCACCCGCCCGCGGAGCAGCTGCCCACCGGACGCGAAGCGACTGCGGAGCGCGAGCCGCTCGACCGGGTCGTCGCTCAGGAACTCCAGGCACAGCCGCACGTCGACGTAGTTGGCGAGCAGGTTGTCGTTGAAGCGCGCCACGGCGTCCCGGATCTCCACGTCCACGTGGGGCGCCACGGCCAGGATGAGCATGTCGCGGTCGATGGCGTCGAGCTTGGCCTGGTCGACCAGGACCTCGATGGGCAGCACGATCTGGCCCTCGACCGCCTCGGTCTGCACCGTGTCGAGCTCCCGCCCGAGGCGCTGGACGTCGGCCAGGGTCGACTCCACGGACAGCTGCGCCTCTTCTCGGGTCAGCCCCGCGGCGATGGCCTGCCGCACCTGGGTCGCCATCTGCAGGCGCCGCCGCATGTGCGCGCACGCGGTGGCCAGCCACCGACGACAGAGCGCGGTGCGGAGCGCTGGATCCACGCTCGGGGTGGACACGAGCTCAAGGTTCGCTGGCTGGGTGCGGGCCATGGGCCGTTCCTCGCTGCGCGCAGGGACGCGCGGTCTGGGGGGCCGATAGGGTAGCACGCCCGCCGAGCCGCGCACGTCGACGACGCCCATTGGGGGCCACGCCGCGACCTGCGCCGCGGGGCGTGGTCGGGCGCGGACGACGCGGGCACGGGAGGGGGGGGGGGCGGCCGCGCTCTGCCCTCCGGATCGTCGATGAATCCGGCCTTGTGCCCAAGGGTTGGGCGCACAGGCACCGGTCCCGCACCGGTCCACACTTCCCATGGGCGGCTGGGCGGGTACCCTCTCGCCCCCGCGACCCTCGCGGACAGGATCTCCATGCACGACGTCGGCACCGCCCTCCTCTATCTCGCCTTCCTGACGACCGTGGGGACCGCGCTCATCGGCTACCTCGGAGCGCAGCGCCGGTCGCCGGCCCTCCTCGACGCGGGTCGCCACCTGATGCACGCGACCTGGCTGCTCTATCTGGCCATGAGCGCGGCGCTGGTCTACGGCCTGGTGACCCACGACTTCAGCAACAAGTACATCGCCGCGTACACCGACCGGGACATGCCCTTCGCCTACCTGATGGCGGGCTTCTGGGGCGGCGAGAAGGGCGCGCTCCTCTTCTGGACCGCCGTGCTGTCGACCTTCTCGGTGGTCTCCGTGGGCCGCAACAAGACGCAGACGCCGGTGTTTCTCGGCTGGACCAGCGGCGTGCTCCACACCGCCATCGCCTTCTTCGCCGCGCTGATGGTGTGGGAGTCCAACCCCTTCGAGGTCTTCCAGAGCTTCGGCGGGCCAGGCGACGGCAAGGGCATGAACCCGCTCCTTCAGAACCCCTTCATGTCCATCCATCCGCCCTCGATGCTCACGGGCTACATGACCTTCACCGTGCCTTTCGCCTTTGGCACCGCGGCCTTGATCACCGGCAAGCTCGACAGCCAGTGGCTGCGCGACACGCGACGTTGGACCCTGGTGTCGTGGATGTTCCTGACCATCGGGCTGATCCTGGGCGGCGCGTGGGCTTATCAAGAGCTCGGGTGGGGCGGGTTCTGGATGTGGGATCCGGTGGAGAACGCGGGGCTCATCCCCTGGTTCACGGCGACGGCCTTCCTGCACTCGGTGATGATTCAGGAGCGCCGGAACATGCTCCGTCGCTGGAACGCGGTGCTGGTCTGCCTGACCTTTCTGCTCACCATCTTCGGCACCTTCCTGACCCGCTCGCAGCTGATCGACTCGGTCCACGCCTTCGCCGACTCAACCCTGGCGCCCTGGTTCCTCTGGTACATGGGGGTGATCGTGGTGGTGTCCGTGGCGCTGCTCTCGTGGCGGTGGAAGGAGCTGCGCGCCGAGGCTGAGCTCGACAGCATGATGAGCCGCGAGGCCTTCTTCGTGCTCAACAACGTCCTGCTGGTCGGCTGCGCCTTCGTCGTGATCTGGGGCACGCTCTTCTCGAAGATCTCCGAAGCCGAGGCCTTCCGCGCGCTCTACAACCAGCTCGCCAGCGCGCTCTCTGGCATCGGCATCCCCGCCGAGCCCATGACCCAGGCGGTCGAGCTGGGCGAGGCGTGGTTCAACCGCGTCATGGCCCCGCTCGGGCTCTCGCTGCTGCTGCTGACCGGGATCGGGCCGCTGATCTCGTGGCGCCGGGCCACCCGCAAGAACTTCGAGAAGAACTTCCGCCGCCCGCTGGGCCTCGCCGCCGTGGTGACCAGCCTGCTGGTGAGCGGCTGGAGCCTGCGCTCCATCGAGCGCCTGGCCGACCGGCGCGAGCTCGACTTCGGCGCCGCCTTCGGACAGTGGGCAGACGCCCTCGGTCGCTCGGAGATCTACGGCGTCATCTCGGTGCTCTTCGGGGTGTTCGTGACCATCGCCATCAGCCTGGAGTTCCATGTCGGTGCGCGGGCCCGGCGACGGACGCGCAACGAGCCCTACATGACCGCGCTGATGATGCTGACCTTGCGCAACAAGCGACGCTACGGCGGCTACATCGTCCACCTGGGCGTGGTCTTCGCCTTCCTGGCGTTCGCGGGCAGCGCCTTTCGCATCTATCAGCCGGAGGTGGCGCTCGATCCCGGTGACCGCACCGACATCGGCGAGTACGGTCTGCTCTACACCGACAGCACGGTCGACTACGAGCCAGACGGCGCCTACGTGCGCAGCCGGGCGACCATGGTGGTCATGGACCGCAAGGCGCCCGTGCCTGCGGACAAGGTCGACGCCATGGTCGCGCTCGCCAAGACGGTGGGCACCAAGGGCGTTCAGGCCGAGACGCGCGCCGGGTCTCCGCGCGTGGCGCTGACCTTCGCCGACGCCGGTCAGGCCCGGGCGTTCGGGGACCGCGTGTTCGCCCAGCGCTTCGCGAAACGGGTCCGCGTGCTGCCCTCCCGCGACCCCTTGGAGCTACGGCTGACCCTCGGGGACACGCTCCGTCGGGTCGCCCAGGTCGCGCCCCGCATGGCCATGCCCGTGTTCAAGGACGTGCGCGCCCACTTCACCAAGCGCTCGGGGCTGCCGGCGACGGTGCACACGGTGCCAGGACAGATGGACTTCTCGGTCCGCTTTCAGCGCGCTGGCGACCGGGACACCTTCGTCCAGTGGATGAAGGCGGCACCGATGCCGGGGCTCCGGTGGGCGCGCTTCGCCGACAAGGTCAAGCTCAAGCAGGGGGCGGCGCGCGTGGACGTGGTCCCGGCCGGGGTGGGCTTCGATCTCCTGCCGGAGGTCCGCTTCTACGCCAAGCACAGCTCGCCGACGACCGAGGTCGCCATTCATTCGACCTTCGAGCACGACCTCTACCTGGCGATGCGACCGCAGCAGGGGCAGGGCTTCATTACGCTGCTGGCCATCGTCTTCCCCTTCGTCAGCTTCCTGTGGCTGGGCGCCATCGTCATGGTGCTCGGCGGGGCGGTCTGCATGTGGCCGTCGCGACGGGTGCGGGTGCGCGACGAACGCCGCGCGCCGCCCGCGGACGCTGCGGGTGCCGATGGCGGGGAGCCAGAGCTGCCGGCTGGTGCACGCCCGGTGGCGGCGTTGCGGGAAGGCTGAGCGCGGCACGCGCTCGCGTTGGCCCCGGCGCTGTGGGCTAGAAGTCGCGCTGGATCGTGACCTTGTCCAGCACCACTGTCCGGGGCGCGCGCGCCGCGATGGCCCGGACGACCTTGAGATCGCGGCACTGTCCGAAGATGGCGTGACGGTCGTCGAGCCGCGGCGCCGGCACCAGCGTGACAAAGAACTGGCTGGACCCGGTGTGGGGCCCCGCGCTGGCGAGCGAGAGCACCCCGGCGCGGTCATGCCGCAGCTTGGGGTCGAACTCGTCGCGGATGGTGACCCCGGCGCCTCCCGTGCCGGTCTCGGTGGGGTCGCCGCCTTGGATCAGCTTGCCAGGCACCGCGGCGTGAAAGCGGAGCCCGTCGTAGAAGCGCCGGATGCGTCCCCCGGTGTGGACTGGCCCGATGAGCCCGCGCGCGAGCCCGACGAAGTGCGCCACCGTGTCCGCCGCGCGGCCCTCGTGCAGCCGGCAGCGAAAGCGCCCCAACGGGGTGTGGAACACCGCCACCAGCGGTCCCCGGCCGGTGATGCCCTTGGTGGCCTC
>JAUIAC010000657.1 GCA_030425545.1 bacterium | reverse complement strand
TGGGATGGCCTGACGTGCTGCGCGACCTTCGACGCAAGGTCCGGGCGCGACGCCTGGCCGCCCGGGAGGCCCGCGCGTCACAGCCTGCGGCGGGCTCGACGCAGGCCGCGCCGTCCGGCGTGGAGCCCGGCGAAGCGAGCCCGGATCGCAGCGGCAGCGCCGCGGCGGCCGCTGACCTGACCCAAGCCTGGCGCGCGGCGGTCGAAGCGGCCGGGAGCTTCCCACAGCCGCCCCCCTACCCGCCGCATACCCAGCAGGTCGCGGACGCCCTGGCGCGCTGCGCGGCTGTCGCGCCGGCCTTGGCGCAGCAGCTGGCTGCCCTCGATCCGTGGCAGCTGGACGCCGTGTTGAGCCCCGCGCCCAGCGCCGTGGTCGAGGCGCAGGTGGGCAGCGGCAAGACGACGGTGCTGGTCCACAAGATCGTGTACGAGCACGTGGTGCACGGGACGCCGCTGCGGCAGATGGCCGTGTTGACCTTCACCAACAAAGCCGCCGGTGAGTTCCGGGCTCGCGTGAGCCAGCTGCTCTCCGACGCTGGCTACCCGCCGCCCGACGCGGGCGCGCTGCGGTGGTTCGGCACCTTTCACGCCCTGGCGCGCACGCTGCTCGTGCACGACCTGCCGGTGGCGTCGCTGGGCTACACAACGGCGTTCCAGGTGCAAGACGCGAGCGAGCGGGCGCTGCTCTGGCAGCGGCTGATCCTGGGCCATGGGTTGACCGTCAAACACCAGCGTCGACTCGAGCGTCGCATGGCCCTGCTGCAAGAGGGGCAGACCCGCTTCGGCAACATGCGCAAAGACGACGACCTGCTGCGGCTGGCCGAGCTGGCGAGCGCCGAGCGCAGGACGCGCAACGTCATGGACTTCGACGAGCTGCTGGCCAACGCCCACGCCCTGTTGGTGGACCACCCGCTGGCCGACCCGCCCGCCTGGGTGGTGGTGGACGAGCTGCAGGACTGCGACCTGGACCAGCTCGACCTCGTTGACGCCCTCGCGGCGCCGACGACCCGCCGGCTCTACGTGGGGGACCCGAACCAGGTGATCTACGGGTGGCGGGGCTCCGCGCCGCGCCTCTTCGACCACGTGCGCACCACCTACGGCGCTGAGACGCTGCGCTTGCCGGTGAACTACCGCAGCA
The DNA here is from genome assembly GCA_030425545.1 of bacterium. Lineage (GTDB taxonomy): Bacteria > Myxococcota_A > UBA9042 > UBA9042 > UBA9042 > UBA9042. Next base: position 1,685 of record JAUIAC010000657.1, on the reverse strand, counting down.
CCGCGACCATCGTCGAGGGGGCGCGCGTGTTCCTGCACGCGTCGGGGCGCATGGACGCGGTGGCTGCGCGGACCGCAGAGCTGGTGGCCCACCGACCGGCCGGGGTCCCCGTGCGGGCCATGGCGCTGCACGATCCGCGCGCCGAGTCCGCCTGGGTGGCGGCGGAGCTGCGCGCGCTGCACGAGCGTGGCGTGCCGTGGCGGGAGATGGCGGTGCTCGCCCGGACACGCGCGCGCCTGGCGCCCGTGCGCGCTGCGCTCGTGGACGCCGGCGTGCCCGTGGCCATGGACAGCGCGTCCCGGCAGGCGCACGCCCCGCTGTCGCGGTGGCTGCTGCACCTGGTCCGCGCCGGGCTGGTGGGCGACGTGCACAGCGCCGTGCTCGCGCTGACGGACCGGGACTGGGGTGCCCTGCGGCCCAAAGACGGGACCGAGATGGTCGTGGCCGACGCGGCCGACATGGCCGGAGTGAGTCACGAGAGCGACGAGAGCGACGCCGCCGATGGGCCCGACGCCGAGGCGGCCCAAGTCGCCACCGGGCTGAGCTCCCTACAGCGCTGGCTCCTGGGACGCGCGGGCAAGCGGCGCCGCAAGGGGGAGGACCTGGCGCTCGCGAGTGACGTGTTCGCCGGGCTCCTGGGCCTGCGTGCGCGGGTGAACGCGGGGGCCGACGCCGCCGAGCTGAGCCGGACGCTCTTGCTACCTGCGCTGCTCGGGCCGACCAAGCCTGGGTATGGCGAGCGGGTCGCGCTGGCCGAGGCGTGGCTCGCGTCGCTCCTGGCCCTGTGTCGCGGGCCGGACCGGGCCGAGGCGCTGACGGCCGCGTTGAGCGCGGCCAGCGTGGCCGACGAGGGCCTGGAGACCCACGTGGAGGGCGTGCATGTGGCGACGATGCACGCGGCCAAGGGGCTCGAGTGGGACGTCGTGTGGGTGGTCGGGTGCAACCATGGCGCCCTGCCCTTGCCGGCCGCCTTGCGGGACCCTGCGCAGCTGAACGAGGAGCGCCGGCTCTTCTTCGTGGCGATGACCCGGGCGCGCGACGTGCTCGCCCTGAGCTGGTGCCGAGCGCCAGACGACCCGCGGGCCACCGGCGACGCGAGCGCGTTCTTGCGGCTGCTGCCCCGAGACCTGGTGGAGCTGAGCGAACACCCGGTGTCGCTGAGCGCAGGTGTGCCCGAAGCGCCCGCGCGCGCCCGACCGGCGCCTGACGGCGCGACCGGAGCTGCGTCACGGGCCGGAGCCGCGTCCGGCGGGGCCGACGCGCCGGGCCCGCTCGACCCGGCGACCGCGACGCCCTCGGCGACCTCCACGGCGACGCAGGCCATGGAGTCGGCGGCCGTAGAGTCGGCGGCCGTGGAACCGGCGGCTGTGGAGGCCTCGCAGGACGCGCACGGCCCCTCAGCCTGGCAGGTCGGCGACGCCTGCGTGCACCCCCGCTACGGTGAGGGCGCGGTCGTGCAGGTCGACGGCAGCACGCTGGTCTGCGACTTCGGCAAGCGGGGCACGCGCTCGTTCGCCGCGCGCATGAACCCGCTCAAGCGCCCCGGTTGACCGCCCTGGGCTGCCCGCCGGCCGCTCGGATCCGCCCGCCTGTACGACGGGCTGAGCGCCTGCCCGCCGCCGAAGGTCCGTGACGCGGACGTGCGTGGCCGGTACGCTGGCGCAGCCGTGCGGCGCCCCCGCGTG
>JAUIAC010000081.1 GCA_030425545.1 bacterium | reverse complement strand
TTGCCCATGACCTTGGAGTCGGTGGAGCAGAACAACGGCGTCGACAAGCGGGCCGCCCAGCTGGTCATCCCCATGGGCGCGACCATCAACATGGACGGGACGGCGCTCTACGAGGCGGTGGCCGTCATCTTCATCGCGCAGGTCATGGGCATCGACCTGTCGCTGATGCAGCAGGTGCTCATCGTCATCACGGCGACGCTGGCCGCCATCGGCGCGGCGGGCATCCCCGAGGCGGGGCTGGTGACCATGGTCATCGTGCTGCGGGCGGTGGACCTGCCGCTGGAGGGGGTGGAGCTCATCCTCGCGGTCGACTGGCTCCTGGACCGCTTTCGCACCACGGTCAACGTGTGGGGCGACGCGGTTGGGGCTGCGGTGGTCGAGCGCGTGGGGCTCACCGACGCTCAGCGCCAGACGACTCAGCCAAGCGCAGTCCTGTAGCCGGTCGCGACGACAACCCAGGGCGTCGCGGCCTGGTTGAGGGGTCCACGGCGACTCGATGGGCTCGACGCGCGTCATGAGACGGTCACCGCGCTGAGATGCAAGGTCTGTGGTTCTTGAGTCCCGCAGCGCTGTTACCTGAACCCTGAAGTGTCTCCCTGGTTCTGGCGCCTCCGAAGGTAGCGTAAAAGAACTGGTGCAAACCCCGCCGGGCGAAGGCCGCGGCGGCGCAAAGGTGGGTCGCCGCCACACAACCAGCCTGTGTTTGGCTCCGGGAACCGCAGTCCAGGACGTACCCCGGAGGGCGGTCTGGACGCAGCCGCAGCGTCTGGCAAGATTCGACCACCACAAGGCGTGTGCCTCGGGGACCGCTCTCACACGATGACCGAGCGCACGTTGGTAAACGGACGAAGCCCGCAGTTCGTAGCTGCGGGCTTCGTCGCGTCTGGAGCCTTGCACGGGCGGTGGGGATGGCCAGGAAGTGCGTCAGGTGGAGTGCAATGACGGGCCGCGAAACATGTCATTGGGCGTGTGACGCAAGAGCCGCGGCGCTATCAGCAACGTCTCCGGTAGTGGATGAGCTGCTGCTTGCAGACGACACTCGGCTGGAAGAAGGCGCGTCCTCCCAGCCGGCGGCGGCGGCGCGAAGCGCGCGTTCCACAAACTCGTCGACGCCGCAGTTGGCCTCCCGTGCGGCATGGGTGACGGCGTTGGCGACGGTGGGCGGCAAGCAGACCCATCGGGACCCGTCGCCCAACTTCCGGGCGTCGTGCACCAGCACCCCGGCGGGGATACCGAGCACGCGCGACAGGTCGCGCACCATCGCCAGCGTCAGAGGGCGCTTGCGGCGGAGGATCTCGGAGACGCGTCCGCTGCTCGACCAGCCCAACCGGCGCGTCAACTCGCGCTGGCTCCAGCCGAGCTCACGGAGCTTGCTCTCGATGATCTCGATCGGGTCGCCGGGGCTGAAGGGCACATGTCGCGACTCCCAGGCATCCACGAGCACGCATAGCGCGTCGAACGCCTCCTGCTCGGCGGCGGACAACTCGGCGTCCCAGGCTGCATCGATGATGGCGAGGGCACGCTCATGATCCGCGGCGCTCTCGATGGGGAAGACCTTCATCACGTCACCTCCTGGGGCTCACAGTTGCTTGACGGTGGCCGCGTCGATCTTGTCGTACTCGGCGTGTGTACCAAAGAACCTGACAAACACGGTTCCGTTGCGGGCAGTTCCAGGTGTGGCGTACTTCACGCCGCAGATCATGCGGTAGCTGTTGCCCTTGATGTTGAAGATCGCGCGGCCGTTGGCCAGCGTCCTCACGCGTCCTGGCAACGCGCGCTTCATGTCTTCCGGCGACTCCCACCGCGCCGCACGCACGATGCCGACCCATGTGTTGACGGCTGCCACGGCGTCCGGGTAGTTCGCCACCTGTTCACGGAGCTTCGTGCTGGAGATGAGGTTCATCGGGTTCCTTCTCCGGCGACCTGTCACATGCTGGCACATGCGCTCCCGTAGTGGGAGCAGCTTAGGAGTCTCGTGATAGCGGCGCAAGGGTGTCGGCCAAGCACGGGAGAACGCAGGGGACCTCTCAGTGGCAGCTCCCCCTCAAGGGACCAGCACCCCCACCACAACCGTCCCCTTCCCCACAAAATCCCCCAGCACCGCCGGCTTCGTCGGCTTCGGCTGCGCATGCGTCGGCGGCAGCAGCGTCACCCCGATCTTCCGCAAACTACACGCCGCCCCATCCTTGCACGCCGTCCCGGCCGCATCGGCCGCGCGCTCGATGACGATGCGGTCCCCCGGCGCGATCAACCCATCGAACATCGTCCGCTTGCTGTCCTTTTCCACCATGGTCGCGAGCCCCCTCACCAGCAGCTGGGCGATGTCGTCCGCCTTGCCTGCAGGCGCCCGCGCACCGCTCGCCGCCTTCTTCGCAAACACGTTGCCGGCCTTCTTCGTCGTCAGCTGTCCACACAGCGGTGTCTGCCCAGACCCCATCAACGGGTCCACGCGCTCCCACAGGCCGCTCGCTGGGCTCTTGCGCTCCACCCGCACGTCGCGGATCCACGTCGTGCCGGGGTCGATGGCACACACCGGATCGCCACTGGCGCCGCCATCGCGAATCTGCACGACGGTCCAGCCCTTTGGCTCCGCAGGCGGCAACGCCCTGTTCGGGTGGCGCTGCCCCAGCCCCGTGAGCGGGAGCGGTGTGACCTTGCCGGTCTTTGTGTTCAGCAGCCGCAGCTCGGGCACGCGGTGCGCCGCCAGCAGCACCAGCTCGGTCTGGCCCACGCGCCGCAGCAGGTCGGTGCGCACGCCCAGCGTCGGCACCCACGAGATGCCATCGCGCTGATCAAGCAGCGACACGTCATCATACGCATCCTCACCCACCTGGGCCTGCCAACAGATCTGGTGAGCGTCCGCCCGGCCCGGCCTCCGCCGGCACACCACGACCCGTGGGCGATGTCTGGCGCAGCCGACCCGGCTTCATGCGCGCCGCCCACCCGCGCCAGCGACCCCTGCCGCGACCCCTGGGAGCTCGTCGAAGCAACGCCAGCATGCCCGCAGGGCTTGCTTGGGCGGCGGTAGAGATCGAATGCGGCCGCGCCAGCGGCTGCTGCGCTATTCATGCCGCAGGCATGACTGGTGGACGAAGAGGATTTCAGCCAGGCCCTGAGCTAGGACGCCGCGGCCCGAAGAGGGCGGCTGGCCAGGCAGGCTGTGGTCCGAGCCTCAAAAAAGGCTTGATTCTTAGGCGTTTAGGCGCGATGTTGGGGCCGCCGAGAGAGCCTCGGGAGGCCGAGGGCTAGTGTCCGAGAATGGATCGCATGACGACCTCCCTCGCAACAGCAGGTAAGTGCGTTCGTGCGGCCTATCCTCCATGCCCGCACCCGCCATCGATTCCTGGCAAGCAAGCGGCCTCGAGCGAGAGCTGCATGAACGCTACGGGCTGACCCACCTCCGAGTCCGGAAGCGAGGCAAGATCCTCACCCTCGAGTCGGGGCCGGCCGACGCTGTCGTGCGTCACGCGCGCATGAAGCGCGACACTTCACACCTGTGGCTGCTCCAGATGCCGACCCGAGGTAGCCGCTGAGAGCTCACGCCGTTTCGCGACACCCTCGACAACCTCGTCGAGCTGCTTGTGACCCAGTTCAGCTGGATGGTCGCTCCCTGGGACGACAACCAGGGAGACACTTCGGATCCCGAGTACTAGCCGTGTCGACTCAAGGGGCTACAGGGTCCGTAGGTCGCACGCACATCGGCGTTCTGCCGGCTGCATGGTCTGAGTCGGAGGCGACTATGCACCCGGGCGAATCGTGGAGGGCGAGCCGCCCTTGGCGGCCTGCGTGTCCCAGCGGAAGTTGTCGATGACGACGGCGCTGTCGAGGATGTGGTCGCCCTCGTCGAAGACGATGAAGCGCAGCGTGATGGTCTCGCCACCTGTCACCGGGCTCGTCGTAGTCAGCCAGCCGGTGCCGCCTCCGATGCCGCCCTCGTAGCCCGTGCCCTGCAGCCCCTTGTCGCCCTTGCTGCACTTGTTGCACACGGTGAAGAAGGCGTTGTTGATGCTGATGCAGTTGCCCTTGCTGTCGAAGCTCACGTTGCCCTTGAAGTTCTTGCTGGTGAGGATCGCGAGGAACTTGTCGTTGTACTTGCTGCCGACCCACTCGGGGTACTCCGAGCTCATGAAGTTGAAGTCGAACGAGAAGCTCTTGGCGCTCGCCGGCACCTTCAGCACCAGCTTCCACTCGGTGTAGTCGTAGACCGTGCCCGAGTTCTTGCACTTGACGTTGGGGTAGGGCGCCGAGTTGGTGAACGAGGTCCCCGACTGCGGCAGCTTGTAGCCGGGCTGCCCCTTGGCCGCGGCGACCCCGGACGACAGGACGACCATGTGGCTGCCCTCTTGCGGCTTGATGTGGGTGCCGTAGGTCTTCTTGATGGCGCGCGCGTTGCTGGCCGCCTGTTTGGCGAAGGTCGAGCTCACGATGGTGGTGCCCATGGTCTTGCAGATGTCGATGGCCTTGGCGTAGTGCGACATGGTGTTCGTGTTCAGCGTGCCCGGGTCGCAGGGCACCGGGGCCTCGTCGGTCTGTCCGTCGCAGTCGTTGTCGACCAGGTCCACCGGCAGCTCGAAGCTGTCGGGGTTGACGGTCTTGTCGTAGTCGTCGCAGTCCTTACAACCGGCGAATCCGTCCTTGTCGCCGTCCTCGAGCGCGTCGATGACGCCGCTGCAGTCGTTGTCTTTGCCGTTCTTGCAGTCGCGGCCCGCCAGCGGGTTGATGTTGATGTCGGTGTCGTCGCAGTCGTCGGTGCACACGGAGAAGCCGTCGCCGTCCATGTCGACGTCGTCGGGCACGCCCGTGCAGTCGTCGTCCTTGCCATTGCAGACCTCCTTGGCGCCGGGGTTGACCGTCGGGTCGTTGTCGTCGCAGTCGCCGTAGAGCCCGTTGCCGGGGACGTAGCCGTCGTTGTCCTTGTCGACGCCCAGCGGCTTGCCGGTGTCGAGGGGGCCGCCGTCGGGCAGCGTGACGTCGACGGCGCCCGTATCCGTGGCGCCTGTATCCGTGGCGCCCGTATCCGTGGCGCCTGTGTCCGTGAAGCCAGTGTCCGTGAAGCCAGTGTCCGTGGCGCCCGCGTCTTGAACGCCGCCGTCCGGGACGCCGAAGACGGGCAGCCCGCCGTCCTTGCCGCCACCGTCGCCCTCGGCGGCGCCTCCGTCCGCGCCAGGCTTGGGCAGCCAGGGGAGCCCGCCGCCGTCGCCTGAGGCCGCGCTCGCGTCTGTGGGGGTGGCGCCGCCGGGCGTGCCGGCGGTGTCTTTCTCGAAGGTGAAGGGGCCGCCTGCGCCGCCGCTCCCGTCGGTGAGCGCCGCGCCGTCACCGACGGGCCACGGAGCGTAGCCCGTGCCGCCAGGTCGGGTACCGCAGCCCACGGCGAGGGTGAGCACGCTCAGGCCGAACGCCAGCCGAAGACCTCGGGTCGGATGTCGCAGTCGTCGCGATGGGGGGCAGCTCATGGGGAGACCTCTCTGCACGGCTTGGTTACCTTCCGTGGGCGCGCCCTCCGTGTCGCGGGCGCCAGCGCCCCCGACGCACCACCGCGGTGCGCGCCGGGTCAGCGCGCATCTCCACGGGCGAACGCAAGGAAGGCCCCTACATCGTACCAGATTCGCGAAACTGGGGAGCGCAGAGCTCACGTGCGGCCTCAGGCCACTACTCGTCGAGGAACTGCTTGTCGGTCCCGAGGTAGGTCAAGATGGCGCCGGCGAGCACACGCCCCACCTCTTCGGCCGCTTCGGGGATGGGCTCCAGGGGCACCCGGCCCGTGGCGTCGAAGCGGTAGACCAGGTCCTTGCGCACCTCGATGCCGAGCGAGCTGAGCCGCTCCGGGCTGAGCCGATAGCCCTCCAGCAGCGACTTGCGCTCCTGGTCCAGGAAGTTGCCCACACGCTCGTAAGCGTCCTGAGCGGCGCGGAAGTCGTGCTCCTGGCCGCGCGGGGCCTTGCGGTACATGTAGAGGTAGCTGCGCAGCGCCTCACTGTCCGTCGAGCGGAGGTTGGTGTCGCACAACATCTCCCACACCAGACGAAAGCCGGTCTGGAGCACGGTCTCCGGGTTCATGAGCTCAAAGCGGCGGCGCAGGTAGCGAAAGAAGGCCCACACCTGCGAGCGGACCTCGATGCTGCCGTCGGGCAGGGTGTAGGGATAGTTGTGCGCGACGCGGTAGCCAGCCTTCTCGAAGGTGAGCGACACCCGGTCGCGCAGGATGCGGTCGGCGGTGTACTCCGCGAGCACGTCGGGATAGAGCGGGTCGAACACACCGAAGGGCAGCTCGCTGTCGGCGTTGTAGCTGTCGGGCTGCGTGCAGATGCTGATCTGCGGACGCGGGGTGCCGCTCTTGTTGTGCTTGTCGTAGGTGTGGATGGCGATCTTGGTGATCGTGCCCCGCACCACCTTGTCGATGTCGGCGGAGATGGGGTCGTAGATCTCCTCCAACACGCGCCGCTTCTGGTCGAAGCCCAGGAGCTCGGAGAAGGGGTAGTTGATCGCGTACCGGTCCAGGTGCTGCGCGTCCTTGTGCGTGATCCCCGGGAAGCGGCCGAAGTCCATCAGCACGCGCGCGATGTTGACCCGGTGGTAGCCCGGTACGCCGAGGTGCCGGCACGTGGCCTCGGCCACCATGCAGGCGCCCCAGTCACGCTCGAGCCAGTAGTGTTCGCGGTACTGCTCGAAGGCGATGGGCCGGCCGTGGCTGTCGACGCTGTAGGCGGCGGGGATGTGCGCGCCGTCGTGGATGACGTCGATGAGGATGCGGCCGCGCACGGACTCCGGCAGCGCGGGCGCGGTCGAGGCCGGCTCGACCTCGACGAACTCCAGGGGGGCGACGGGCTCGTCGGAGATGACGTTCCAGCGTGTCAGCATCAGGGCGCGTCCGAGGTGGTCGCGTCGCTGGCGAGCGCGGTGTCGGTGATGCTGGTGTCAGCGATGCCGGTGTCGGGGCTCGCGTCCACGGTGGTCGCGTCGCTGTCGGCCACGGTGCCGTCGGCCTGGGCGGTCGCGTCCGAGCTTGTGGCGTCGCCACCGCAGACGGCAGCGAAGTCCGCGCAGCAGTCGTCGAACTCGCCACACGCGCTGTCGCAGTTGCAGCTGGCGTTCTCGTCGTAGTCGCCACAGCGGCCCGCGCAGCTTGCGGCGGCAGCGGCGTCCGCTCCGGCTGCGCTGTCGACGGTGGTGGCGTCCGCCGACGCGGTGCCCGTCGTGTCGGTCTCGGTGCCCGGGCAGGCGCCGCTACAGGCCACGCACAGCCCCTTCTCGAGGTCGCAGAACATGTCGCCGGTGGCGGGGCAGTGGGCTGTGCTGGTGCACTTGAGCTCCACCGGCGCGCGCGTGGGCTCGCAGGCGACGGCGCCGAGGATCACCAGCGCGGCGATCGCGCGCAGCGACCAAAGCGCAGGCGGCGCGGATTCGGCGGGGTGGGCAACCATGGGCTCTCCTGAAGCACGCAGCGTGCGCGCCGCCCGGCAGGGTCGAGGCGCCTGCTGCGGGTGTCAATGGAACTGCGGGTTGCTCCGGTGGATCGGGTGGCGCCAAGCCCCTGGGCCCGGTGGCGGCCGCCGGTGGTCCCAGGGGTCGTCGACGCAGCGCAGCGCCGCGCTCCGGCAGGGGTCGACCTGGGGAGAGGGCGGCGTGTCCGGGCCGTGTGGGCTCCGGTACGCGTCGGCGTGCTCGCGTCGTCTGGACGCGGTTGCCAACGCCGCGGCCGGTGTTCGACACTGCCGCAAGACGCGAGAGAGCAGGGCGCCGGTCCGCGCGGATGCGCGACCTGGCCCTGGACACAGCCCCTAGACCGCACGGCGTCACGCCAGCGACGTGCCAGCGACGTGCCAGCGACGTGCCCCCCCCCTCGACCTTGGAGCCCACCGGAGTGACCGTCGACCCCCTGAAGTTGTCTTTTGTAGACACGATGACCAGCGACAGCCACGGGCCGATCGTCGACAATGACGCCGCGGCGTGTCTGCGCGTCGTCTTTCCGCCGGAGTTGGCGCAGTCCGGGCCCTGCACGAACCTGCACGGCGCGGGGGCGCTGCTCGGTCGTACCCCGCTGCAAGGGGCGACGGTGGTCCTGGGGCACGCGACGGTGTCGCGCCGACACGCCCAGCTGATGTGGGACGCGGCCACCGACTGCCACCTGCTCGCCGACCTGGGAAGTCACAACGGCACCAGCGTCAACGACACGCCGCTGGAGTTCGCCACCCCACCCCCCGGCGAGCCACGGCGCGGCACGCCGCTCGAGTCGGGGGACGTCGTGCGCGTCGGCGACGTGGTCTTGGTGTACGAGCGCGGCCGGATCCCCGACGGCGCGGGTGACGTCATCAAGGCGCTGCCCGGGGACGCGCTGGCGATGCGCGAGCTGCGTGCTCTGGTGGCGCGCGCAGCGACCGATCCCTCGGCCGCGCTCGTCATCGGCGAGACCGGGACGGGCAAGGAGTACGTCGCGCGCACGCTCCATGAGCGCAGCGGCCGCAGCGGCGCCTTCGTGGCGCTGAACTGCGCGGCGCTCTCGCCGCAGCTCGTCGAGGCCCAGCTCTTCGGCCATGTGAAAGGCGCCTACACCGGCGCGTCGTCCGCGGGGGAGGGCCTCTTCCGCGCGGCGCAGGGCGGCACGCTCTTCCTCGACGAGATCGGCGAGCTGCCCCTGGAGCTCCAGCCGAAGCTGCTCCGCGTCCTGCAAGAGCGGCGCGTGCGCCCTGTCGGCGGGACCCGCGAGCTGAGCGTGGACGTGCGGGTGGTCGCTGCGACGAACCGCGAGCTGACCGCGATGGTCGGCGAGGACCGCTTTCGCCGAGACCTCTACGCCCGCCTGTCTTTGACGGAGATTCGTGTGCCAGCGCTTCGCTCTCGCCGCGCCGACATCCTCACGTGGGTCGACCGGATGCGCGCCAGGTGGTGCCAGGAGCGTGGGGTCGACGCTCCCGGGCCGACGTTTGCGCCTGAGAGCGCGGTCGCAGCGCTGTGTGCCCGATGGCCAGACAACCTCCGGGGTATCGACCGCCTGGTTCATCGTCACGCGCACGCACGGCGCCCGCTGAGCGCGCAAGACGTCGGTGCCGCGGCGGATCTCATCACGGTGAGAGAGTCGCAGGGCACGCCCACGTCGGATCGCCACGTGCACGCGCCGGCCGGGGCCGCGCACGCCCCTTCGGCGCCCGTCGCGGCTGGCTCAGCCGACCCGTCGCGACATCGGCGCGGCGCGGACGACATCGCGGTGACCCAAACGTCGAGCCAGGGCTCGCGTCCCCAAACGCCCGCCGCCAAGCCGCCCGCGCGACCTCGCCGCCCGAGCCCGAGCCGCGAGGAGCTGGTCGCTGCGCTGCGCCGGACCGGATCGGTGCGCGCCACCGCCAAACACTTTGACCGTGACCGGCGGCAGATCTACCGCTGGATCCGCTCGCACGACATCGGCGACGACGAGTACGCGCTCACCGAGTGAAGAGGCGCTCCAGGAAGGCCATGGCCGTCCACAGCCGCAGCCCGGCCGTCTCCTGAACCCAGCTGCGGGCCCCGTCGATGACCGCGTCGTCCACCACCACGTTCCGGCGCACCGGCAGGCAGTGCATGAAGCCTGCGTTGGCGGTGCGGTCCATGTGCGCCTGGGTGACGCGCCACGCGTCCGCCGCAGCCCGGCGCTGCGCCTCAGCCGCCCGATCCTGATAGCCCGCGACGCCGCTCCAGCTCTTCGCCACAACCACCTCAGCGCCGTCGTAGGCGTCGGCCAGGTCGTGCGTCACGCGCACCGCGCCGCCGGACACCCCCGCAAAACGCTGGGCTCGACCGAGGATGGCGGGCTCGAGGTCGAAGCCCTCCGGATGCGCGACCGTGACCTCCATGCCCTGCTGCGCCGCGCTCAGCAGCACCTGATTGGCCACGGCAGCGGGGAGCGCGCGCGGGTGGGGCGCCCAGGTCAGCGTCAAGCGGCGCCGCTGGAGGGAGGGCCCCAGGTGGCGACGCCAGGTTGCGAGGTCCGCGAGGCCCTGGAGTGGGTGGTAGAGCGCGGACTCGAGGTTGACGACCGGCACGTCCGCGGCCGCCCGAAACGCGGTCAGGGAGGCGTCGGAGAGGTCCGCCACCCGGTCGTTCAGCGAGGCGAAGGCCCGGACCGCCACGGCGTCGTGCATCTGACTCAGCACGCCCACCGCGTCGCGCACGTGCTCCGCGGCGTCCCCGTCCATGACCACGCCGTCCCGGAGCTCCATGCGCCACATGTCGGACCCAGGGTTCAGCACGCTGGCGTGCACCCCGAGCGCGTCGCAGGCAGCGACCAGCGAGGTTCGGGTGCGCAGCGAGGGGTTGAGGAACACCGCGGCGAGGCGGCGCCCCTTGCACGAGCGTGGCGCCGCGCCCGAACGGAGCGCCAGCGCCCGGTCTGCGAGCGCCAGAGCGCCGTCGGCGCCGGCCTCGGTGGCGTCCACCAGGTCGCCGTGCCAGGGCGCCACGGGCGCCGGCTTGGGCTCTACGTTTCCGCTCCACACGTTCATCATGCTGCCCTCCAGGCGTAGGCGCGGCTGGCCGGGCTGCCGGCGGCGGCGACCCCGGCGACGCCGGTCTGGGACGCGTGGGACGCCGGCGCGACGCTGGCCTGCGCCGCCGGGAACAAGGCGTCGAACACGGTCTGTGCCAGCTGGGCCGGTGCCGTCCGGGCGTTCACAGCGGCGGCCCCGGCGAGGCTCGACACGGCTGTGCAGCCCGCCTCGTTGTCTGTCGCTGGCCCGGTCACCACGGTGACCGCCAGCCCCTCCCGCTTGAGCAGCTCCACGCCGCCCCAGGCCGCCACCGGGTCCGTGGCGGCCAGCATGACCGCCGTGGTGGCGTCGACCAGGTCCGACGCGCGCAGCACGTCCATGACGCCGTACTCGCCGAGCAGCCCGTCGCCGAGCTCGACCACCATGACGTCGACTCCGTCACGGCCGAGCGCGTTCAGACAGCCGCGGGCGGCCGCGACGACGTCGCCGGCGCACGTGCTCGGGAGCCCCGCGTCGGCGAAGGTGTAGGCCACGCTGGCGCCGTGGTCGAGCATCTCCAAGGTGTCGCGGCGCAGGGCGACGCCGGTCACCTTGGCGGTGCCGACCTTGAGCCCGCGGCGGCTGAGGTCGCGGACCAGCGCGCAGGTCGCGGCGGTCTTGCCTGCGTGCATGCAGCTGCCCACGACCCACACCAGGGGCGGCAGGTCGTCCTGCAACCTCACGTCGAGCCCCACGGGGCCAGGCAAGATGCTCGCCGCGCAGCCGTTCGGCTGGGCCACCGCGCCCAGGATCTCCACGGCGGCCGGGGGGCCCACGTCGGGGTTCGCCGAGGTGCAGAGACCGATGACGCCACCGAGGTTGAGCAGGTGGAGGGTGTCGCCCACAGCGACGTGGTCTGGCACGACCCCGGCGTAGCCTCGCAGCGCTCGCCGCGACCCCAGCACGCCCGCGACGATGTCGCCTCGGTGCACCGTCATCATCCGGCCGTGCACGTCTTCCAGCTGGTTGTAGACCTGCTTGTCGTCGAGCACACGAGCGACCACCACGGTGCCGGCCGCGGCCGGGATCTTCGCGGTGAGCGCGGTGTGCGCAGTCACGCCGACGTTGCGCGTCGACGACGCGATCTTGTCGATGACGATGTTCATGTCACTTCTCCTGAGCGCTGCCGCGCAGCAGTCGGCGCAGCGCAGCGGCCGCGTCGGTGCCCGCCAACGCGACGAACACGGTGTTGTCTCCAGCGATGGTCCCCAGCACGCCCTTCAGCGCAGCGTCGTCGATCGCCTGGGCGAGCACCGACGCGTGAGCAGGCAGGGTGGTCACCACGGCGACCCCGCCGCCTGCGGCCACCGCCACGCTGAGCACCGGGGCCGGCAGGGACGGCGGTGGCGGCTGTCGATAGGCACCGCGGACCTTGCGCGCGCCGATCGCCGCCAGCTCGCGCGACACCGTCGCCTGGGTCACCGGGTGCCCGGCGGCCGCGAGCGCGCGCACCAAGTCGCCCTGCGTGGCGAAGGTTCCCGTGTCGAGCAGCGATGCGAGGGTCTCTCTCCAACTCATGTGGGGCAGCATAGTTTGCGTATACTATACAAACAACAGGGCGCATGCTTTCGGCGCCGCGCTGGGATTCCGCATACTATTGGCATGCTACGGACTGAAAGGGTCGCGCTGGCTATCCAAGTTCGCTGCATGACCAGCGGGGGCGCGTAAAAATGCGGCGCGCCCTGCCTCCGAAGAGACAGGGCGCGCCGACTCGCAGTCGAAGCCGCAGCTCGAGGCCGCAGCTCGAGGCCGCGGCTCGACGCAGCAGCTACTTGATGTGGAACTCCACGCGGCGGTTGTCCGCGCGGCACTTCTTCAGCTTGCGCCGGTTCTTGCGCTTGTTCTCGAGCAGCGCTGGCACGTCTTTGCACAGCGGGTGGTCGGGGCCCCAGCCCTTGGCCGCGAGGCGGTTGGCCTTGACCCCTGCCTCCACCAGAAACGCCTTGACCGCTTCGGCGCGCTGCTGTGAGAGCGTGCGGTTCTTGTCTGCGTCACCCGTGTCGTCCGTGTGGCCCTCGACGATGACGTGCTCGATCTCGCGGTGGGCGATGAGCACCGCCGCCACAGCCACCAGCACCTTGTTGGACCGCCGCTGAATCGTGGCCTTGCCGCGCTTGAAGAAGACCTTCTGCAGGATCTTGATCTCGCCGTTCTTCACCTCGACCGTGGTCTTGCCGTCGGGGCAGCCGTCGTCGTCCTTCGTGCCGTTGAAGGTCTCAGGCTCGTCGGGGCACTTGTCGGTGTCGTCGGGGAAGCCGTCCTTGTCGCGGTCCTTGATCGGGCAGCCGCCCTCCGACGCCGGACCCTTCTTGTTCGGGCACTTGTCGGTGACGTCGGGCACGCCGTCGAGGTCGTTGTCGGGATCCGGGCAGCCGTCCGAGTCCTGGAAGCCGTCCTTGTCTTCGCGCTTGTTGGGGCACCGGTCTTTGGCGTCCGGGATGCCGTCGCGGTCGTTGTCGAGGTCCGGGCAGCCGTCACCGTCCTGGAAGCCGTCACGATCCTCGGCCTTGTTGGGGCACTTGTCGGCGCTGTCGAGGACGCCGTCGCCGTCGTTGTCCGGCTCGGGGCAGCCGTCGTTGTCGCGGAAGCCGTCCTTGTCCTCGGCCCGGGTGGGGCACTTGTCGGCGCTGTCGACGATGCCGTCGCCGTCGTTGTCGATGTCCGGGCAGCCGTCATCGTCCTGGAATCCGTCCCGGTCCTCTGGCCGCTTCGGGCACTTGTCCTTGGCGTCGGGGATGCCGTCCTTGTCCATGTCGCCGTCGCCCGCGCCCACGACGTAGGCGATGCCGGCGAGCACCTCGAAGTTGTGCCCCGGAGACTGCTCGTTGCCGCCGCGCGACACCGCTGGCTCGCTCAGGAACCAGCTGGCGTCCACCCGCAGGCGCAGGTGACGGTTGAGGCGAAACTGAGCGCCGACGCCCACCTGGGCCCCCCAGTCCCCGTCGAGGTCGTTGCGGACGAACGGCTTGTCGGTGGTGTGCCAGTCGTAGCCGAAGCCCGCCGTGACGAAGGGCTGTGCGTTCAGGTCGTTGCCGGAGATGAGGTTGTAGCGCAGCAACACACGCAGCCCGAGCACCGAGCCGGACCCGCCCTCCTGGTACTCCTTGAAGTCGATCTCGTCGCCCGAGGTGTCAAAGTCGGCCGGGCTGCGAAAGCTCGTGGGTGACCAGCGGAAGGTGCCTTCCAGCGCCATCTGCCGGGTCAGGATGTAGGCCGCGCGGAAGCTGAGCGCCAGCGAGCTCGCTGGGACATCGTACTTCCAGTGGGCGTCCCCCAGCCCGGACTCCGAGCTGAAGAAGACCGCTCCAGCCTGCAGGCCCAGCTCCAGAGGGTGGGGCGCGTCGTCGGCGAATGCGGGGCTGGCTCCGAGCGTCAGCGCGGCCGTGGCCACGAGGACGGCGGCGGCGAGGCGCGAGCGTGCGATGGTGGAGAATGTGGGCATGGGTCGTCCTTTCACCTGAGCGGAAAGAGGGTGCGGAGGGTGCCAGCTCATCGGGCCCCTACAGAGTAGCCGGTTGAAACAGGCGCGTCACCGGCGGGCGGACACCACCACGAAGCGGCCGTCGTCGCTTTCCACGCGAACACGTTGGAAAAAGCGGCGAGCACGGCGCTCGTGCTGCAGGTGTCGGTTGGCCACCAACCACAGGCCCCCCCCCGGACGGAGGATGCGGCGTGCATGCTGCAGCATCGCCTCAGCGAGGTGTGCTGTCTGAGCCCGACCCTGGTGAAATGGCGGGTTGCAGAGCACCACGTCGGCGGTGGCGGTGGCGATCTGGTCCCCCGCGTCGGCCGGGGTGAACGTGGCGACGGCGCGATCTGTGCCGCCGAGGCTGCTGGACCAGCTGGCTTGCGCAGACGCGAGCGCGCGCGTGGAGTCGTCGGTGAACACGACGTGCTTCGCGCCGCGCGCGGCGGCGGCCACGCCCAGCGGGCCGGCGCCGCAGGCCAGGTCGACGACGTCGAGCCCCGCGAAGGTCGCCGGCAGCGCTGCCAGGAGGGCGGCAGCGCCCACGTCGAGGTGACCGTGGGCGAAGACCCCAGGCAGCGACTTCAGCCGCGCGCCGTCGGGGCCCGACCACGACCTCCAGGGCGGCGGCGGAGCCGTCTCGTTCGAGGCGCGTGGCACGACCGCGCACGCCAGTCGCGCCTTGCCGACGCCGCGAACGAGTGGCTCGGTTCCCACGACGTCTGCGACGGCTCGGGCGATGCCCTTGGACCAGTCGCGCGTGGCGACCAGCACGGGCGCCCCGGGCGCGGCGAGGGCGGTGGCGCGGCGCAGTCGCCAGCGGAGCAGGTCGATGCCGCCCTCGCACCGCAAGACCAGGGCGTCGAAGGCGCACGCGCCTTCACCCCGGTCAGCGTCAGCCCAGGGATCCAGGTCTGTGCGCAGCCAGCGCGGCGTCGTCGCGGCGTGGACCATGGCGGGCGCCGGGCGCTCAGCCGGGCCCTCTGGCGGCGTAGCGGAGGTCTGGAGGTTGGAGGCGATGGCGCGGCGTCCAGCCTCGCTGTCACAGACCACCAGCCCGACCCGGCCTGCGAGCCCGCACACCAGCGCACCCCAGCGGGCGCCGAGCACGGCGATGTGTTGGGCGTCCGCCGGCGCGCGCAGCAGCAGGGCCTTGTCGGCCGCGTCCCAAGGTCGCAGCGGGTTGTCGGCCTGACCGTGGTCCAGCCACAAGGGGCCGTTTGGGCCCGGCAGCGGGGGCCATCGGCTCACGCTGCCAGCCAGGGGCGCACCGCGTCGATGAGCGGCGAGATGGCGTCGGGACTGAGGTAGACCTGGGCCGACACCCGCAGCAGCACCTGCCCCGGGTCTTGGCCTGCGCGGACGCCTCGCGCGCCGCGGCGCTGCGGAAGCGCTGTGGGGGCGGACGTCGAGATCCCGGGATCCGGCATCACAGGCACCTCGATGCGGTGTTCCCGCCAGAGCAGGTCCTGGAGCGGGTGCACGTAGCCTGACGTGCTCGGCGGCAGGTCGGGCCGCAAGGGAGGCAAACGCACCGCGGCCATGGCTCCCAGCGCGCTCGGAGGCGCCATGGCGCTGGCCCCCCAGGCGTCGACGAGCGCGCGCTGCCATGACACCGCGACCGCGTGGTTCCGGGCCATGAGCGCCGGCCAGCCCCCCGCCACGGTCTCGGCCAGGCAGTCCAAGGCCGTGGGAAAGGCGAGCCAGGCGCTCGGGTCCCGCGTGCCGGTCCAGTCGAAGCAGGTGTGGAGTCGCGGCCGGGGGCCCGCGGGCGCGTTGTGGCCGTGGCTGGTGACCAGCGGGCGCGTCCGGTCCCGCCAGTCCTCGCGCACCCACAAAAACGCAGCACCCTTGGGCGCGCAGGTCCACTTGTGCAGGTTGCCGGTGTAGAACGCGGCGTCGATCGCCTGCACGTCGAGGGCCACCTGTCCGGGGGCATGGGCGCCGTCGACGATGACCTCGACGTCCCGGTCCGAGAGCGCGCGGACCAGGTCGGCGATGGGGAGCACGCACGCGGTCGCGCTGGTGACGTGGTCCAGGAGCGCGAGGCGGGTCCGCGGCGTCACCGCGCCCAGCAGCCGCGCGGTGAACGAGGCTGCGTCAAAGGGCGCGCCGCTGGCCACCACGTCGACCTCCGCGCCGACCGCCGCGCACCGGAGGTCGAGCGCGTTTCGGCACGCGTTGTAGGCGTGGTCGGTGACCAGCACCCGGTCGCCCTGGACCAGCGGCGCGGCCTGGAGCGCCGTGTTGACGCCCGTGGTCGCGTTGTCGACGAACACCAGGCCGTCTGTGTCGGCACCGACGAAGTCCGCGAGCCGCTGCCGCGCCGCGTCGAGCAAGGGCTCCACCTCGCGGACGAAGAAGCGCACAGGCTCCGACTCCATGCGGCGCCGCAGGCGATGTTGGGCTTGCAGCGCCGCGGTCGGGCACGCCCCAAAGGAGCCGTGGTTGAGAAAGAGCACGTCCCGGTCGAGCGACCAGCGCGCCGCGGCGGACGACCAGAGGCCGTGATTGCGGTCGACCGCGGCCCCCGGCGCGCCCTCTTCCGGCGGACCACCGTAGACGGCCATGAGCGGTCTCATCACCGGCCCTCCTTCGTGACGATGGCGCTCAGGCTGGCCTCCAGCGCCTCGCGCGCGGGGTGAACCGCCGCGTCGCTCCACGTCTGAAGCTCCAACAGCAGGGCGTCCCCGTCGGTCCAGGCGCGCACCGGCGTGCCAGCCACGCGCCAGGGCGAGAGCAGCGCCGCGCTCCGTCCCGCGCTGAGGTCGGTGCGCTTGGGCGAGCCGTCCACGGACACCCGCGCCACGGCGGGCACCAGGTGGGTCCGCCGCGACACGGTCACCACCCGGTCATGCAGGAGCCGGTTCGGGATCAACACCGTCTGGCCCTCTGCGTCTCGCACACGCAGCCGCAGCAGGCCGACCTCGGTGATCGTGCCAGCGTGGTCGTCGAGCTCGATGTGGTCGCCCTCGCGCATGCGTCCGCGCAGGATCAGCGCGGCGCCGCTGACCATGTTCTGCAGCGGCCGCGCGAGGGCGAGCACCAGCCCGGCCGCGGTGGTGATCGCGATGAGGCTCGAGAGCACCGGGGCGGCGTGCACGGCCTTGCGCAAGAGCGCGATGGCGACCAGCGCGACCACGGCGATGTTGCCCCAGCGGACCATGGGGCGGAGTCGACGCTCGTGATCCAGGCCGATGCGCCACGCCAGTCGGACCGCGCTGTCGAGCGCCCGCGAGAGGACCCACGCGGCCAGCGACAGCGCGAGCAGCGACAACAGCGACGGGCCCGAGAGCGCGTGCCACAGTCGGTCCACCTCCGCCACCAGCTGGGTGACGAGGTCGTCGTTGACCGCGTGGCTGGCCCCAGCCCGGCGGGCGCACCCGGACAGGGCGGCCGCCACGAGCCCGGCGGCGCGCGCGAACCAAAGGCCCGGCGCAACCCGAGGCGCGGGGGAGCGGGGCGCCTCGCGGCTGGCGAGCGCGACAGGACGCTGGCTCATGAGGCCACCCCCATGTCCCGCAGACCCTGGCCCAGCGGCGAGAGCAGGGCGCGCGGCACCTCGACCTCCTCTTGACGTGCGTCGGTCGGGGCTAGCAGCCCGGCGGTGCGCAGAAAGCCGAGGTGACGCTGCACCCCGTGCAGGGGCTGGCCCACCGCCGCGGCCAGGTCCTTCGGCGTCGCGCTGCGGAAGCGGAGCGTGTGGACCAGCATCGCGATCTCGACCGGGTGCAGCCAGCTGAGGCTCGGCAGCCCCACGGAGAGCGTGCGCTGGAGGCTCGGGTGCACGACGCCCTCCGGGTCGATGTGCACGGCGCGCTTCCACAGGGTGAGCGCGTGGGTCAGGTTGCCGTGGCTGGTCGCCGCCAGCAGCCGAGAGAACACGGTGCGATGGCTGACATGCTCGATGCGCCCGAACACACGCCCGGTCAGCGTCTGGGGAAATCGGAGCTCGCGGTTCGACAGCGCGTGCCGTGCCTCGATGGCCTCCATCAGCTCTGCGGGCGTCAGCGGCGGCAGCTCCACCACGTGGCCAAAGGCCTGGCGCAGCGGCAGCACCGTCTCGAGGGTGCGCAGGGCCGGTGTGCCCGCAGCCACGAGCCAGAACACGGACTCCCGGGTCTGGGTCACGAGGTCGAGCACGCTGGTGAGCGTGCGCAGCCCGTCGACGTCCGGCGTCACCCACCGCTCGAGGTCGTCGAGCAGCACCGCGGTGCGCACCTTGCGGAGCGCGTTGACCACCGCGGACCGCTGGGGCCGGCAGCCCAGCTCCAGCGCCAGGGCCGCGAGCACGCCGGTGTCACGCCAGCCGCTCAGGGGCGCGGGTCGCACCACCCGCGGCACGCTCAGGTCGAGCTGCACCAGGTTGAGCAGCGAGGTGCGGCCGCTCCCCGCCTCGCCGACGATCAGCGCCGACGCCGGCCCACCCAGCATCCATGCGCGTTCGGCCTCGACCAAGGCGCCGAGCTGGTCGCGGTGGGCCGTGAACAGGCGGTGGTCGCGCACCGGCTGCAGGCTGAAGTGGGCGGCGTAGCTCTGGGGCAGGTCGTCGGAGAGGGTCCAGCGCTGGGTCACCTCGCGGAGGCTGGCGGCGTCGAGACGCTCCCCGGCGTAGCGGACCCGCAGCTCCTGGCTGAGCCGGCTCGACAGCACGCGCCGCAACGACACGGCCGTCCGTTCGCGCTCCCGCGTCCACCACTGCCGCGCCGGTCGCGCCGCCTCCAGCACGACGTTCACCAGCCGGCTGTAGGGCGTGCTGCTGCCGTCGAAGGCGAGGGTGGCCAGGTCTCGCCCGCTGATCTCGGCTTGCAGGCTGACGACGGCGTGGTCGATGTCGGAGATCCACTGCCCACGCAGCATCTCGGAGGCCTCGCCCACCTCGCGGTCGAGGCGGTCGAGGCGCTTGGACGCCCGCTCCATGGCGGCGTCGAGCCCGACGAGCTCGTCGGCGGCTGGGTCTGCGGCCTCGACGCGGCTCTCCAAAGCGAAGATGGCGATGTCCACGGCCTCGCGCAGGCGGGGCGCGACGTTGGCCAAGAGCTGATTGGTGGTGTGGACGCGCTCGTCGATGGCCGGGAGCAGCACGTGCAGCACGCGCGCGGTGGCGACCTGCTGCAGGTCCATGGACCACGTGGACACGTCCTTGGGGCGGTCCGCCTGGTGAGCGGGTGTGTTGGGGTGCGTCAGCTCGAGCTTGCCAGGGAGGTCCGCCACCGCCTTGCGTAGGG
>JAUIAC010000656.1 GCA_030425545.1 bacterium | reverse complement strand
AAGGCCCGCTCTTGCGCAGGCGGTGGTTGCTGTAGTCGCTCACCACGAAGGGCCAGCCGCCCTTGCTCGAGGGCAGCGCGAGCACGCTGTAGGGGTTGTTGAAGCGCGCGCTCGTCGCGGCGCCGTCGAGGAAGCCGCCGGTGCTGCCCGCCAGGGTCGACGTGGTGCCCTTGCTCGGGTCGAGCAGACGGATCCGGTGGTTGCCCCGGTCGGCGACGAGCAGCATGCCGTCGTCGCGCATGGACAAGCCCGAGGGGTAGGTGAAGCGCGCGCTCGAGCCGACCCCGTTGGCGAACCCGGAGCTGCTCCCCGCGACGAGCTGCGTCGTGCCGTCGGTGAGGATGCGGCGCACCCGGTGGTTGTAGCTGTCGGCGACGTAGATGACGCCGTTCTGCGCCACGGCGACGCTGTAGGGCCGGTAGAAGTTCGCGGTGGTGCCCTTGCCCTCCTTGTAGGACGACGAGCCGCTGCCGGCGACGGTGGTGACGTCGCCCGTGGCGCTGACCCGACGGACGCGGTTGTTGTAGCTGTCGGCGACGATGACCGAGCCGTCGGTGGGGTCGACCGCGACGCCCTCGGGGTAGGTGAAGCGCGCGCTGGTGCCCTTGCCGTTGAGGAATCCGCTCGAGCCGCCAGCCAGGGTGCTCACCTGCCCGCCCGCGATCTTGCGGATGCGGTGGTTGTAGCGGTCGGCGACGTAGACCGTGGCGCCGTCGCCGCTCACCGCCACGTCGGAGGGGTAGTAGAAGCGCGCGGAGCCGACCGCGCCGTTGGTGCTGCCGGCAGAGCCGCTGCCGGCGAAGAAGTTGATGGACCCGGTGGGCGTGATCCGACGGATGCGGTGGTTGTTGCGGTCCGCCAGGTAGATGTCACCCGTGGTGCCCGAGCGCGCCATGCCGCGGGGGTAGTTCACGCGGGTGGTGGCGCCGCTGCCGTTGGTGTAGCCGCCGCTGCCGTTGCCGACCCAGGTGCTGATGCTGTCGGGCACGGTGCACGAGCCGCCGTTGCACTGCTCCCCCTTGGTGCAGGCGTCGCCGTCGTCGCACGCGCCGGTGTTGGGCGGGAAGCTGCACTTGCCGCTGAGCGGGTCGCACTGGTCGTGGGTGCACAGCAGTCCGTCGGTGCAGACCTTGGCCTTGCCGGTGCACTGCCCCGCCGCGCTGCAGGCGTCGCTCAGCGTGCAGGCGTTGCCGTCACTGCAGGTCGCGCCGGCCGCCTTGGGCTTGAACACGCAGCCGCTCTTGGGGCTGCAGCTGTCGACGGTGCACGCGTTGCGGTCGTCGCAGGCGGCCGTGGGCACGCCGACCTTGCGCACGCGGTGGTTCTGATAGTCCCCGACCCAGGTCTGCCCGTAGACGTCGATGGCCACGCCGTGGGGGTAGTAGAAGCGGGCCGACGTCGACGCGCCGTCGAGGTAGCTGGCGCTGCCGCTGCCCGCGAGCACCGTGACCTGGCCGCCGCTGATCCGCCGGACGCGGTGGTTGTTCTTGTCGGCCACCACCAGCACGCCGCCAGGGCCGCTGGCGACGTCGTGGGGGTAGTAGAAGCGGGCCTGGGTCAGCGAGCCGTTGGTGATGCCCGCGCTGCCGGTGCCCGCGAAGAGGCTCACCGTGCCGTCGAAGCCGACCTTGCGCAGCCGGTGGTTGTAGCTGTCGGCCACCACCAGCCCGCCGCCGCTCACCGTGAGCCCGCGGGGGTAGTAGAAGCGCGCCGCCGCGCCCTTGCCGTTGACGTAGCCGTTGCTCTTGGAGCCGGCGATGGTGGTCACCGTGCCGTCCGCCATGACGCGGCGGACGGCGTGGTTGTAGGTGTCGCTGACATAGACCACGCCGCCGCCGGTCACCGTGATGCCCTCAGGGTAGTAAAAGCGCGCCGCTGCGCCCTTGCCGTCCACCAGCGCCGCGCTGCTGCTGCCGGCCAGGGTGCTCACCTTGCCGGCGACGATCTTGCGGATGCGGTGGTTGCGGCGGTCGGCCACGTAGAGCGTCTTGGACGGCCCGTGCCAGGCCACGTCGGTCGGCTCGTAGAAGCGCGCCGAGGTCACCGCGCCGTCGAGGAAGCTGGCGCTGCCGCTGCCGGCGTAGGTCGACACCACACCGACGCCCTTGGCGCCGGGCGTGTAGAGGCGCACGCGGTGGTTGCTGCGGTCAGCGAGGAAGACGCGCCCGTCGGTGGCCGTGTCGAGGCCCCGCGGGTAGTACACCCGCGCCGTGGTCGACGCGCCGTCGGTGAAGCCGGTGGACCCGGTGCCGAAGGCGGTGGTGACCGTGCCCGTCGGCGCCGGCTTGCAGCTGCCCGTGGCGCAGGTCTCGCCCAGGGTGCAGGCGCTGCCGTCGTCGCACGCGGCGGACGACTTGATCGCCGTGCAGGCGCCGGTGGCGGTGTTGCAGCCGTCGACCGTGCAGGGGTTGTTGTCGTTGCAGACCTTGGCCTTGCCCAGACACTGCCCGCCGGCGGTGCAGACGTCGCCCAGCGTGCAGGCGCTGCCGTCGGAGCAGGTGGTGCCCGGCTTGTAGGCCGTGAACACGCACCCGCTCTTGGGGTCGCACTTGTCGGCGGTGCAGGCGTCCTGGTCGTCGCACGAGGCCTTGGGCCGCGACAGGCGCCGCACGCGGTGGTTGCTGTAGTCCGCGACCCAGACCTGGCCGAGCACGTCCACCGTCAGGCCGTAGGGCGACGAGAAGCGGGCCACGTTCGGCGCGCCGTCGAGGTAGCCCGACGAGCCGCTGCCGCTGTAGACGCTGACCTGACCATTCGCGATCTTGCGAATCCGCCGGTTGCTCGCGTCGGCGACGAAGACCTCGCCCCCTGGGCCCGTGGCGACGTCGT
>JAUIAC010000655.1 GCA_030425545.1 bacterium | reverse complement strand
CGCTCGACCGCGCGGGAGACTGGGAGGCCTGGTCTGCGGCCGCGGAGCGCCTTGACGGGCTCACGGGCAGCACGGCGTGGCGCAACGACAACCGCTGCTCGGCCTACGACCACGACGTCATGGCCGCACACATCAGCCGACTGCGCCGCGCGCGCGACAATCGGGCGCTCGACGAGCTGGCCCTGGCCCTTGGCGAGACCTTGCACCGGCACCACATGGCGATCCGCGACGTGCACGCCTGGCAGGGTGCGCTCGCGGGCGGCAAGCGCCTGGTCGCGGCGTGGCTGAACGAGGTCGAGCAGGCGATTCGCTGGCTCACGGCGCACGACTCCCCCCGCCTGCCGTGGGACCGCAAGCTCGACGCGCTGGAGCGGGCCAGCTTGGACTGGGGGCACAGCGCGCTGCTCCTCTCGGGTGGCGCCGGGCTGGGCTTCATGCACCTGGGCGTGGTGCGCGCGCTGCTCGAGGGCGGGCTGCTGCCTCAGGTCATCAGCGGCTCGAGCATGGGCGCCGCGGTGGCCGCCGCCGTGTGTACCCGGACCGACGACGAGCTCGCCGAGATGTACGCCACGACAGAGGCCATCGAGCGGGTGGGCCTCAAGTGGCTGCCGCCGCCGGACGTGCTGCGGTCCCGCTCCCTCTTCGACGCGGAGCGATGGGCGGCCGCGCTGCGGACCAACATCGGCACCCTGACGTTCCGCGAGGCGCACGCGCGCACGGGGCGCTCGCTCAGCATCGTGGTCGCGCCCATGAGCGCCCGCCAACGTGTCCGTGTGCTCAACCACATCACGGCGCCCGATGTCCTCATCTGGAGCGCGGCGCTGGCGAGCTGCGCGATCCCGGGGCTCTTTCCCGCGGTGCAGCTCCGCGCCCAGGGACCCGACGGCCAGGACCGCCCCTGGCTGGCCGAGGAGCGCTTCATCGACGGCAGCTTCTGGGGCGACCTGCCGATGCTGCAGCTGCGCCGCATCTTCAGCGTCAACCACACCATCGTGAGCCAGGCGAACCCCCACGTGCTGCCGCTCCTGGCGTTGAAAGACGGCCGCGGCCCCGTATCGGCGACCTTCGACGTCGCCAGCGCGCTGGCCTGGGGACAGGGCCGCGAGCTGGCCACCCTGGCGGGCCGGCGGCTGCCCAACACGCGGCTCCGACGGCTGATCACCGACGTGTGGACCATGGCCGACCAGGTCCGCAGCGGCGACGTCACCATCGCGCCGACCATGACCCCGCGCGACGTGCGACAGCTGCTGTCGAACCCGTCCCGCGGCGAGCTCGACCACATGATCCTGCGCGGCGCCCAGGCGACCTGGCGGTGGATGCCAGCGATCCGCGGCCAGACCCGGGTCGCCCGCGTGCTGCGAGACTGCCTGGCCGACGTGCTGCAGCAGGGCGCCGAGGCCTGATTCCGGCCGGGTGTTGCGCGCGTCGCGCATCGGACTACTGTGCGCTCGGTCACCCCCTTCCAGCACGCGCGGTCGACGTGTCGCGCGGGTCGGCGACGGGGAACACCAGCCCGTAGAGAGGAGTCACGATGATCACGGTGCGAGGGGTCCACAAGTACTACGGCGCCCACGCGGCGGTCCGCGACTTGGACTTCACCATCGCCAAGGGGGAGTGTGTCGGCCTCCTGGGGCTCAACGGCGCCGGAAAGTCGACCACGCTCAAGCTGCTCGGCGGGCTGCTCAACCCCACCACCGGCCACATCGAGGTTGAGGGGCAAGACACCCATGACGACGCCGCGGCGGTGCGCGCCCTGGTGGGCTACCTGCCCGAGACGCCTCCGCTCTACCGCGAGATGAGCGTCCGCGGGCAGCTGGCCTTCGCGGGCGGTCTGCGTGGGCTGCGGGGGGACATCCTGGCAGGGCGCATCGAGGCGGTGGCGCAGAGCTGTGATCTGACCCGGGTGCTCGACGTCGAGCTGGGCAGCTTGAGCCACGGCTTTCAGCAGCGCGCCGGCATCGCACAGGCGATCTTGCACGAGCCGGCCTTGCTGATCCTGGACGAGCCGACCCAGGGGCTCGATCCGGTCCAGATCGCGGAGGTGCGCGCGCTGATCCGAGCGCTGCGCGGGCGCCACACGATCTTGCTGTCGACCCACATCCTCTCCGAGATCGAGGCGGTGTGTGACCGCATCTTGGTCCTGCACGAGGGGCGCGTGGCGGCGCAGGGGACGGAGGCCGAGCTGGTGGCGCGCTTCGGCATGGCCGGAGGCGGCTTCGAGCTGGAGGTCCAGTGCGACTCGGCGACGGCGGAGCGTGACGTCGACGCGGCCTTGGCGCCGCTGGTCGCCGAGCACGGCGCGACGGTCGAGGCGACGTTGCAAGTCTTGGGCGACGGGGCCGCGACCCGCACGACCGGCGAGCGTCCGCGCTCGGTGGTGCGGGTGCGCGTGCAGGCGGAGCGAGATCTGCGATCGGACGCAAGCCGTCTCATCGTCGCGGCAGGGTTGGACCTGGTGGCGCTGCGCCGTGTGCGCTCCGGGCTCGAGGACATGTTCAGCAACCTCGGGGCACCACCGGGCTCGGACAGCGGCGCGACACATGCGGGGGACGCGGGAGGACGGGCATGAGCGAACACATCGGCCCAGGCCGGGCGAGCGCCGTGCGGACGCGCGGCAGCACGTGGCTCATCGCGCGGCGTGAGCTGTCGACGTGGCTGCGCACGCCGGCGGGCTGGATCATCGCGGCGGCGGTGCTGCTCATCGACGGGCTGCTCTTCAACGCCTTCGCGGTCGGTTCCGCGGCCAAGCTGTCGACGCAGGTGCTGCAGGACTTCTTCTACTTCACCGCCGGCACGACCATGATCGCGGGCGTGCTGCTGTCGATGCGCCTGCTGGCGGAAG
>JAUIAC010000654.1 GCA_030425545.1 bacterium | reverse complement strand
CGCCGGGTGGCCTTGTTGTTTTGGCCGTCGCGGCGGACCCTCGCGGCCTACGATGACGCAGCGCGGCACACCGCCTGTCGCAGGACGACGAGAGCCAGACCCACAGCGGAGCAGCGCCGCGTCGCGCTAGGCGCGCGGGCTCGTTCAGGTCAGGTCACATCAGCAGACTCGCAGGGGACGATCATGAAGCGGATCGCGTGGTTCTTCGGTGCAGGGGAAGCGGAGGGCACGGGCGCCGACAAGGCCCTGCTTGGCGGCAAAGGCGCGGGCCTGGCCGAGATGACCCGGGCAGGCCTGCCGGTCCCGCCGGGCTTCACCCTCACCACCGAGGCTTGTTTCGCCTACTTTCAGGCTGGCAACACCTGCCCCGACGACATCGACGCGGCCATGGTCACCGCCCTGCGTCGACTGGAGGCGGTTCACGGCCGCCGTCTGGGCGACCCGACGCGGCCGCTGCTGCTCTCGGTCCGCTCCGGAGCCGCGATCTCCATGCCGGGCATGATGGACACGGTGCTCAACCTCGGCCTCAACGACGCCACCACCGCCGCGCTGGAGGCGGAGACGGGCAACGCCTGGTACGCCCGCGACTGCTACCGCCGCTTCTTGCAGATGTTCGGCGATGTCGTGCTCGAGGTGCCCCACGGCCGCTTCGGCCGCACCCTCGACGCGCTCAAGGCCGAGGTGGGCGCCGCCCAGGACACCGACCTGTCCGTCGACGATCTGTCGACCCTGGTCGAGCGCTTCAAGGGCGTCATCTCCCAGGTCACAGGCAGCGACTTTCCGCAGGATCCCATGACCCAGCTGCGCATGGCGCGCGACGCGGTCTTTCGCAGCTGGTTCAACACGCGGGCGCAGCAGTACCGGGAGATCAACCGCATCGACCACGACCTGGGCACCGCCGTGAACGTGCAGGCCATGGTCTTTGGCAACCGCGGCTGGCGCTCCGGCTCGGGCGTGGGCTTCACCCGCAACCCGTCGACCGGCGAGGCCAAGCTCTACGGCGAGTACCTGCTCAACGCCCAGGGCGAAGACGTGGTCGCCGGCGTCCGCACCCCCAAGCCCCTCAGCGCCCTGGCGAGCGAGCTCCCCGACGTGCACACGCAGCTGGCGGAGATCGCCGCGCGCCTCGAGTCGCACTACGCCGACGTGCAGGACTTCGAGTTCACCATCGAAGAGGGCCAGCTCTTCATGCTGCAGACCCGGGCCGGCAAGCGCACGGGCCGCGCGGCGATCCACATCGCCTGTGACCTGCACGACGAGGGCGTGGTCGACGCCGCCGGCGCGGTGCTGCTGGTGCAGCCGGAGCACGTGGAGCAGCTGCTGCACCAGGTGTTCATCCCCGGCCAGGTGCGCACCGTGTTGGGCAGCGGCCTGCCTGCGAGCCCAGGCGCGGCCACGGGGCGGCTCTCGTTCACGGCGGAAGACGCGGTGGCGCGCGCGGCGGGCGGCGAGCCCGTGATCCTGGTGCGCGTCGAGACCAGCCCCGAGGACATCGCCGGCATGCACGCCGCCGCCGGCATCCTCACCGCGCGCGGCGGCATGACCAGCCACGCCGCCGTCGTCGCCAGGCAGATGGGCACCTGTTGTGTGGCGGGCTGTGGGTCCGCGCGCATCGACGCCGAGACGGGCTCGCTCACCCTGGGCGGGCAGACGCTGAGCGCCGGCGACTGGCTGAGCCTCGACGGCAGCTCCGGAGAGATCATCGCCGGCCGCCTGGCGCTGCGGGACCCGGAGCTCGACGACCCCTACCTCGCGCGCTTCATGGCGCTGGTCGACGGCTTCCGCACCCTCGGCGTCCGCACCAACGCCGACCAGCCCGAAGACGTGCGCCGTGCGCGGGCCTTTGGGGCCGAGGGCATCGGCCTGTGCCGCACCGAGCACATGTTCTTCGCCGCCGAGCGCCTGCCGGTGGTCCAGCGCATGATCATGAGCACCGACGACGACGACCGGCGCGCCGCGCTCGACGAGCTCCTCCCCTTCCAGCGGGCCGATTTTGCGGCGATCTTCGAGGCCATGGACGGGCTGCCGTGCACGATTCGGCTGCTCGACCCGCCGCTGCACGAGTTCCTGCCCCGGCGCAACGATCTGCTCACCGAGGTGGCCTCGCTCGAGCGGGGCATCCGCCACGAGAACAACCTGCTGCGCTTTCTGGAGCTCAACGGCGCCAGCGCGGAGACCCTGGCCGCGGTGAAGGAGGCCATGGCCCGGGCGGAGTCCTCCCTCGACGAGCGCATGGCGCTCTTGCTCCGCGCGGACACCCTGCACGAGATGAACCCCATGCTCGGGCATCGCGGCTGTCGCCTCGGCATCAGCTATCCCGACATCACCCGCATGCAGGCCCGCGCCATCGTCGAAGCGGCCCTGGACGTGCGTGCGTCGGGACACACGCCGCTGCCGGAGATCATGATCCCGCTCGTGGGCAGCGTGGCTGAGCTGGCGAACCAGCGTCAGGTGGTCGAAGACGAGGCCGAGCGCGTCTTCGCCGAGCGCGGTGAGCGCATCGACGTCGCCATCGGCACGATGATCGAGCTGCCACGCGCCTGCGTGGTCGCGGACGAGATCGCCGCCGCGGCCGACTTCTTCAGCTTCGGCACCAATGACCTGACCCAGACCACCTTTGGCTTCTCGCGCGACGACGCGGGCGTCTTCATCAGCGACTACAAGCGGCTCGGCATCCTCACCCAAGACCCCTTTGCCCACCTCGACCAGCGCGGCGTGGGGCGACTGGTGGGCTACGCGGTCGGCAAGGGCCGCGGCGCCAAGCCGGGCTTGAAGATCGGCATCTGCGGTGAGCACGGCGGCGATCCACAGAGCGTCGCGTTCTGCATGGACATCGGTCTCGACT
>JAUIAC010000653.1 GCA_030425545.1 bacterium | reverse complement strand
CGAGCGCGTGGTCTTCCCACACCCGCGTCTGGTTGGTGGTGGGGCTGTGGGTGAAGACCACGCGCTCGGCGTCCTGGACCACGTACTGACCGCTGGTGGGCCCGGTGGGCGGCACGGGCGAGAAGCAGCCGCCGCAGGCCAGCGCGAGCTGCGGCAGCGCCGTCAGCGCCACGAGCAGCACGGCCGCGAGCGCGCCGTGTCCCACGCGTGCGGAGGTGCGGCGGCGGGCGGAGGCCTGCCGCTGAGTTGCGAGGGCCCGGTGAGGGGGCGGTGCGTGCCGCGTGAGGGCGCGCGCGAGGCGATGCATGACAGGCTCCAGGTGCAGATGGCGCGCGCAGTGTAGACATTCCCCCCGGTCCTGTCAGGGAGGCCCTGAGCGCTGCCGTGAGCGATGCCTCGTGGGGCTGACCAGGGCGTGGACGCGGCCCCATGGACTCGGCTGGACTCGGCCCCATGGACGCGGCTGGGCGCGGTCCCTACCTTGAGCGTCGAGAGCGGCTGAAGGAGTCCCCCATGCGCATGTCACATCTTGTCACTCCCGGCCTGACGCGGCCGTGGATCGCCCGGTCCGCGCTGGTCCCCCTCGCGCTGGTCTCCCTCGCGCTGGTCCCCTCTGCGGCGTGCAGCAGCGACGACGGCAGCGCGGGCGCCGGCGCCGGCAGCGGCAACGACACGGCCGGCACCATCGGCGACGCGGCGCAGGGCAGCGACGCGGCAGACTCGAGCGGGGCCACGGACACCGGCACGACGACCGGCACCGACACCGGCACGAGCACGGACACGGGCGCTGTCGCGGACTCGAGCGCCCCCGGCGACACCACGGGCGCTTCAGACACGGCGGCGCCCCAGGACACGGGCCCGATCGCCGACGCCGACCTGCCCGCGACGTGCGCCAAGCTCGCCGAGGCGGCCTGCAAGAGCGCCCAGAGCTGCGTCGCCATCTACGGCGCCGACCCCTGCACCGACGGTGGCTTCGGCGCGGCCAAGACCTACGCTGGCTGC
Organism: bacterium; assembly: GCA_030425545.1. Classification (GTDB taxonomy): domain Bacteria; phylum Myxococcota_A; class UBA9042; order UBA9042; family UBA9042; genus UBA9042. Next base: position 1,846 of record JAUIAC010000653.1, on the reverse strand, counting down.
ATGTCGGCCGCGGGCGGCTGCGGCCAGGCCTTCACCTGCGGGGAGAAGGACGGCCAGCGCCTGTCGTTCTCGACCACCTGCCAGCCCGAGGGCTGGACCCACGTGGGCTCCGACATCAGCCAGTGTTGCAAGAGCGGCGCCGACCCCGCGGACTGGGGCAAGTGCAGCAAAGACGCCGACTGCGCCGTGTTCCAGACCGAGTGCTGCGACCACTGCAACGGCGGCAAGCTCATGGCCGTGAACCAGACCTACGTCGACGCCGCCAAGGCCAAGCACGCCAAGACCGCCGAGCAGTGTGGCCAGACCGCGTGCACGTTGAAGGCCTGCGGCAAGCCGCTCGCCGTGTGTGACAAGGGCGCCTGCGTGCCCAAGGTCGGCGATCTGTAGGGGCGCGTCGGGCGCGGCAGCGCCGCCGTCGAGGGGCGCTACCAGTCCAGCGTCACGCTCACCGGCCAGTGGTCCGAGGGGAAGCGGTCGTGGTCGCCAAAACGCCGCAGATCCACGGTCCAGTCCCGCGCCACGGGCTTGGCAGGGGCGGTGAGCTGGGTCGGCGCGCCCGGCAGGCCGACGAAGATGTGGTCGATGCGGATCTGCGGCGACCAGCTCGGCTCGGGCTTGGCCTGGAGCCGCTTGGGCTGGTCCACCAGGGAGAAGGTGTCCACCAGGCGAAAGCCCCCCGGCCGCGGCGCGGTGAAGCCCGCGAAGGCCGGGCTGTCGGGCTTGCTGTTGAAGTCACCCACCACGATCACGTCGCGCTTCGGGTTCGCCTGCAGGCCGGCCTCAGCCTCGGTGCGGGCCACGATCAAGGGCGCGCTGAGCTCCTGGCTGGGGCTGTTGTTGTCGACGTGGGTGTTGGCGAAGAGCACCTCGCGGCCCGGGCGCCACAGGTCCTTGAGGTGGACCCAGGCCACCAGCCGGGAGAGCGAGCCCTTCTTGGCGAAGCCGCTGGAGAAGGGCACCTCCGGGGTCGGGCTGAGCCAGTAGAAGCCCTTGCCGAGCAGCTCGAAGCGGGCCTTGCGGTAGTAGATGGTGGCGTCGGGGTAGGCCGGCAGCGGGCCCTCGCCCTCCGGCGACACGTAGTAGTGGGTCGCGTAGACCGGGTGCTTGGCCATGAGCAGGGTGACCTCGTCCTTGTCGTCCTGCGCCCAGAAGAGCTCCTGCAGGCCGAGCAGGTCGGCGTCGAGCTCGGCGATCTGCTGCTGCAGGAAGGGCACGCGGGCGTCCCAGGGGTCGTAGTCCGGGAAGACGCAGAAGGAGCAGAGCACGTTGTAGGTGGCCACGCGCAGCTCGGTGTGCGGCTCTTGGGTGGCGTCGTGGGCCGTGTCTGCTGCGCCGTCGTCGGTGTCGATCACGTCGGTGCTCGCTGTGTCGGTGTTGGCCGCGTCGGTGCTCTCTGTGTCGGTGTTGGCCGCGTTGGGGCTCGCGCCATCGGCCGGGGTCGAGGGCGAGGCGCTGCACCCCCACAGCGTCCACGCGGCCAGCAGCGCCGCGGTCCTCGCCCAGGCGCGGGCGCTCCGAGTGGAGCGGTGCCCTCGCGGCCTCCCTGGCGGCGGGGCGTCCGCAGCGGTGCCGCCTGCGGGTGCCGCGGCGGAGAGGTCGGGTGAGCGTGCGGGGTCGTGTGGGGTCATGGTGGGCTCCTCGGCCGCAGCCTACGCCCGGAGGTAGCCGTCGACCAAGCGCACCAGCTCCGCGGCGAAGACCGGGTCGTCGAGCCGCTCCGGCGTGGCCGCCAGCGTCGCCCGCATCACCCCGCCCAGCGCCCGCACCAGGATCGTCGCCGCCAGCTCGGCCGGCACGGGGCGGAAGCCCGGCTCGCCGCCGTAGAGCGCGATCAACCCCGCGAAGC
>JAUIAC010000652.1 GCA_030425545.1 bacterium | reverse complement strand
CCGGTCGCTGCGGCGCGCTCGGGCCCGTGGCGACGCGGACGCCGGTGGCCTGGGTCGCGCTCGGCGGCTGCGTGGCCTCAGGCGTCGGGCTGGGCATCGCGAAGCCGAATGCGCCCTGCTGGCGCGGCTCACCCAGCGCGGCGTGGGCGCGCCGCTGCCGGCCAGCGGGCGCGGCCTGCGCAGGCGCGCGGGCGGGCTCCGCACCGGAGGCGAGGGCGGCCCCGAGGGGCGTGCCGGCCAGCGCGGGGTCGACCGCGCTCACGCCCAGGTCGGGGTGGCTCGGCCTGGCCTGCGCCAGCGCCGCGCCGTGCGCGAGGGCGGAGGTGTCGTGGGCGAGGCTCGGATCGGCCACCAGCAGGCGCACCTCGAGCGGCCGGTCGGCGGCCTGGTGCACCGAGCGGCAGATCTGCTCGTAGAGGTTGCTGGCCACGTAGTCGAGGAAGTAGGGGTCCGGCACACCCAGGTCGACGCCGGTGGCGTCGCTGCCCAAGAGCTGGATCGGAGACAACCACGAGTCGTACGCGGGTCGCTCCGTGGTCGCGCGGAGGTGCGCCAGGGCTCTGGACCAGATCTCTTGCATGCGGTGGGGGCTCCGGGGCGCTTGGACAGGTCAGGGCACGGACGCGCAGGGGGCGGCGCTGGGGTCGCGCTGCGGTCGATGACGGGCGGGTGACGTTCGGTGACGTCGAGCTGACGATGTCCGGTGTCGCGATCTGGGGGTTGCGATCTGGGTCCGACGATCTCGCGTCGGCGATCTGAGGGTTGTTGTTGGCGTTGCGGGTCACGATCTCGGGGGGTGGCCTGAGGTCCTGGCCCGCGTGGGTCGGGTGGTGTGGGTGCGTCGGCGGGGTGAGCGCGTCGGCGGTGTGATTCGAGCCGATTTCTCGGATGGTTTTCCTTCGAATCTCCTGTCGGAGGCCCCGGGCCAACCCCCGTGGAGGTCGGCCTGGAAGCGCCGCTGGGGCTGGCTGCGTCGGCCGCGAGAGCGGTCGTGAATCGTGTCAGCAGGCCCACCCACAACATGCTGGGAACACTGGAAAAAACCAGCATGCCCAGGGAATGGGTCCACAGCGCGATCCACACGGCGCACATCCTTCTTGGCGCAGGTCTGAGTCCGGCGCAAGGGGGGTTCAGGGGCCGATCCGGGCAACCCGTTGGCGACACTTGGAAAGAATTTTTGCCGCCTCGTAAGCCCTCGGTTTCTGGTTGACAGCGCTGGGGGGCTATGGCTAGCTAGCGCGGCTTTTCCAGGGGGGAGAGCCGGGTTTTGCCGTAAAACCAGCGGAGATTACGAAGGTTCAGCAGCTTTGCTCTGCCCCTTCCGACCCCGCTGCGCAGCCTGACTCGAGCGACGATCGCCACGATCTCGCCGCCCCCCACGCGGCCCTGGGTGTCCACCAGACACCTGACCCGGGCCGCACGTGCGCCTGACTGGCACCTACGTCAGCCGGGTCGCACGCAGCGGGACACCTGGACCGCCGCGACACAAACGTTCGATGCCTGGCTGCAGCGCCGGGCGCAAAGGGGTAGCACCGTGAAGAAGGGACTTTCGCAGCCGAGCCGCACCGCCCGCCGTCGTACCCACGGCTTTCGCGCCCGCATGGCCACGGCCGGTGGCCGCAAGGTGCTCAACGCGCGCCGCGCCAAGGGCCGCAAGCGCCTGGCCGTGAGCACGCCGACGAAGTAGCGCGCCGCGCTCTCCGTGCCACAACAACGACCGGTGCGACCCGCAGGACGCCTGGGTCGACGCCACCGACTGAGGACCCGCGCCGATTTCGCGCGGGTCTTTCGTCTGGGCCACCGCGCGCGCGGGCCCCACGTCACCGTGGTGGTCGCGGTGCGCGGCGGGGTTTTTGGCGACGAAGTCCCTTCACGCATCGGGGTCCCCTCCCGCATCGGGCTCGCCGTCAGCCGCAAGGCCGGGCACTCCCCGGCCCGCGCTCGCCTCCGACGCCTCACCCGTGAGGCCTTCCGCAGCTTCCGCGCCGATCTCCCTCGCACCGTAGACGTCGTGGTCATGGCCTCGACCCCCTGGCCTGGCGCCACCCTCGACAGCGTGCACGCGGAGCTCACCGAGCTCCTCGAGCGCCTGCCGTGGCCCCACCTGCACAAGCCCCCACGCCGGGGCGCTCGCGGCCGTCGCCGCCGCTCGACGCCATGACCCACCCGCTCGCCATCGCTGCGCCCGCCGGCGCGTGCCTGTGCCACGGCGCGCAGCGCGTCTCGATCTTGCGCCCGCTGGCGTGGCTCTTCGACGCGATGATCCGCGGGTATCAGCGCTGGATCTCGCCGCTGACCCCGCCGAGCTGCCGCTTCTCGCCGACCTGCTCTCAGTACGCGCGCGACGCCCTCGCCTGGCACCCGCTGTGGCGCGCGCTGCCCCTGGTGGGGTGGCGGATCCTCCGCTGCCAGCCTTTATCGGCCGGGGGCTTTGACCCCGTGCCCGCGGGGCCCTACGGTCCCGCACCCGAGCCGCCTCCCGAGGTGGCTCCGCTGGGCGGCGCGCCGGCGTCGTCGGAGGGCTCTCCCGCCGCTTCGACCCCGCCATCGCCCGGCTCCGAAGCGCTCCAACCCGCTGCCCCAAGCGCCGCAGCCCCCGCGCGTCGCGCGCCCGCGCGACCCGACCTCCCTGCCGACGAGGCCCGCCTGTGAACCGGAACCGCTCTCTCTCCCGCTCTCTGCGCGCTCTGCTGTGCGCGCTCTCGGTGGCGACGCTGCTCGTCGTCACGGCCGGCGCGTCTGCCGCCGCCGCGGCCACCCGCAGCTGCCGGCCTGGCGACAAGGTCGTCACGCTCGAGAGCAGCGACGTGCACTTTGGCATCTCGCCCTGCGGCGCGGGCCTCGCGTCGATC
>JAUIAC010000651.1 GCA_030425545.1 bacterium | reverse complement strand
TGGTACGCGGTGGACCGCGAGCTGCTGCTGGGCCTGCCGTGGAAGGTGCAGACCACGGTGCGCCGCGAGCGGGCCACCCGCGCCGCGCTGGTGCGCCTGCCGCTGCTGCCGGGCGAGGCTGTGATCACCGCTGGCGTGCGGGTGGAGCAGGCCAAAGGCGGCGACAGCAAGGCCCGCGAGGCCGTGGTGCACCTGCCCCGCGGCGTGCGCGAGGTGCGCATCGAGAGCGAGCTGCCCACCACCGCCGAGCTGGCGTTGCAGGCGCCCGTGGGTCGACCCTGGACCGAGCGCTGGACCCTGGTGTGCTCGCCGATCTGGCGCTGCCGCCACACGGGGCTGACGCCCATGGCGCGGCAACGCGCCGACGGCAGCCTGGCGCCGCGCTGGCAGCCGTGGCCGGGAGAGAAGCTGTCGCTGCGCATCGACCGACCGCGCGGCACCAGCGGCCAGGCCATGACCGTGGACCGGGTCGACTACACGCTCTCGCCCGGCTCCCGCCTGCTCGAGGGCAAGCTGCGCCTGACCCTGCGCGCCTCGCAAGGGGGCGCGCGCAAGGTCACGCTGCCGGCCGACGCCGAGCTGCAGACCGTGCGCATCAACAACAAGGAGCGCAGCCTGCGGGCGACCCGCACGGCCAAGGGCCAGGTGGTGACCGTGCCCGTCACGCCAGGCAAGCAGACCGTGGAGCTGCGCTGGCAGCAGGCGTGGAGCCGCACCCCCCTCGAGCGGGCCCCGCCGGTGGACATCGGCGGACCCGCCGCCAACGTGCGCGTGCGTGTGAACGTCGGCCAGGACCGCTGGTTGCTGTGGGCCTTCGGGCCGCGCTGGGGGCCGGCGGTGCTCTTCTGGAGCCACCTCTTCGTGCTGGTGCTGCTGGCCGTGGGCCTCGGCCGCATGCGGGGCCTGCCGCTCAAGACCTGGCACTGGCTGCTGCTGAGCCTCGGCTTCGCGCAGCTGCCGGCGCCCGCGCTGGTGCCGGTGGTGGCCTTCTTCGCGGCCTTCGCCTGGCGCCGGGACTTCTGGCGGGCGCGCCCGGCGCCCAGAGACGCGACCCTCTTCGGCCTGACGCAGGTCGGCCTCGTGGGGGTGGCGCTCGTCTTCCTGGTGGCGCTCTACGCGTCGATCCACAGCAACCTGCTGATGGACATCGACATGCAGGTGGAGGGCATGGGGTCGAGCAACGACCGCTTGATCTGGTACGCCGACCGCGTCGAGAGCGCCCTGCCGCAGCCCGGCGTGCTGAGCCTGCCGCTGCTGGTGTGGCGCGTGGCCATGCTGCTGTGGTCGCTCTGGCTGGTGAGCGCGCTGATCAAGTGGCTGCGCTGGGCCTGGAGCTGCTTTGCGGACGGCGGGCTGTGGCGGTCGCGGGCGACGAAGGCGGCGGCCCCCACGCCGAGCGGCGCGCCGGCGGCCACCATCGAGAGCGCGGCGGGGCCGATCCCGGCGCCGCCGCCAGAGCCCTGAGCGCTCGTCGGGTGGCGGCGCCCACAGGCCCGCCGAGGCCGACCTGACCCTAGTCGCCCGGGCTGCCCTCGGCGGCCGGTGTCAGCACCACCAAGCCCTGCCGCTGCTCCGACGCGACCCGCGTGTGCGCCTCGGCCGCGCGCTCGAGCGGCAGCACGCTGTCGAGGGGCACGCGCAGGGCGCCCGCGGCCGCCAGGTCGGCCAGCTCCTGCAGCTCGTCTCGCTTCTCGCCGGCGAAGGCGAAGGAGGCGCGCTGGGGCTTGGGCAAGGTCAGGCACTGCCACATGCGCTTCAGGGTCGGGTTTCCGGTCACGTAGCGGCCTTGCGGGCCGAGCAGGCGACGCATCACGCCGAAGTCGCTGCCGGCGACCATGTCGAAGACCACGTCGTAGCGCTCGGGGTGCGCGCGCAGGTCTTCGGCCGTGTAGTCGACGAAGGTGTCGGCCCCCAGGCCCAGCAGCAGGTCCCGCTTGTGGGGGGCGTCGACCACCGTGACCTCTGCGCCCAGGTGCTTGGCCAGCTGCACCCCGAAGCTGCCGATGCTGCCGCCCGCGCCGTTGACCAGCAGGCGCTCGCCGGACTCGAGCCCCGCGAGCCGCAGGAAGTGCAGCGCGTTGAGGCCGCCCAGGGGCACCGCGGCGGCCTCGGCGAAGCTCAGCGAGGCAGGCTTGGTCACCACGGTCTCCGTGGCCGACACCACGGCGTACTCCGCGTACATGCCCATGCCCACGCCGGCCGAGCCGAAGACCGCGTCGCCCACGGTCGGCCCCTCGGACACGTCGGCGCCGACGGCCTCCACCACGCCGGCGAAGTACCCGCCGAGCACGCGCTTGCGGGGGCGCCGCCAGCCCCACACCAGCCGGATGATGGGCAGGAACCAGCGCACCGGGAAGTGCATGCTGCGCAGCTCGCAGTCGCCCTTGGTGACCTCGGCGGCGTGGACGCGCACGAGCAGCTGGTTGGCTTTGGGCGTGGGCTTGGACAGCTCCGCGACGTGCAGGACCTCGGGCGGACCGTAGCGATCATAGACAGCGGCTCTCATGGGCTCCTCGGGCAGGGCGGCGGCGGGGTCGCTCCGGCGGCGACCGGCCCAGCATGCCCGAGGGAGCCTGCGATGGGACCCGGGGGCCGGCAAGGACAGGTTGCGCTGCCGCGCGGCGCGCCGGTAGACCAACCGGGCGCCTCGTGCGTTCAAGGAGACGCGCGCGGCGCGCTGCCCCCGCGTGTTCGCCCCGAAACCCCAGCCCTGGACGCTCCTCCGCCATGCACGAACGCTCTCCCCGACGGGCCCTCGCGGCGCTGGCCGCCGCCGCGCTGCTGTCGACCGCGACGCTGACGGGCTGCGCCGCCCCCCGCTCGGCGAAGGCGGCGTACCCGTGCCCACCGGT
>JAUIAC010000650.1 GCA_030425545.1 bacterium | reverse complement strand
GAGCCAGCATGGCGCTGCCCAAGCCGCAGTTCTTCAACGCGCTCAACGGCTGCGGCGGGGGTGACTCGAGCGTGCCCAGCCTCGACATCGTGCTGCTGAACCTCGGCGCCAAGGGCTGGCAGGTGGGTCGCACGCCCAAGACCGGCTGTGGCGAGGCCTTTGGGGTGGCGCAGACCGTGGTCGACCTGGACGGCGACGGCGACCTGGATCTGCTGCAGGTGCGGCCGGGCTGCAACTTCCCCTTCGGCGTGGTGCGCGTGCTGCGCAACGACCTGCCCAAGGCCGGCGGCGCCATCGCGCTGCGGCTGGTGGGCAAGGCGCCGAACACGGGGGCGATCGGGGCGCGGGTGAGCGCGAGCATCGGCGGGGTCACGCGGCAGCGTCAGATCGTGGCGAGCGGCGGGCTCGGCGGTGGCGGTCAGCTGCAGGTGCACTTCGGCCTGGGCAAGGCCACCGAGGCGACGGCGGTCACGGTGCACTGGCCCGGCGGCGGCACCACGGTCGTGGGCACGGTGAAGGCGGGCGCCAAAGCGGTGGTCCAGCAGCCCTGAGCGCCCCCCCAGCCGACGCGACGCGAGCGCCGTCGGTCACGGCGCCTGGATCACCAGCGTCTGTCCGGCCTTGACCGGCCCGGCCTTGCTGGTCTTGCCGCCTGGCCAGGTCACCTGGACGCTGTCGATCTGCTTCGCGCTGCCGAGGCCAAAATGCAGCGTGCGCGTCGACGTGGAGCCCATGCCCAGGTTGCCGTGGACCCTGCGCACATGAGCCACCCCAGCGATGCTGGCGCTGACGCGGGCGCCGATGGCCGGGCGGTTCTGCGCCGGGCCCCGCAGCCGCACCCACGCGGCCTGCCCGACCTTGGTGATGTCGTTGCGGAAGACGCGCAGCTTGCCGCCGGGCCAGGTGCACGCGGGGCGCACCTGGATCACGTCGAGGTCGCCGTCGTTGTCGAGGTCGACCAGCGACTGCGCCACGATGCCGGGAAAGGGGCAGCTGTCGACGGCCCCGCGCAGCTGCTTGAAGGCGGTCTTCCCACCCTGCTTTCCGGTGGCGCCCTGGTTCATGAACACCAGGTCCGTCGCGGTCATGGGCTTGCCCCAGTCGCTGCCGCCGTTGCTGATGGCGAGCAGCTTCTGCGGCGTGCCCGTGGCGGCCATGCCCAGGTAGAGGTCGAGCCAGCCGTCGTGGTTCAGGTCTGCGGTCAGCGGGTTCCAGCTCGAGCCCGCCCAGGTCACCGCGGCCACACCGCGCGCGGCGGCGACGTCCTTGAACACCGGCAGACCGAGGGCGATCTGCGTCCGCTCCAGCAGCTGCGTCGGGCCGATGTCGGTCTGCACGATCTCCGCCACGCCGTCGCGATCGAAGTCCGCCACACCCCAGCCCATGGCGTTGCCAAAGCCCGTGATCCCGGTCCAGTTGGGCGCTTGCTGCCAACCTTTGCCGGTGTTGACCCACACGCTCTGCTGACCGAAGTCGTGGCCGAGCAGCAGGTCCGGGTCGCCGTCGCCGTCGAAGTCCATGTCGGCTGAGAGCCCCGCGTGCTGCTCGCCGTTGCTGAGCGTCCAGGACGCCGGCGCCACCGTGAACACGTGCCCGGGCCCCTGCAGCAGCAGGTGGTCCTGGTCCGAGGGCAAGGGCTGAGGCTGCTGGCTGTCCACGCACTGCAGGTCGCCGTCCTTGTAGGCGCAGGTCACGGTCTTGCCGTTCATGGGGATGCGACCCGCGGCGACGTAGAGGTCCAGGTCGCCGTCGCCGTCCCAGTCCGCGGGTGTCACGGTCCAGACGCTGCCGAGGTTGCTGGCCGGCAGCAGCTTGGCGCTGACGTCGACGAAGCCGCCCTTGCCGTCGTTCTGGTAGAGCGCCATGCCGCTGGAGCCCCCGACCCAGAGGTCGTCGTCGTCGTCGCCGTCGAAGTCCACGAGCCCGCAGCCCTTGTCGGGAAAGAGCAGGCTGGTGTCGAGCTTGGACACGGCCACGGTCGGCTTGGCGCCGCCGAGCAGCACGGCGTGGATCGACGCCTTGCCCCACGCGTCGTGGGAGACAAAGAGCAGGTCGTCGCGGCTGTCACCGTCGAGGCGCCCGGCGACGGCGCACCAGGCCCAGGTGCCCTTGGCGTCGACCGGGTAGCTGGCGGTGACGTCGACGAACTGCGCCTGCGGCAGGGTGGTCGGGTCGACCCAGGCGACGGTGGGCTTGGGTCCCGGTGGCGGGGGCGCGTCGCCACTCTGGGCGTCGGGCGGGCTCGCGTCCGGGGCGCCGCCGCCGTCGGGGACGCCGCTGTCGGGGCCCGTGCTGTCGGGGCCCATGCTGTCGGGGCCCGCGCTGTCGGGGCCCATGCTGTCTGGCGCGCCCGCGTCCCCCGCGCTCACGTCGGCCTTGGCGACGTCGGTGGTCGCCCCGGTCTGCGCGTCGGCGGCGATGCCGTCGGCCAGGGCGCCGTCACCCGCCGCGCCGTCGACGACGCCCGAGTCAGCCGAGGCGTCGCTGAGCGCGTCGCCGAGGCCGTCGTTCACCCCGTCCTGGTGTGCGTCCAGGTCGGCGCTGTCGGCGACGTCGGGGCCGACAGCGTCGGGATTAGCAGCGTCGGAATCCACAGCGTCGAAATCCACGGCGTCGGGATCAGCAGCGTCGGGGTCCGCCGTGTCGGGGACGCCGGCGTCCGAGGCCCCACCGTCGGGGAGATCGGCGTCGGGGCCCGGCGAGTCGGCGCCGGTGACGTCGCCAGCGGCCAGGGCGCCCGTGTCCGCGGCGGCCGCGTCGACTGCGGCGGTGTCCACAGCCGCGGAGTCCACGGCGTCGGCCACGCCGGCCGCCTCGCCGCAGCCCAGGGCACCGACGACGAGCGCGACGCACAG
>JAUIAC010000649.1 GCA_030425545.1 bacterium | reverse complement strand
GGCCAGGCTCGTAGCAACGCCTGCGCGACCTCCTGCAGCACTGAGCCGGGCAAGCCAATCGCCTCTGCGTATCGCCGCCACGCGCCCACCCTCAGGTTGCTGCGCTTGCCCTGAACGGGCAGCGCGATCGGGTCGCCCGGAATCACCAGCTGCGTATGTACGAGGTCGTACGCTGGCGAGAGCACAACGCGCCCACCAGCGTGGGTCACCAGCGACAGGTTCTTCAGGTGCAAGTCGCCGTTGCCGGTCCACCACGCGAACATCAGCTGCCGAAGCAGCTTGCGCAGCTCGACCAACGGCGCTGAGGCGTAGCGGCGCACCACCTTGGCGCAGAGCTCGGCCGAACCACGGTACTTGTCCTTTGGCGGGCGCACGGTGAGCTGGCAAAAGTCCTCGGTCGGCAGCTTGCCGCCACCGTCAGGACGGTCGAAGCGCAACACGATGAAGGCATCGGAGCCGTCGCGCAGCTGCATCAGCCCATGGGGAGGCACCTCGATCCCACAGGCGCCGGCGAAGCTCATGGTCACATGCTCGTTGGCTGGGATGCCCGGGAACACGCCTGTCTCCGGTTTGAGGATGAACTGCCTGCCGGCCGCGGCGACCCGCAAGGTCATGCGCTGCGCGTCGAGGCCGAGGGACAGCTTGCGTTGCACGCCCGACATGCTGGTGCGACCCACCATGGCTAGGCCCAGCGTGTGTAGCCGCGCGATATCGAGGTCGAGCGTCGGGACTGTGTCCGTACCAAAGAGCGCGTGCACCGCGGCGGGATGTACCTCGGCTCCTGGCGGCAGCTCACGCAGAGACAGGCGGCAGACCCTCATGACTCTGGCCCCTGTACGTCCGATGCCACGCCACCCTTCGGCAACCCTGTCCCGTCTGGCAGGTCGGAATGCGCTGGCGGGTCGGGGAAGATCTCGACCGCACCGACGCAGTCGCGGCACACGCTGAGAAGCAGCGCAAATGGATCGTCTCGTGACAGCTTGAGCCGGCTCACCGACAGTTCGAGCAGCCAGCCTTCGGGCAGCAGGTTGAGGAAGAACGGCGCGATCCCCGGGTGATCGTAGGGCTCCGCGCGGGTCGGCATGGTCAGGGAGATCGGAGCGCCGCCGCGCGCCACCCACGCATCTGTGTAGGAAAAGCGGGTGCCGCCTCCCTCTCGCTCCGAGAGGAGGCCAACCACTTCGCCGTCCAAGCGCACCGACGCCCGCCGCATCACTCTGCCTCAGCTGTGCCGCTGGGCAGCATGTCGGACACATCCCAGAAGTCGTCGTCCACCGGCGGTCGCGGGACGGGGCGCGTCGCCAGCTCCAGGCCGAACACGGCGAGCACCCGCGCGACCGAATCCAGCCGCACCGTCGGCTTGCCGCGTTCGAACTCCGAGACAAATCGCGGACCGACCTCTGCCAGGCGGGCCAACTCGACCTGGGTCAAGCCGTGCGCTCGTCGGAGCCGTCGCGCCAGCGCGCCGATATCTTCCCGATCGGGCATGAATTGAGCTCCCTCCTGGACGCCCTCACCGTCCTTCTCCCAAAGTCTGTCATGAATCTTCCTGATCGGGAAGTTTCACGTCGCACGCCCTCATCCCGAAATCCACCCAAAGACAAAGAGCCCGCCGCCACACACCGTGGCGACGGGCTCCGTCGTTGTCAGGCTTGCTGCGGGGCCGTCACCCCACCATACGCACCACCTGCGCCGCCGTGCTGCTCGCGCCGCTCATCTTCTTCGGGAACGCGCCGCGCGCACCCGCCAGTCCTTCTTGGCCTTGGCCCGCGCCTGCTCCAGCGTCAGGCCCGCGTCCTCCAGCGCGCTCTCCAGCTCGGCCTTGGCCCGCTGCCGCGCCTTGTCATGGTCGCTTTGCCCTTGACCGTGTTGAGCAGCAGCTTGGCCACCTCCTTGTGACCCTCGCGGCCCCGGTTCTTGAGGTGGTAGGCCTCACCCGCGGCCCTCTCCCCGCTTCGCCTCCCGCATCAAACGAAACGCCCGCCGCCAGATGAAGAGGAAGCACACCAGTACGGCGACGACGGACAACAGGCCCACGACGATGCCCCCGTAGATGATTCTCGTTGTCACCTCGGAGATGCCACCGTTCTCCGGCACGGGTGCCTTGAGCACACCCATCACAAGCCCGCCCTCCAAGAGCATGAACCACAGGGTCGCCAGCCATCCGAGAACAAGAGACGCTCCACCAGCCTTTGCGATGGGTACGACCCAAGCGTAGGGGGACGGTCGATCGACCTCATACGGCGACTGGAACAGCTCGTTCTGCTCGTCTGGACTCCTCATGATGCGATCAGGCTACACCCAGGTGGTCAGGGCGTCTGGCTGCGCGACGCCTCTCGGCAACGAATCGGCGAATGTGCATCAGCATCAAGAAGAGGTCGCCCACTGGTCGTGAAGATCGCGCCGAGACGTCGTGTCTGTCACAAGTCAGCGCACCAGCCGCCACCGAAGCCCGGCCTGCTCGAACGCACCGAAGCCGCCGTCCATGGTCCACCAGATACAGTCGTGCTCCATCGCCACTGCCGCATGCTGCGCGTCGGCGAGCTGAACACCGGTCGCTGAGGTCGCTGCGCAGAGCTCCCGCAGCACCCCAAAGTGCGCCGGCCCCGGACCACGAACATGGGCGTGAGGGTGACTCAGCAGCACGTCGACCACGTGCCAGGCCTGGTCGGTCGGAGTCGGCGGACGCATGGCACGCCGGTGCGTCACGATCCGCAGAAAGCCGCCGACCACCAACGGCGACACCGCAAATGGGCCCTGGCCAAGCTCCGCCATGGCGGCGCTCGCCAGCGCATGATGGGGATGGTCAGCGCGAGACGCCGCGATCATCAGGTTCACATCGAACATCTTCATTCGA
>JAUIAC010000648.1 GCA_030425545.1 bacterium | reverse complement strand
CGCCCTCCGCCAGCTCGGGCAGCCCGACGCACTCGGTCACGGCCTCGGTGGCGAGGGTCGGTCCGCCGGGCGGGTAGGCCGCGATGAAGTAGTGGCCGGCGCGGCCCGGCAGCGCGACGACCGTGCGACTGTCGGCGTGCCCAAACGAGGCGCGGACGAGGTCGAGCGCCGTCACGCTGGCCACGGGGCGGTGCAGCGCGTAGGCGAGGGCCCGCAAGGTCGCGAGCCCCGCGCGGATGCCGGTGAACGAGCCCGGCCCAACGTCCCCCACGAAGAGCGCGACGTCGGCCAGCGACGCGCCTGCCTCGTCCAACGCGGAGGTCACCTCAGCCAAGAGCTCCCGCGGCTGACGTCGACGAAACGGTCGCTCGCGCAGCGCGACACGGGCGCCCTCGCGGAACACGGCCACGGACTGGAGATTCGACGACGCGCTCACAGCGAGGACGGTGCGCATCAGCCTGCCAACGAGATGAAGAGACGCTGCAGGTCGTTCTTCATCACCATGACGAAGACGAAGAACAAGAACCCGAGCCCGGCGTAGCTCGCGATCATCCGCGTACGCAGGGTCACCGGCTCGCGCTTGACCGCCTCGATCGAGAGGAAGAGCAGCTGCCCGCCGTCGACCATGGGGATCGGCAGCAGGTTGAGGATCGCGAGGTTGACGCTCAGCCACGCCATCAGCTGCAAGAAGGGCCCCCACCCGCCCTCGGCCGCCTGGGTCGCCAGCTGCGCCATGAGGATTGGCCCGCCCACCTCCTTCATCGGGACGCGTCCACGAAAGAGGCCGATCACGGTCAGGCCGGTCACCTTGACGGCGCGCGTCATCTCCTCGCGAGTGCGCGCGAGCGCGTAGCCGAGGCGCTCGGGGTTCGCGACGCGCTCGGGGCGGGCATAGCGCTGCGCCGGCCACATGCCGACGCGCAGCCGGGGACGCTTGCTCTTCTCGCGCGCGGTCACCCGCATGCGCAAGGACAGCGCCACCACCTGCGGCGCGCCGTCAACGACGCGCCGGACCTTGACGGCCACCGGCGCCTTGACCGCGGCGTCGAGGCGCGCGATGAGCTCGTCCCCCGCGAGCCCGAGGTTCTCCTCGGCGCCGCGGGCGGCGTCGTAGGACTTGCGCAGCACGTCTTCCAGCGTGAAGAAGCTCGTGACCTGCTGCCCCTGAACCTCGACCAGCTCGTCGCCAGCGCGCAGCCCGGCCTCGGCCGCCGGCGACTTCGGCGAGACCCGGCCGACGACCGCCTGCGCGGGGGTCAGCCCCTCGCTGCCGGAGGCCGGCACCTCGAGTTGCACCGTGCGCGCACGCCCTTCGCTGTGCAGCGGCCCCTCCGGCTCGCCGGAGAGCGGCGCGACGCGCAGCGCCACGGTGGCGCCGCGGGACTCGTCGAGCGCGGCGCGCATCTGCCAGTAGCCAGGGACCTCCGTGTCGCCGACCGCCAGCACGCGCTCGCCGCTACGCAGCCCAGCGCGCCACGCGGCCGAGTCCGGCGTCACCGCGACGACCGCCGCCTGCGTGTCCGGCAGCACCTGGATTCTGCCGACCCGCTTGATGATCCCGAGCTCGGGCAGTTGGGCTTCGACGCGCGCGTCGGTGGTGAGTGACAGCACCTTCTCCTGGCCACCGCGGTCGATGCGCACAGCGACGCGCTTCGCGGGTCGCGCCGAGATCACCCGCTGCAGGTCGCGGAAGTGGCGCACCGGCTCGCCGTCGACCTCGAGGACCCGGTCCCCGGTCTGCAGCCCAGCCTTCGCCGCGGGCCCACCGGGCAGCACCGTGCCCACTCGGTGAGACACCACCTGCCCGTCCAGCGCGAGCGAGCCGGCGAAGAGGACCACGACCGGCAAGACGAAGTTCGCCGCAGGACCGGCCGCGACGATCAGCGCCCGACGCCAGACGGCCTTGGCCGCGAAGCTGTCCGGCGGCAGTGGGTCGCCGGGCCGCCGCGGCGCTTCGCCCTCGTCTGCCCCGGCGACGTCGTCCTCACCGAGCATGCGGACAAAGCCGCCGAGCGGCAGCGCGCGGACCGCGTACTGTGTGCCATTGCGCTGCCACTGCGCGACCACGGGCCCAAAGCCGATGGAGAAGGAGAGCACGCGCACACCCATCCACCGCGCGACGAGGAAGTGCCCCAGCTCGTGAAAGAACACGAGCGGCACGAGCAGCAGCAGGAAGTGCACGACGAACATCTAACGACTCCAGTGGAGGCCCGGCCGGCGGGCGCGGGGAGCCAGGCAGAGGCGCACGGGCTCGGCGACGCGCCGCGCAGCATAGCGCGTGCGCCCACCACGCGCACGCCGCCGCGACGCGAACACCGGACCCCGGTCGGGGGCGGACGCGGGCGCCGCCGGGGGGAGCGGCGCGCGTCAGAGGGAGCGAAATCCGCTGGCCAGCCACGGGACGATCCGGTATGCCCCGCCCAGCCACGGAGGTCTGCATGCTACCCAACCGCCGAGCACGCCGGCATGTTCCGCGAGGGCACCAGCCAGCCCCGACGCGGCCCGTCGCGTGGGCCGCGAGACCGTGGGCCCTGGTGGCCTGGTCACTGGGGTGCGCTGCGCTGTCCTGGACCGGGAGCGCTGCCGCGAGCCCGACCTGCGGCGACGGTGCGCTGCCCGACCACGTGCACGAGGTCAGCCGGACGCTGCAGGAGCCCTGGGCCACCGTCCGGCTCGACATCGATCTGCCCGCGGGACGCTGGCTCGACCCGGCCACGCTGGACCAGCTGTCGTGGCGCTACATCCGCGACCTGCAGCGATGGGGGGTGCGGCATGTCCGCCTGGAGGCGCGACTGCCACGCACCATCCCCGGCGTGGGGCAGCGCGGCGACTGGGTCCGCGCGGACGCGCTCTTGCCACCC
>JAUIAC010000647.1 GCA_030425545.1 bacterium | reverse complement strand
CGCAGGAGGTCGAGGCCGTGGCGCGCTACGCGGCGAGCGGCATCCCGACCGACGTCCTGCGGGCCTGGCAGGCGGCCAAGCGCGGGTGCGAGCTGGCGCAGGCCGCGCGCGAGGGCGTCAAGGTCACGCGGCAGTGGCAGCGCTCGGCGGCCTCGGCCTTCCGCATGGGCACCAGCGGCAGCCGCGACCTGCTCGAGGGCACCCTCGCCGCCGGCTACGCCCGCACCAGCGCGTCGCGGCACCTGCGCGACTGCTACGTCTCCTACGCGGAGCTGCAGCGCGCGGTGGGCACGAGCCGCCTCGCCCCCTGAAGGTCCGCAGAGGGCTCCGACCACGGCCCCCGCACCACCGGCCTCGCACCACCGGCCTCGCACCATCGGCCTCGCACCACGGGCTTCTCACCAGGCAGCGCGTCCGCCGCCCTCACGCCTTCCACTCGCTGCCGCCGCTCGCGGCCACCGCGGTGCCGAGTCGGATGGCGTCGTAGCCGAACTGCGAGCGCACGGAGTCGACCGCCTGGCCGATCTTGGGGCGCGCGCCCGGCGTGCTGCTCTCGAAGCAGAGCTCCAGCTGCCGCGCCGCCGCGCTCAGGTTCGACAGCTGCACGCCCAGCAGGCGCACCGGCCGACCGACCACGTAGTTCTGCGCGAAGAGCTGCAGCGTGGTCGCCAGCAGCACGTCTTCGGCGTCGGTCGGCGCGACGGTCTTCGACCGGGTGATCGTCTGGAAGTCGGCGTAGCGCAGCTTGAGGGTCACGGTACGGGCGCGCACGCGCCGCTTCCGAGCGCGCCAGGTGACCCGCTCGGCCAGGGCGCGGAGCTGGTCGCGCAGCTGCTGCGGGCGCTCCACGTCGTGGTGAAAGGTGCGCTCGTTGGAGATGCTGCCGAGCGCCCGCCCGCCGTCCTCGCCCGAGGTCTGCACCTCGGCGTCGTGCTCGCGAAAGGCCGGCCGCTCCGCCTTCCACCGCGGGGCGGCGCGGGGCGAGAGCGCGCGCTCCAGCCCGTGGGCCAGGCGACCGTAGCGCCGCAGGCCGAAGCGCTCTACCGCCGCGATGAGCTGGCCGAGGGTGCGGATGCCCTGGGCGTGCAGCTTCTCCTCCGCCACGGGGCCGATGCCGGGGAACTTGCGCACGGGCAGCGGCGCGAGGAAGGCGCGCTCGCCGCCGTAGGGGACCAGCAGCGTACCCTCCGGCTTGGCCCGACCGCTGGCGATCTTGGCGATGGCGTGGCTGGTGCCGATGCCGGCGCTCGCCGGCAGGTCGAGCTCGGCGCGGATGGTGGCGCGGATGTGGCTGACCAGCCGGGCGATGGTGGCGTCGCCGTCGCGGTCCTGCTCGTCGCGGTAGAGCCGCTCGCAGCCCGAGAAGTCGACGTAGAACTCGTCGATGCTCGCCGGGCGGACCACCGGCGAGAAGCGCTCCAAGATCTCGCGCACCGCCTTGCTGTAGGGCGTGTAGGCGCCGTGGCGGGTGGGGACGTAGACCGCGTCCGGCGCGAGGCGCACGGCGTCTCGCATCGACATGCCCGAGCGCACCCCGAACTCCCGCACCTCGTAGCTCGCCGCCGTGACCACGCCGCGGTTGCCCGGCGCCGCGCCTACCACCACCGGCTTGCCGATGAGCTCGGGGTTGTGGATGCGCTCGACCGAGACGAAGAAGGTGTCGAGATCCAGGCAGCAGACCCGCGCCTCCGGACGCTCGGATCCGGCTGGCTGGGTTGGGTGCTGGGTCGGGTGCGGTTGCTGCGCGTTGCTCACTGAACAAACGTACAGTGATCGGGCGTCAGAGATCCAGCGTCTTTCGCCCTGGCGGTCGTGGAGCGCGCTAGCGCGAGCGTGTCAGCGCGCGCGCCCCAGGCGCCGCCACAGCAGGGCGGCCGCGAGGAGGAGCAGCAGCGACAGCGGCGCGGCGGGGTTGCCGCCGCGTGGGCCTGTGGAGCAGCCGCTGTCCGAGCCCGAGCTCGAGCCCGACCCACCCGCGGAGCCCGAGGTGCCGTCGGAGGGCGTGCCGCCGGCGTCGGTGAGCGTGCCGCCGTCGGACGTACCTCCGCCCGAGGCGTCGACGCTCGTCCCGTCGTCGTCCACGTCGCCGGTGGAGCCCGCGTCGACCCCCGCGCCCGTGGGCGGCAGCTGGCCGTCGACCCAGCCCGCCAGCGGCGTGCAGTTGGGCGGCCGCTTCCAGGGGGTGATCTTGGTGACCGTGCCGTCCACCGCTGGCGGCTGCCACAGGTTGGGCTTGTTGAGCGCCAGCTTGGTCACCGGCGAGGCCTCGCCGAGCACGGCGCCCGCGAGCGCGGTGTCCACCAGGTCCACCTGAGCGGTGTCCACCGGGATGGCGACCCCCGACTCGTCGAGGACCTCGATGACCCGGGCGATGGGCGCATTCTGAAAGCGGCTGTCTTGCGCCAGCGTGCCCAGGCCCTTGGCGATGACGTAGCTGCCGATGCCGGGCACGTTGAGGCGTGACTTGTCGGCGGGCAGCCAGCCCGTGGAGCACACCTGGTTGAACTCAGCGGTGTGGTGCCGGCCGAGGGTCGGCAGCTTGGGGTTGAAGCCGAAGATCGGGTCACGATCCATCTCGTCGGCGCTGATGCGCATGCTCAGCCGGGTGACCCGCGACGAGCCGCTGAGGTCGCCGAAGAGCTGCAGCATGGGCTGCGCGATGTCCTTGTCGAGGGCCGCGGCCAGCGCGACGCCGTCGACCGGGATGTTCTTGGCGTCCGCCGGGGTCAGCTCGGGCCCACCGCCGAAGAAGGACGCGCCGGCCTTGATGCAGGGCGTGCTCTTAGGCGCGCTGGGCGTGTTGACCGTGCCGTTCCAGATCGCGCCGCACACCCACAGCTGCTGCAGCGATCTGGAACGGCACG
>JAUIAC010000646.1 GCA_030425545.1 bacterium | reverse complement strand
CCAGCACCGGCTCGCCTGCGGCCTGGGCGTCGGCCAGCCGCTTGAGCACCAGCACCACCGCGGCGTCGCCGGACGGCCGCTCGACCCCCAGCGCACGGAGGGCGGCCTGGTGGGCCGGGTCGTGAGACAGATCGGTCGCGCCCACCAGCGCCGCGTCGAGCTCACCGTAGCCGAGGGCGTGCGCCGCGACACGCAGGGCCTCGAGGCCGCTGGCCTCTTCAGCCGACAGGGTAAAGCCCATGCCGCCCAGGTCGAGCTGACTACCGATGCGGTTGGCCGGCACGTTGGGCATCGTCCCGACGACCCGCGCGGACTGCAGGGGCGCCGCCAGCACGTCCTGCGCCTGTGCCAGCCAGGTGGGGTCCGCGGCGGTCTGGCCGCGCGTGGCGAGGCGGTGCCCCAGTCGCCAGCGAGCGCCATGACGGGCGACCTCCGGATCGGCGCCCATGCCGACAAAGACGCCGGTGGTGGCGTTGGGCAGGTCGATCCCAGCGACCGCCTCGCGGGCCGCCTCGAGCACCAACAGCTGCTGGGCGTGGGTCTGCTCCAGGTCACGGGGCGGCGAGCGGAGGCCGCGGGCGTCGACGACGATGTCGGTGCGCGGCGCCGCGGCCACAGCGTCGCGCTTGGCGGCGGGGCTGCGGAGCGCGTCGAGCAGGTCGACCACGCTCTCGCCCTGCCCCACCCGTGCACCCACGGCCACGACCGCTACCGGCTCGGCAGCGACCGCCGGTGTGGTGGGCGGCGGCGCGGCCGGATCCCAAGCCTCGACGATGAGGTGGGCGTTGTTGCCGCCGAAGCCGAACGCGCTGACGGCGGCGCGACGCGGGCCCTGCCAGGGCTCCGGCGCGGTGACGAGGCGAAAGGGCGAGCCCTCGAGGTCGTCGATGGGCGCGTCGACATGGAGCGTGGGAGGCCGCTCGCCGTGCTCGAGGGCGGCGAGCACCTTCAGCAGCCCCGCCGCGCCGGCGGCGGTGATGAGGTGACCCATGTTGGACTTGAGCGAGCCGATGGGCAGCGCGTGCCCGCCAGCGAACACCTGCGCCATGCTGCGCACCTCGGTGCCGTCGCCCACGGGGGTGCCCGTGGCGTGACACTCAAGGAGCCCGACCTCCTGAGGCGACAGCCCAGCCATCGCCCACGCGGCCCGCATCGCGCGCACCTGGCCACGCTCGCTCGGCGCGAGCAACCCGCGGTCTCGACCGTCGTTGCTGAGCCCCACCCCGCGGATGACGCCGAGGATGCGCTCGCCGGCCGCCACCGCGTCGTCGAGCCGCCGCAGCACCACGAACGCCGCGCCCTCGCCCGGCACCAGCCCGTCGGCCCCGCGGTGGAAGGGTCGGCTCTGCCCGGTGCGGCTCATGGCCGACAGGGCGCAGAAGCCGATGTGGATGAAGAGATCGTCCGCGGCGCTCACCGCGCCAGCGACCATGGTGTCCGCCTCGCGACGGTGCAGGCGGTCGCACGCGAGCTTGATCGCGTAGAGCGAAGACGCGCACGCCGCGTCGAGGCACACCGCGCCCGCGCCCAGCCCCAGCGAGCGCGCCGAGAGCAGCGCTGGCAGGCCGGACGTGAACCGGTGCCGCGCGTCGGGCCCGTCGCCGTCGACGAGGCCCTGGGCCACCAGGTCGTCGTGCTGCGAGAGCCAGTGGTGCTCCGCCCAGGCGGCCATGCCAGCGCTGGGGAAGCTGAGGTTGCCCATGATCAGGCCGGTGCGACGGCCCTCGCGCACCCGCGCGCCGCCGGCCGCTGCGCTGCCAGCGTCCAGCCGACCCGCGTCGCGGAGGGCCTCACGCACGCCGTGCAGGGTCCACTGAAACACGGGATCCAGGCCACGCACGGTCTCGGACGCCAGCTCGAACCCCTCGGGATCGAAGCGCTCCTCGAAGCCACGGACGTAGCCGCCGCGCGCCGACCAGGTGCGGTCCACCGCGGCCTCGGGCGTGCCACGCACCGCCGCGGGCGGCACCGACCAGCGCTCGTCGTCCACCTCGCTGGTGAGGTCGTCACCGGCCCGCACCCGCCGCCACAGCGCCTCGGGATCCAAGGCGCCCGGCAGCACGCAGCTGCGGCCCACCACGGCGATGGGCGCGAAGGTCGCGGGGCTGCGCGGCGCGTCGGTCATGACGCCACCGAGGCCGCGTGAGCCGGCGAGGACACCCCCTCGCCGGGGCGAAGCACGAGCTCCACGCCGCTGAGGTGCGCCAGCACGACGTCCCCCGCGCGCAGCTGCACGGTGCAGGTCGCGCTGGACGAGGCCACCTTGTCGGCCCGGACGAACACGTCCACCGCCGCTCCGGCCGGGGTCGCCCCCGGCACGCCCAGCTCCAGGGCGCCGACAGCCATGGGCAGGGTCGCGCCTCCGAGCTGCTGCTCGGCCCAGAGCACGGCGGCTTGCATGGCCGCGTCGAAGAGCGCCGGGTCGCTGCGCAAGGCGTCGACCGGCCAGCCGCGGTCCGTGGCCCCCTCGGCCCGGGCCTGCAGCCCGGCGGCGCTGACCCCGGTGATCTGCCGCAAGACCTGAAAGCGCGGGCCGTGAAAGAGCACGTGACCGTCGTAGAGCGCGTCGCGCGTGGTCCACGGCGTCAGGTCTCCCGGCGCCGCCACGGGGGTCATGCCGCCGTTGACGGCGCGCAGGGCCTGGGCCCGGTAGTGGGGCCGGCCGGCGAGGTCACAGAGCTCCAGCTCCAGCGTGTCGGCGCCCTCCCGCTGCGTGACGCGGAGGCGCAGGGTGTCACCGGCTGCGCTGGCGGTGGCGCCGGCGCTCGGCTTGCCATAGTTGGGCAGCTGCACGCCGCGCAGCACCTTGACGCCGCGCAGCCCGGGCACGGGCCCGCCCGTCGCGTCTTCGGCCGCGCGCAGCAGGAGCT
>JAUIAC010000645.1 GCA_030425545.1 bacterium | reverse complement strand
AGCCCGCCGAGGGTCCGACGCGCACCGTCCCCCCCGGCAGTCGGGTGCGACTTCAAGGCCGCGCGCTCCGCGCTGTCACCGTGGCCAGCGCCACCGGGCGTCCGCTGCCGCCCGCGGCGCTGGCCCTGGGCGCGGCGGCGCAGGAGCCTCCGCCGGGGCCCCTGTCGTTGGCCCGCGAGCGCTGGTGGCTGCTGTGGCTCCTGCTGACCCACCTGGTGGTCGTGGCGCTGCCCGAGGAGGCCTTCTTTCGAGGCTGGGTGCTCGGGCGGCTGCGCCAGGCCCTGCCGGCGCCCAAGCGACGGGTGCTCGGCGTGCCCTTTGGCCGCGCCCACGTGATCAGCGCCGCCCTCTTCGCCGCCGTGCACCTGGTGGTGACCCCGGCGCCGCACCGGCTGCTGGTGTTCTTCCCCGGGCTGCTCTTCGCCTGGCTGGCGGAGCGCAGCGGCGCCGTGATCGCGCCGACGGTGCACCACGCGCTGAGCAACGTGCTGCTGCGCGTGGTCAGCCGCTTGTACCGCTGAGCGCCCCATTCTCCGGGTTTGACCGCCCCTCCACAGCGCGGGAAGCTGGGCCCCCACCCACCGCTGAACACCCGTGGCCGCGGGGCGCTCCGGGCGCCGCGGGCGCGCGCGCTGCACCTGAGGACTGTCCATGGCCACGCTCCCCACCCTCGCCGTGCTCACCAGCGGCGGCGACGCTCCCGGCATGAACCCGGCGGTCCGCGCCATCGTCGGCGTGGCCACCAGCCTGGGGGCCCAGGTGGTCGGGGTGCGCCGCGGCTACCAGGGGCTCATCGAGGGCGACGGCGCCGTCATCGGCCCCCGGGACGTCGACGGGTGGAACCGCCGCGGGGGCAGCATCCTCGGGTCCAGCCGCTGCGCCGCGTTTCGCACCCCCGAGGGGCGACAGACGGCCTTGCGCCAGCTGCAGACCTGGGGCGTCGGAGGGCTCGTCGTCATCGGCGGCAACGGCTCGCTCACCGGCGCGCAGCTGCTCGAACAGCTCGCCGCGGCCGAAGGAGTGCCCCTGCGTGTGGTCGGCCTGCCCGCCTCGATCGACAACGACCTCGCCTGCACCAGCCTGTCGATCGGGGTGGACACGGCGCTGAACACCATCGTGGAGGCCTGCGACCGCATCCTCGACACCGCCTCGTCGCACGCCCGCACCTTCGTGGTGGAGGTCATGGGCCGGGACTGCGGCTACCTCGCCATGACCGCGGCAGTGGCGGCGGGGGCCGACGGGGTGCTCTTTCGCGAGGCCGGGCTGGACGAGGAGGAGATCTTGTCGCAGCTCGAGCAGATCATCGCGCGCGCCTACGACCCCTCGGGCGGCAAGCACCGGGTCCTGGTGGTCAAGGCCGAGGGCGTCGAGATCTCGAGCCAGCGGCTCAAGAGCGCGCTCGACGCGCGGCTCGCCAACGCCAACCTGCCGGTGGAGACGCGGGTCAGCGTCTTGGGCCACGTCGTGCGCGGCGGCGCCCCCTCGGCGACCGACCGGCTAATCGCGGGACGCCTGGGCCACGCGGCGGTCCGCGCGGTGGAGCGCGGGCTCTCCGGGGTCATGTGTGGCTGGCACGTGCTGCAGCGGCCCGGCGCGCCCACGCCGCCGATGTTCGACCTGGATCCCTACGTCACCTTCTGGCCCTTGGACACGGTCCTGCGCGAGACCGAGCGCATCGTCGACGGCTCGTCCGAGATCACCCGCTGGCGCGTCCGGCTGCTGCGCGAGGCGGCCCCCTTCCTCAGCGCGTGAGGCCAGCCGCGGCCTGGCAGGACCGGGCGCAGGACACGCGCTGCGGCCGCGCTGCGACGTCGCCCTGGCTGGCGGCCCGTGGCAGGGTGCGCCCATGACCACGCCGACCTCCCCAGCCACGCCCCTGACCGACGCGGTGTCGCAGCAGCGTGGCGCGCGTTTGTTGTCGCTGCGGGTGCTCCCGGAGCTGCTGCCGCTGCCCGAGGCGGTCAGCCGCGGCCTGCGTGACCTCGCGAGCCTGCGCATGGCCCGCAGCCTCGGGGATCTGGCGCGGCCCGAGGTCGCCGCCGCCCTGGGTCGACAGCTCGCGCGCGGCGGCGACGCAGCGGCGCTCGAGGCCACGCTGGTCGCCGCGCTGCGCGCCCACCACGGGGCGTTGAACCCGCCGCCGCCCCAGCTGGCCCCGGGCCTCTCGGCCGCCGCGCTCGCGTCGTGGGCGCACGCCCACCACGTCGGCCACTGGCTGGTCGCGCCCGCCGAGGCCGCCCTGCCGGGGCTGCCGTCCTGGGTCGGCCGCGGCGACACGCTCGCGGCCCTGCTGGCCGCGCCCGAGTCTGGCCAGGCCTGGTCGCTGGCCCAAGGCGCCGCCCTGGCCCTGCTCGCCGACCGCGCCGACGCGGCGGCGCGCGGCGCTGCGGCCCACGCGGCGCGGGCCTCCGGGCGCGGCGAGGCGGACGCGCCGGCGCTCTCGCCCCTGGTGACCACCCTCACCGACGCCCGCGCCGCGTTCGCCGCGCAGTCGTGGCTGCGGCCGCGGCCCGCCGACGAGCTGGGCAAGGCGCGCCTGCGGGTGACCACGTCGCCGCCCGGCCTGCGCTGGCGGCTCCCGACCTCGGTGGCCAACGCGTGCTGCGCCGGGCCCGAGGTGAGCCTGTCCCGTGGGCCCGAAGGTCGCTGGCGCCTGGCCTGTCGCTGCCAGGCCGCAGGCGCGGGCCCCTCGTCCGCCGTCTGCGAGGCGCGCGTCGAGGCGGTGGAGCGCATGCTCGACCTGCTGACCCGCCCGGGCGGGGCGCCGCAGCGCAAGCAACGGCGCACCCTGGCAGCGGCGGTCGGCGCGGCGCCGTGGCAGCGCGAGCTCGACGCGTTTCTCGACGCGGCGGGCCTCGACCTGGCGAAGA
>JAUIAC010000644.1 GCA_030425545.1 bacterium | reverse complement strand
GGTCTTGGCGGGCAGCAGCTGCCAGCTCGCGCCGGTCACTGCCAGCGGCCAGCTCCCCCCGTTCACATACGACACCGTGTCGAGCACCGTCTTGCCCAAGGTCAGCGTCAGCACCCCCGAGGTGTTGCCGAGGCCGATGTTGCCGATGGGGTGGTCCACCGGCGCGCCGCCGTTGCCGGTCTTGTGGCCGATGACCAGGTAGCCGCCGGGCTGAATCAGGGTCGTGCCGGTGGTCTTGCTCAGGGTCACGGTCTGGCTGCCCTTGTAGTCGAGCACCACCCCGTCCAGCTCCAGCGGCGCCTTGGTGACGTTGTGCAGCTCGATGAACTCGCCGGTGTCCCCCGGTCCCGCCTTGGACCGGTACATGATCTCGGTGATCACGACGTCGCCCGCGCCCGCCTTCTGCGGCCCCTCGAAGGTGCACTTCGAGCTGCACCCGTCGCCGTCCTTCACATTGCCGTCGTCGCAGGCCTCGCTCCCCGCCAGCACGCCGTCGCCGCAGGCCGCGCCGAAGCTGGGGCACGACGCGTTGGCCGCTCCCGGGCTGCCCTTGTCGCCCGAGCCAAAGGTCTGGGTCGACTTGCACCACACAGCACCCTGGTCGTTGGCCGTCGCGTCCAGCTTGCCTTGGGTCAGCTGCATCGACGCACCGGCAGACAGCGCCGGCCAGGAGGTGCCGCTCGCCGTGTAGGTGACCGCGTCGATGACCGCGGTCTGCGTGTTGATGGCGACCAGCGTGTCGTTGGAGTTGCTCAGGTAGAGGTTGGTGTACGTCGCCACCGGCTTGACGCCGCCGTTGAGCGCAGCGTTGGCCTCCGGCCCGATGATCACGAACGACTGCGCCGGGGCGATGGCTGGCACCTTGGACTGGATCAGGAACGTGGCCTTGCCCACCACCACCGTGAGCCCGTTGAGGTCGATGCCCTGGGTCGACGGGTTGTAGATCTCGATCCACTCGCCGACCTCGTCCTTGACCACGTTCGGGTTGACCATGAGCTCCGTGATGACCAGCTCGCCGCCCTTGAGGACCGGCGTCTTGGCGCAGGTGGGGGAGCAGCCGTCGCCGCCGAACGCGTTGCCGTCGTCGCACGCCTCGCTCCCACCGACCTTGCCGTCGCCGCAGGTGGCTGGCGTGCACGCGTCGCCCTGCCCGTCCTTGTTGCTGTCGGCCTGGTCTGTGTTGGGGCTCAGCGGGCAGTTGTCACAGGCGTCGCCCACCTTGTCGCCGTCGCTGTCCTTCTGGTCGCCGTTGGCCTTGTTGGGGCAGTTGTCGTTGACGTCGGAGACGCCGTCTTTGTCGCTGTCGCTGCTGACGCCGTCGAGCGCGCCGGCGTCAACCGCGCCGGAGTCAGGTGCGCCCGTATCGGGAGCGCCGGTGTCCGGAGCGCCGGTGTCGGGAGCGCCGGTGTCGGGCGATCCGGTGTCGGGCATCCCTGTGTCGGGCGCTCCAGTGTCGGGCATCCCTGTGTCGGGCGCTCCCGTGTCGGGCGCTCCCGTGTCAGGCGCTCCCGTGTCGGGCGCTCCAGCGTCGGGCGCTCCAGTGTCGGGCGATCCGGTGTCTGGCATCCCCGCGTCGGGCGTTCCCGTGTCGGGCGCTCCAGTGTCGAGTGCCCCAGCGTCGGGCGCCCCAACGTCGGGCGCTCCGGTGTCGGGCATGTCCACGTCGGCTGCCGCACCGTCCGTCGCACCGACGTCTGCAGCCTCACCATCGGCCGCCGCTGCGTCGCCGCCAGCCGCGCCGTCCGTCGGCGCGCCGTCGACACACCCGGACGCGGTCCCGCCCAGACACTTGCCGCCATTGCAGCGGTCGCCCAGCGTGCACGGGTCGTCGTCGTCGCACACCGCCGTGTTGGCGGTGAACACGCACGCGCCCGTGGTCGGCTCGCAGCCGTCCTCGGTGCAGGGGTTGCCGTCGTCGCAGACCTGGGCGCCGCAGGTGACGCTGCCACCCCCACCGCCGCCAACCCCGCTGGGGGACGCGCAGCCCGCCGCGAGCCACGCCAGTCCGCAGCCCAACACGAGCGTCGGCAGTCGCGCTGCCCCTGTCGCCCCGCGGGCCCGCTCGAACGCCTTCATCACCGCCTCCTCGCCCAACACCGTCGACCCCAACACCGTCATCACCGACGCCGCCAAGCCCTGCCGGCTTCACGGGCAACCGGCACCTACCGGACGCAGCGCCACCCGCCAAAGCGCACGCGCGTCGACGTTGTAGCCGCCCGGGCGGCCCCGCGCCAGCCACGGCCACCAGGCGCGAACCCGCTGGTCGAGCAGACCTAGTACTCGGGATCGGAAGTGTCTCCCTGGTTGTCGTCCCAGAGAGCGACCATCCAGCTGAGCTGGGTCACGATTAGCGCGACGAGGTTGTCGAGGGTGTCGCGAAACGGCGTGGGCTCCCAGCGGCTACCTCGCGTCGGCATCTGGAGCAGCCACACGTGTGTAGTGTCGCGCTTCATGCGCGCGTGACGCACGACAGCGTCGGCCGGCCCCGACTCGAGGGTGAGGCTCTTGCCTCGCTTCCGGACTCGGAGGTGGGTCAGCCCGTAGCGTTCATGCAGCTCTCGCTCGAGGCCGCTTGCTTGCCAGGAATCGATGGCGGGTGCGGGCATGGAGGACAGGCCGCATGAACGCACTTGCCTGCTGTTGCGACGGAGGTTGTCATACGACTCATTCTCGGACACTAGCCCTCGGCCTGCCTAGATGAGCCCGACAGGATTCGCCATCATGTCACATCGCCCGAAGTGGCCTGCCGGCATAGGTCCATCGGAACGGCTTGGCGAGGACGTTGTTGAAGTAGTCGATGAATGCCGTGAGTCGTCGCTCAAGGCTGGTCAGCGACGGGAACGACGCGCGCCTCAGCGCCCTGCGCGCAAG
>JAUIAC010000643.1 GCA_030425545.1 bacterium | reverse complement strand
CGCGGCGCGTCGGGCAGGTCGAGGGGAGGCGAGCTGCTCCGAATCCCCGGTCGACCCACCGGCAGCGTCGCCGACTCCGCGGACACCGCGAGCATCCGACGAAACCGATAGGGATCGAGATCTTCCCCCGACGGCACGGTCAGGCCCAGCTCACCCCGGAGGAAGCGCAGCAGCGAGTCCTTGGACGAGGGACAGCGCGCCTCGAGGAAGCTCAGCCCCAGGCCCGGCTGCGGACCGAGCCCCGGCTGGACCTGCCGCATCACCCGCGCCTTGACCTGGACCGAGAACGCCGTGTCGCCAGGGGCGCGGACCAGCAGCAGCACCTCGCTGGCCGGGCCGGCTTCGGCGGTCTCCCGGGTGGCGACGAAGGCCCCCGACGCGCTCAGATCCACCAGGGTCGCCTGCATCGGGCGGTCGCCCACGCGCAGCACGACGCGCTGCAGGCAGGGGTGACGCGGGTGGGCCCGGCGTTCGGTGAACATGTCCTGGCGCTCCTTCGGCGCACACGCGCCGCGGTGGCGAGCGTAGAGACCGCGAGACCAAGGGAGTGTAGAATTGTGAAGGACGCGACGCAAGCTGCCGCCCCGCCCAGGTCCAGGCCGCTCAGGGGGCCGGCGTGAAGCGCAGGTCGATGCGATAGATGGCGGTCGTCGCGAGCTGACCCTGGAGCCAGTTGATCTCGGGCCCCTCGAGCGGCGAGGAGTAGTTGTAGACCCGCCAGGTGTCGGGCACGCCCGGCAGGGGGAGCGCGGTGGGGAAGCAGGTGTCCCCCTTCGACGGCAGGTCCAGGGCGTGGGTCACCGTGAGCGACTCCGGGTCGACCTCCCACAGCGCGCATCGCTTCGGCGAGCTCCACCACTTGAGCTGGTACTGCGTCGCGGTCTCGGCGTGGCTGTCGGCCGGGGTCCCCAGGTCGAAGTGGCCCGAGTTGGCGAGCGAGCGGCGACCGATGAGCCAGACCTTGCCCCCCTGCTGAAAGAGCTGCGGTGAGTCGTACTTGCGGGGGTCGGGCTTGCAGGTCCAGGTCCCCCAGTCGCCGGCCTCGGCCCGGCACACCTTGGCGCCGAAGCCGGTGTCGTCGCCCGCCTCGTTGCGCACCACCGCCACCAGTCGACCGTCGGGCAGCGGCGCCACGTCGGTCTCGCTGCCGCCGCTCATCAGCACGGTGCCGTCTCCGCCTTTCGTGCCTGCGATCCACGGCGTCCAGGTCCAGCCGTCCGTGGTGGTCAGCAGCTTCACGTGGATCAGCTCCGCGCCGCCCAGGTCGTAGATGTTGCCGCCGCCGCTGTAGCCGACCATGAGCGGCTTGCCCTTCACGACGTGCACGCGCCAGGGGATGAAGGTGGCGTCGAAGGCGTCTCGCGGGCCCTCCCACGCCCCCGGGGAGAGGTAGCGCGCCACCTTGCTGCCCTGGGGCTCGAACTTGGCAGGGTCCTTGCCCAGCACCGCGTAGTAGAGCCAGAGCTGCCCCTTCCAAGCCAAGAAGCGGGGCTCGCGGAGGTCCGTGCCCATGGCGAAGTGGCCCTCGTAGCGCCAGGTGGTCTCGTCGGCGCTGGAGACGACCCACAGGACGGTCCCCGGGCCGGCGAAGTGCGTCTCCGAGGTGCGAAAGGCGAAGAAGACCCGGCCTTGATGACGGGCCACGTCCAGGTTGTTGTTGCTGTTTTGGAGGGTGACCTCGGCCGGGAGCCCGACCCCAGGCACGAGCCACACCGGCTCGCTCAGGGCGGGGACCACGGCGGGCCCTGCCGCGTCGGCCGCGTCGGTCCCACAGGCCGCGAGCGCGAGCGCGAGCGCCGCCAGCAGGAGACCTCGCCGCGGGCGCGCCGAGCTGCGCCGCGACGTGAGCGACCGCAGACCCTGGCGCCTGCGCCCAGCTCGCGGTGGCTCGTCGCTGAAGACTGGGGGCCCGTGCGTGTCCATGGTCGCTCCAGGTGAAGCATGCCGCCCGTGGCGCGTTGTGCAAGCGTCGCTCCATCGATCCAGCGGGGCTCCACGGGGTCCGCCGCGCCCCGCACGGCGCTGGCCATGGGGTAGGCTCGGGGGCGCCGTCCACCGGGGCCACGCGGGATCGGGCGCGCAGGAGGTGCCATGTCGACCTGGGTTCAACCGCGCAACGCAGGCCACGTGTTGCTCTTCAGCATCTTCACGTGCGGGCTGTATCAGCTGATCTGGTACCACGACATGTACACCGACCTGGTCGCGCTGGATCACAAGACGCCGACCGGCCACGGCTACTGGATCGACCTGCTGCTGACCGTGCTCACCTGCGGCCTCTGGGGCATCTACGTCGACTACCAGATCACCCTGCAGCTGGACGCCATGGCCAAGGCCCGCGGCATGAACGTGGGCAAGGACAACGCCACGCTCGTCGTGGTGCTCGACGTGGCCGCGTACGTGAGCGGCTGGATGACCAACCTGATGACCACCGCCATGCACCAGGACCAGCTCAACAAGCTGCTCGCTGGACCGGCGCCGACCTCGGCTGCCCGTGGACGCTAGCCTGCGCGGCGCGTGGGTCGCCCTCCAAGCCAGGATGTGGCCGCGCCCCGCTGGCGCCGCTAGCATGGCGGCGTCCCGTCTCACCCCGCTTCGCACGCACCCCGGAGTTGCCATGATCCTGCGCCTCGCACATCGCCTCGTCGCGGGCGCTCGTGGGCGCCGCGCGCTGTGGGGCGGTCTCGCTGCGGCGTTGACCCTCGGGGGCTGCGGCTCCACCGAGGCGGGGGGCTGCGCCTTGACCGCGGTCGAGGGCGCGGCGCTCTACGTCGCCAAGGGGTGCTCGGGTTCGGGCACGGCGACCGACGCCATGGGCGACCTGTCGACGGCGGTGCAGCAGGCCACGCCGGGCACGACCATCGTCCTCGGCGCGGGGG
>JAUIAC010000642.1 GCA_030425545.1 bacterium | reverse complement strand
CTCCCGGGGTGTCGTAGGTGAGCCCGAGGTTGAACGCCTCGGTGATGCCTTCGTGGGCGCTGCAGTTCTGAATCGGCGTCTGCGCCAGCAGCCGGTTCGGCACCACCACCCGCACGCCGTCCGGCGTCAGCAGCCGCGTCGAGCGCAGGCCCAGCTCTTCGACCCGGCCGAAGAGGTCGTTGACCCGGATGAAGTCGCCGATGGCGTAGGGCTGGTCGGCCATGACCTGGATGCTGCCGAGCACGTTGCCGAGGGCCTCCTGCGCCGCCAGCGCCACGGCCAGACCGCCGATGCCGAGGCCGGTGACCAGGCTCATGACGTCCAGGCCCACCGTCTGCATCACCGTCAGCAGCGCGCCGATGATCACGGCGATGCGCGTGAAGCGGCGGCCAAAGTCCACCACCTGACGGTCCAACCCCGGCCGCGTCTTCTCCCGCAGGGGGTGGATGAAGTGCTCGAAGACCGCGTCGACCCAGGCCAGCAGCATGACCACCAGCACGGTCGCCGCCGCCACCACCAGCGCGTCGAGCAGCAGCTCGCGCGTCCCGTCGGGCATGCGCAGCAGGTGGATCACCACGTGTCCCGCAGCCACCGGCACCAGGGCGCCCAGCGGCCCTGCGGCGCCGGCGATCAGCGCGTCGTCGAGGTCCGTGCTGGTGAAGTTGGCGAGTCGGCTACCGTAGCGTCGCAGCAGCCACTTCACGAGGCGACCCAGCAGCACCCCGAGCACCAAGAGCAGCACCGACACCAGCCAGGTGCGCGCCGAGCTCCCCAAGATCACCGTCTGCTGCAGCTGTTCCAGTTGTTCTCTCACCCGACACTCCCGCTCCGCGGCCTGCGCGGCCACCCCGCCCTTATCCCACGCCTGGGCGCTCAGACCCATGGACCTCCTGATTGTCCCGGTCCCCGGCAGCCCCTACCCTGCCCGCCTCGCTACGAAACTCCCGCTCGCCCCCCCTCTGCGACACGGGCTTCGACGCCACACGACGCCAGGACTCCGCCATGTCGACGCACCTCGCCACGCGCAAGCCCACGCCCCGCTCCGGCGCCCGCAGCGGCGCCTCCCAGCTCGGGCTCCTCGCGCTCTGGGCCCTGTCGTCGGCTTGCGGCAACGCGGGGCCCACGGGGCCGGCGGCCGGCGCCGACGTGTTGACCCCCTTCGACGCCGGCGCGGTGGCCGACGCGGGCGCGCCCGACGCCAGCTCCGCCGACGCCGGCACGCCCGACACCAGCACGCCCGACACCGGCACGCCCGACACCGGCACGCCAGACACCGGCGCCCCAGACGTCCCCTGCCCCACCACCTGCGTCGAGGGCGCGACCCGCTGCGCCAGCGGTGACGCCGGCGCCGGCGTCCAGACCTGCGTCGACCTCGACGACGACGGCTGCTTCGAGTGGGGCGTGGCGATCGCGTGCGGCGCGGGCAAGGCCTGCGACACCGGCGCCTGCGTGTCGGCTTGCAAGGACCAGGACTGCAGCATCGAAGGCGCCCGCCGCTGCAACGCCGAGGGCAAGGTCGAGACCTGTGGCGACTTCAACGCCGACGGCTGCCTGGCGTGGGGCGGCAACAAGGCCTGCCCCACGGCCGAGACCTGCGACCAGGGTCAGTGCGTGGCTGCCTGCGCCAACGCCTGCACCACCGCCGGCGCCACCAAGTGCGAGGGCAACACCGTGCGCACCTGCGGCGACAGCGACGGCAACGGCTGCCTCGACTGGGGCAAGAGCCTCGGCTGTGCGGCCCCCACGCCCATCTGCGCCAACGGCGCGTGCGCCACCGCCTGCAAGAGCACCTGCTCGGCCAAGGGCGCCAAGCAGTGCGACGGCAAGGGCGTCAGCACCTGCGACGACACCAACGCCGACGGCTGCCTCGAGTGGGGGACCCCGCTGGCCTGCGGGCCCAGCGAACTGTGCGTCGCCGGCGCCTGCGAGACGCAGTGCAAGAGCACCTGCACGGCCAAGGGCGCCAAGCAGTGCCAGCTCGACGCGGTGCAGGTGTGCGACGACCACAACAAAGACGGCTGCATGACCTGGAGCACGGCCGTGCCCTGCCCTCAGGGACAGGTCTGCGGCGGCGCTGGGGTCTGCGCGGCCAAGTGCCAGAGCCAGTGCACGACGGCCGGCGCGACCCAGTGCGGGGCTGGCGGCGTGCAGACCTGTGGCGACTACAACAGCGACGGCTGCTTCGAGTGGGGCACCGCCGTCGCCTGCGCCGACAAGCTGGTGTGCAGCGGCGGCGCGTGCGTGAAGTCGTGCAGCGACCAGTGCACCAAGGCGGGCGACAAGCGCTGCGTGCCCGGCGGCTTGCCCCAGGTGCAGACCTGCGGCGACTACAACAACGACGGTTGCCTCGGCTGGGGCACCGCGGTCGGCTGCACAGGCACCGAGGCCTGCAGCAAGGGCGCCTGCGTCAAGACCTGCGTCGACGGGTGTGGCAGCAAGGGTGCCAAGCAGTGCGGCAAGACCGGCCCCCAGGTGTGTGACGACTACAACAAGGACGGCTGCCTGGCGTGGGGCACCGAGTCTGCGTGTGCGGCCTGGCAGACCTGCACGGGCGGCGCCTGCGTCGCGGCACCGGCGCCGGCCAAGGTCGTGATCAACGAGGTCAGCTATGACAGCGCGGGCCCCGACACCGAGACCTTCGTCGAGCTGCGCGGGCCGGCGGGCACGGCGCTCAGCGGCTTGTCCCTCGTGGGCGTCAACGGCGCGGACGGCAAGACCACGGCGACCATCGCCCTGACCGGGGTCATCGGCGGCAACGGGCTCTACGTGGTCGCGCACCCCAAGTCCACGGGCGCTGTGAAGACCGCGGCAGACCAGCTCAGCGCCGCGGTCGACCTGCAGAACGGCCCCGACAGCGTGCAGCTGCGCTGGGGAGACA
>JAUIAC010000641.1 GCA_030425545.1 bacterium | reverse complement strand
CGGAATCTGTCAACGACTTTGAGACACCGACTACGTTCATTTAGTGAACCTCGTCTTCTGTAGCCAGCTCGGCTTCGACGGGCTTGTTGATCCAGACGGCCTCGGGCAGCTGTTGGACGACAGGGCGGCCCCGGACGAACCTCTCCGGGTGCTGCTGATAGGCAAGGTCGAGTGCCCGCTGCCGAGCAGCCAAGGCCTGCCCAGCCCGCCCGTAGTGCACGGTCTCGGGGGTCAGCATGGCGATGCCGCCGTGGCGGTGTTCTTTGTTGTACCAAGGGAACAACTCGCGGCAGTAGGTCAGTGCTCCGTGGTAGCCGGTGAAGCGGCCGGGGTAGGTCGGATGGTACTTCACCGTCTTGAACTGCGCCTCGGAGTACGGGTTGTCGTCGCTGACGTGAGGCCTGCTCAGCGAGCGGGTCACGCCCAGGTCGGCGAGGAGCTGGGCCGTGCACTTGGCGGTCTGGGGAGAGCCGCGGTCAGAGTGCAGCACGAGCGTGTTCGGCTCGATCTCATGCTTGGCGCAGGTCTCAGCGATCAACTGCCCAGCGAGGTTGGCGTTCTCCTTCTCCGCAAGCATCCAACCAACGACGTAGCGGCTGTAGATGTCGAGCAGGACATACAGGTAGTAGTAGGTCCACTTCTCCGGGCCGTGCAGCTTGGTGACATCCCAGGACCACACCTGGTTGGGCGCGGAGGCGACCAGCTCGGGCTTGGCGTGCTTCGGGTGACGCAGTTGGTTGCGGCGTTCTCGGACCGGCGCGTGCTCGGCGAGGATGCGGTACATCGTGCGCTCTGAGCACAGGAAGGTGCCCTCATCAAGCAGAGTGGCGAAGACCTCTGCGGGAGCGCGGTCGACGAAGCGGTCGGAGCACAGCACGTCGAGGACGGCCTGCCGCGTGTCGTCGGGGATGCGCCTGGGGGGCGTTGAGCGCGGCTTGGGGGAGGGCTTTGCGCTGGCTTGGCGGCGGTACCAGGTCGCGCGCGATACTCCCAGGGTGTCGCACGCATCACGGACGCCGACGTCTGCAGCGAGCTCGGTCACGGCCTGCATCAGTTCAGGTCCTCGGGGGTCTCGCCGAGCAGCATCGCCACTTTTTTTTGGACGTCGATGATCACGCGGGCCTTGCGCAGCTCCTCCTGCAGGCGCTGGTTGTCGCGCTGCAAATCGTCGACCCGCTTGGCGAGGGCGCTGCGATGCCGCGGCTTGCGTCCGCGCTTCTTGGGCTCGAGAGCTGCAAGAGCGCCGACGTCGCGGGCCCGCCGCCAGGTGGTGAGGTGGGAGCTGTACAGCCCCTCCCTCCGGAGCAGACGGCCGATGTCCCCAGGCTCCGTGCATGCGTCCGCCTCGGCGAGGATGCGAAGCTTGTATTTGGCGGAGAAGGTCCGTCGCTTCGCCTTCGCCGGCACCTCCGGGTCTGGAGCGGAATTCGCGACGTCGGCGCCCGCCACGGCAGGGCCTGCTCCGGTCTCCGCCTCGCTCCGCTCGGCTCCGCCCTGCGCTGGCCCTGCCGTGGCGCTTGGCTCGTAGCCCTGCTGTGCCATCATCGTCTTGTCCTCTGGCATGTCTCACCACCTCCCGCCCTACAGTAATTTCTGCGGAGGTCGGTGTCTCACTCACGTTGGCAGAGAGGGGGAACACCAGATTGTCTGGAGCTGGGTAACGACCCACGTCACTGCAGCGCACCTCACCCTTGGTCGTGCAGGGGGTCCCGGGGACGGGGGCCTTGGTGGCGCTGGCCTCGCAGGCCGGCCCCCGTGATCGTGCCGTGTCCTGAGCGACGTCGAGCACCACGCCATCCGGCACCAGGGTGTCCGGCTTTGCAGCCGCGTCGGGTGCCGTGACCGTGGCGTCGGACCCAGTCTTGGTGTCCTGTCCGGCGTCTTCGATGACTCGAACGCTTGTGTCCACCGTGTCCGCTGTGGAGTTGTCGGGTGGCAGGGTGGACTTGCAGGCGGCCGTGCCAAGCAAACCGACCGTCACCAGGAGAATTGGGCTGGTACGCTTGCTCATGGGCCGACCTCCACTCAGTTGGCGGGGATCCCTGAGGAGAGAGGGCCCCAGTAGTTCTGCAGCTGCACGTTGTCCAGAAGTCCAGCGAGGCAGTCGGTGTTGCTGCCGCCGTCGTGGCCGAAGCGCACGTGTGTCGTTAGCAAGCGAAACGCCTGGCACCTACGGAGGCCGGTGGATCGCTGCGCATGTGCCGCTCCGGGTTGGCCTTCATCACTTCGTCTCCAGCCTACCAATATGCGCGTTGGCACCCTCTCGCGCCCTGTCTGGCCTGGACAGTCTGAGTCGCCTCAATCGCAGAAATCGCTCTGCGCGACCCATGTGACGGACTCCCGGAGGGAACAAGAGTATGTAAAGCGCTCTGGCGACTCTGCGGCCTCCACCCCCAAGGTTGCCGTTACAGCGAGTTCGACCGCAGACACCCCCCCAAGTTCCACACCGGTTCGCCACTCTGCGAAACTGGGTTCGAATTTTAGCCTCACGGTGCCCTCCGCGACCTTGGGAACGCCCGCGACTCCGAGGCGCACGCAGGCGTCTGGCACATCCGCGACTACGTCTCCACCAACCGGAAACCGACAGACAAAGGAAATCCCTTCTCGAGGAGAGAGAACCACTAGCGCATCCATTGCGCTGGATTCACTGGACAGCAGAGACAGGTTCCAACGACCGTCGACTCCAGGACGTGCATCTCCACCGACTGAAGACTGCAAGCACGGACCGAGGTCGCCGCTGGCCTCCCCAACTAGATGAGCCCGACAGGATTCGCGATCCGGTCACATCGCCCGAAGTGGCCTGCCGGCATAGGTCCATCGGAACGGCTTGGCGAGGACGTTGTTGAAGTAGTCGATGAATGCCGTGAGTCGTCGCTCA
>JAUIAC010000640.1 GCA_030425545.1 bacterium | reverse complement strand
CGCGGGCCAGGGCCTCCGCCAGGTCTCTTCGCCGCAGCGGCTTGCCCAGGTGGTCGTCCATGCCCGCGGCGAGGCAGCGCTGCCGGTCGTCGTCGAGCGCGCTCGCCGTCAACGCCACGATCCACGGCTGCTCACCGTCGCCCGCGCGGATCCGCTTGGTGGTCTCGATGCCGTCCAGCTCCGGCATCTGCACGTCCATCAGCACCACGTCGTAGCGTCGCTGCGCCAAAGCGGCCAGGGCCTCGTGTCCGTCGCCCACCACGTCGACCTGCACCCCGAGTCGGCCGAGCATCAGGCGGCCCACCAGCTGGTTGACCTCGTTGTCCTCGGCCAGCAGCGCTCGGATCTCGCGCTCCGCCGTCGGTGGCTGCGTGCGCTTCACCGGCGTGCTCGTGCCGCTGCGCCGGGCGCTGAACTCGGCCACCAGGCCTTCGTAGAGCCGGGTCTGCTTCACCGGCTTGCTCAGCCGCAAGAAGGCCTCCGGCACCGGCACGTCGTGGCCCATGGAGCTCAGCACCATGATCGGCAGGTGCGGCCGCTGGCTGCGCAGGGCGCGCGCGAGCTGGGCGCCGTCGATCCCCGGCATCTGCATGTCCAGGATCGCGAGGTCACACGCGGCGCCGTTCTCGACCCAGGCCATGGCCTCCAGGGCGCTGGCGTAGGCCACCGGGGCCATGTTCCACGACTCGCAGAGGCGCACCAGGATCTGCCGGTTGACCGCGTTGTCGTCGACGATGAGCACGCGCAGGTTGTCGAGGCAGCCCGGCGGCGAGCTCAGCCGCATGCGCCCCTGGGTGGCTACCGGCCGTACCGGCACGGTGAAGAAGAAGGTCGCGCCCTCGCCCGGCACGCTGCGGACGCCGATCTCCCCGCCCATGAGCTCCACCAGCCGCCGGGCGATGGACAGGCCCAGGCCGGTGCCGCCGTGCCGCCGCGTCGACGAGCCGTCCAGCTGCGCGAAGGGCGCGAAGAGCTCCGCCTGCCGCTCCGGCGGGATGCCGGGCCCGGAGTCTTCGACGGTCATCGACAAGGTCACGGGCGGCGCCTGGTTGGTCGCCGCGCTCGACCGGCGCCGTGGCCGCTGTCGAGCGCTCGCCGGGTCCGCGCCCTCGCGGTTCGCCCCGTCGGCGTCTGCCCGCCGCGCGGCGACCTCGTCGTCCGGCACCACGCTCACCCGCAACACCACGTCGCCCGCGTCGGTGAACTTCACCGCGTTGCTCAGCAGGTTGGCGAGCACCTGCCGCAGCCGCGCTGCGTCCACCGAGACGTGGGAGGGCACGTCCGGCTCGACCTGGTACGCCAGCTCCAGCCGCTTGCTCGCCGCGGGCGCGGTCACCAGGTCGAGGGCCTCCTCCAGGCAGCGGCGCAGGTCCACGTCTTCGGGAGCGAGCCGCATGGCGCCGGCCTCGATCTTGGACAGATCGAGGATGTCGTTGATGACCGCCAGCAGCGCCTCACCGGAGCTCCGGATCACGTCCACGCTGACCCGCTGCTGCTCGCTCAGGGGCGTCCCCTGCAGCACGCTGGTCATGCCGATGACGCCGTGCAGCGGCGTTCGGATCTCGTGGCTCATGTTGGCGAGGAAGGCGCTCTTGGCCCGCGTCGCGGCCTCCGCCGTCTCCAGGGCCTGCTCCAGAGCCGCGCGCGCCTCGACCTGCGCGGTGATGTCGCGGGAGCTCAGGACGATCTCGGTCGGGGCGTCGCCTGCGCGTGAACGCACCACGTTGCCGCGGCTGTGCAGGTGGCGCACGCCGCCGTGCTTGTGGTGGACCCGCAGCTCGAGGTCGATGGGCCGGCCGTGCATCACCGCGTCGGCCAGCGCGGCGACGACGCGCGGCTGGTCGTCCTTGTGCACGATGTCGCGCAGCAGGCGCCCCTCGAAGTCCGCCAGCTCCCAGCCGAGCACCGTGGTCATCGACGGCGACACCCAGGTCACAGGACCGTTGGCCACGTTGCGGGTCAACACGTCGGAGACGTGCTCGGTGATCTCGCGATGCACGCGCTCCCGCCGGCGCACCTCGCGCTCGGCGAGCTTGCGCCGGGTGATGTCGTTGTACGCGATGAGCAGCTCCCCTTCGAGCGGCGTGACGCGGACGTGGAACCAGCGCTTCTTGGGCGGAAAGTAGACCTCGAAGCGCTCGGGTTCGCCGGACTCGCGAGCGCGCAGGTAGCGCGCCTCGATCTCGGTGCCCCGGCTCGCTGGGAAGAGGTCCCACACCGTCTCGCCGTGGCAGTCGTCGAGCTGCAGCTGAAAGAAGTGGGCCGCGGCGTCGTTGGCCCAGATCAGCCGCCAGTGGTCGTCGAGCACGAAGAGCGCCTGATCGATGCGCTGCAGCACGCGCCAGGCGAAGCCTTCGTGGGGCGCGGGGCGGCGGGCGGGTGGCAGCGACGCGGGGGGCCGAGGCGAGTCCATGACGCTACTCTACAACAAAGGGCGAACCCACTCGCAGGGTCTGGCAGGCTGGTGCCATGTGCATCGCGACCTGCCATCGCCGGCGCCTGGTTCACGCGGCCCTCGCGGCGCCCGCGGCGCCTGTCTTCTCGCGTCTGCACGGGCTGCTCGTCCCCTTTGTGGTGGCGCTGGCCGTGCTGCCGGGCCGCGCGGCACAGGCCCGCAGCGCCGACGCCGCGACCGCCGCGCTGCCCAAGGCCCCGCCGCCCCCGCGCTCCGGCGCCCAGGCCTGCCGCCGCCTGCCCGCCAAGGCCCGCGCGCGGGTGGACTTCGCCGCGACCCCCCTGGCCGTGGTGGCCCGCGCGGTCAGCTGCTGGACCGGGGCCAACCTCGTGGTGTCGCCAGGGCTCTCGGGCCGCACGGTGACCTTCGTGGCGGCGCGCTCTGTCGCGCGAGCCGACCTGTTGCCGCTGCTGCGCGCCGCGCTGCG
>JAUIAC010000639.1 GCA_030425545.1 bacterium | reverse complement strand
GGCTGATCGCCGTGGATCTGGGCCTGCGCACGGGGGTCGCTTGCTTCGGCGCCGACGGCACCTTGCGCTACGCCCGCGCGCGCCGCTTCGCCAACCGCACGCGGCTGCGCGCCGCGATCCCCAGCCTGCTCACCGGCGAGGGCCCCTTGGCCTGGGTGGTGGTGGAGGGCGACCCGGCCCTGGCGCGGCTGTGGACGCGCGCCGCTGAGCGCCTCGGGGCGCAGACGCTGCGGGTCGCGCCGCACGTGTGGCGCGACGCGTTGCTCTTGCCGCGCGAGCGGCGCAGCGGTCAGGACGCCAAGTCGGCGGCGCTGCGAGACGCGCAGCGGCTGCTGGCCGACGCCGGCCGATCGCCGGTGGTGCCACTGAAGCACGACGCCGCAGAGGCGGCGCTGATCGGGCTGTGGGCGCTGTCTCAGGTCACGTGGCCCAGCGCGAGCCCTGCCGGCGCGCGCGAGGCCGCAGCAGGCCCGACGTCGCGCGACGAAGACCGCCGGGACAGCGAGGCCCCCACGGGCCAGGGCACCTGAGCCGGTCGCAGCGAAGTTGCCAACCCGCCCGTGGGGCGCGATGGTCCCGGCCTCCCGCGCCTGTGCCCTGCCCTCCCCGGAGCCCACGATGTCTCAGCCCACCGCGCCGAACCCGCTCCTGACGCCGCTGCCCCTGCCCACCTTCTCCGCGATCTCGCCGGAGCATGTGGTGCCCGCCATGGACGTGGTCCTGGGCGAGGTCGAGGCGGGGCTGGCCGAGGTCGAAGCCGTGACCCCGCCCACCTGGGACACGGTCATGGGGCCGCTGGAGCGCCTGGTCGACCGGCTCCAGACCACCTGGGGCGTCGTCACCCACCTCCTGGGCGTGCGCAACAGCGAGGCGCTGCGAGCGGCCCACGCCGAGGTGCAGCCGCGGGTGGTCGCCCTGTCGATTCGCCTCGCGCAGAGCCCCGCGCTGCACGGCGCCTTTGTCGCGCTGCGTGCGGGTCCCGACGGGGAGGACCCGACGCGCCGGCGCATCCTCGACAGCAACATCCGCGACGCCGAGCTCTCGGGTGTGGCGCTCCAGGGCGAGGCGCGGGAGCGCTTCGGCGCCATCGCGGCGCGCCTGGCGGAGCTGTCGACCGCCTTCTCCAATCACGTGCTCGACGCCACCGCGGCCTGGTCGCTGGTGCTGACGACGCCAGACGACGTGGTCGGCCTGCCGCCCTCGTACCTGGCCATGGCGGCGCAGTCGGCGCGCGGCGCAGGGGAGCCCGACGCCTCGGCTGAAGCAGGCCCCTGGCGGATCACCCTGGACTACCCGAGCTTTGGCCCCTTCCTGCGTCACGCGGCGCGACGCGACCTCCGCGAGCAGGTCTACCGCGCCTATGTGTCCCGGGCCTCGAGCGGGGAGCGCGACAACGGCCCGCTGATCGACGAGATCCTCGCGCTGCGCCGCGAGAAGGCCGCGTTGCTGGGCTTTGGCTCCTACGCCGAGCTCAGCCTGGCGAGCAAGATGGCCGCTTCGGTGGACCAGGTGCGGTCGCTGCTCGGGGACCTGTTGACGGCGAGCCAGGGCCCCGCCCGACAGGACCTGGACGACCTCCAGGCCCTCGCCGCAGCCCGGGGCGAAGACGCTCCGCTGGCGCAGTGGGACCTGGCCTATTGGGCGGAGCGGCTGCGCGAGGAGCGCTACGCCATCGAAGAGGAGGCCCTGCGGCCGTGGTTCCCCTTCCCGCGGGTGCTCTCCGGGCTCCTGGCCCGGGCCAGCTCGCTCTTCGACGTGCGCTTCGCCGAGGCCACCGATCAGGTGGACACCTGGCACCCGAGCGTTCGCTACTACCGCGTGCTCAACGGCGCGGGCGACGACGTGGCCGGCTTCTTCCTCGACCCCTACGCGCGCCCGGCCGACAAGCGCGGCGGCGCGTGGATGGACGAGTGCGTCGGCCGCAGCGCGCGTCTGGGCGACGAGGGCGCCCCCCGGCTCCCGGTC
The DNA here is from genome assembly GCA_030425545.1 of bacterium. Classification (GTDB taxonomy): domain Bacteria; phylum Myxococcota_A; class UBA9042; order UBA9042; family UBA9042; genus UBA9042. Next base: position 919 of record JAUIAC010000639.1, on the reverse strand, counting down.
GCCTACCTGGTGTGCAACGGCACGCCGCCCGTCGACGGCAAGCCCTCGCTGATGACCTTCCGCGAGGTCGAGACGCTCTTTCACGAGTTCGGTCACGGCCTGCAGCACATGCTGACCGCGGTGGACGAGGGGCTCGCCAGCGGGATCCGCAATGTGGAGTGGGACGCTGTGGAGCTGCCCAGCCAGTTCATGGAGAACTGGTGCTACCACCGCCCCACGGTCGCCCTCTTCAGCGGGCACGTCGACACAGGCGAGCCGCTCCCAGACGCGATCTTCGACCGACTCAACGCCGCCCGCACCTTCCGTGCCGGCAGCGCCATGATGCGGCAGCTGGACTTCGCCCTGACCGACCTCGCGCTCCACCACGAGTACCGCGGAGAGCGGCCCGTGCTGGACGTGCGCCGCGAGATCTCAGCGCAGACCAGCGTGCTGCCGCCGCTCCCCGAGGATCGCTTCCTGTGCGCCTTCAGCCACATCTTCGCTGGGGGCTACGCGGCGGGCTACTACAGCTACAAGTGGGCCGAGGTGCTCAGCGCCGACGCCTTTGGCGCCTTCGAGGACGCCGGTCTGGACGATCCGGAGGCCGTGGCGGCCACGGGGCGGCGCTTCCGCGACACGGTGCTGGCCTCCGGCGGCGCCGCGCACCCGATGGAGGTCTTCGAGGCCTTCCGAGGACGACCGCCGACCAGCGACGCGCTCCTGCGTCACGCCGGCCTCGCCGCGTAGCCCCAATCGCCCCTTGCCACAGCGCCCGTGTGGACCCCGCGCCTTGCAGACTGCGCCTTGGCTCCGTTCGTGCGGCCGCAGGGGTCCGTCTGCTAGCAGACTGCGCCTTTTCTCCGTTCTTGCGGCCACGCCGGTCAGTCTGCTGGGAAGGGGAAGCCACGGCTTGCCGGGGCTGGGGGCGCTCGTAGCCCCC
>JAUIAC010000080.1 GCA_030425545.1 bacterium | reverse complement strand
TGCGCCGCTCGTCGACCGGATCTGCGGCGTGGAACCACACCTTCAAGCCGACCCAGGGAGCGCAGGCCAACGCCCTCGTCGGCGTCGCCGGCGGCGGCCTCTGGGTCGCCGGTCAGCGCGGCGGCGCCGCCAAGCCCAAGGGCTGGCTGGCGGCGCTCGACGTGAAGGGGCAGGTGCTGTGGCAGCAGGTGGTGCAGTACGCCGAGGTGTTCAACGGCAGCACGCAGATCAGCGACGGCCCGCTGGTGGACCTGACCTTTGTCGCCGGCAAGCCGGTGGCGGTGGGCCACCACCCGGCTCTCGGGGGCTCGGGAAAGACCCAGTCCGCGCTGCTGTGGCTGGACGACAAGGGCAACACCACGGCCAAAGACGGCATCTACCTCGGCGGCAGCACGCGCGCCGCGGCGCTGGCGCCCTGGGAGCAGGGCGGCGTGGTGGTCGCGGGCGTCGGCTACAGCAACAGCGCCGACGGCGACGTGTTTGTCACCACGTGGGTCGCGCCGGGCAAGGCAGGCGGCACGCACGGCATCGTGCAGGTCTTTCCCACCGCGGGACAGGAGCAGGTCACCGGGGTGGCGAGCCTGGGCCAGGGCCGCGTCGCCGTGGCGGGTCAGCGCACCTTGGGCGGCAAGACCAGCCTGCTGCTCATGCTCTTCGACGGCACCGGCAAGGGCGTGACCTACGTGGAGAGCGTCTGGAACAAGGCACCGGCGACCGCGGCCCACAGCATGTGGCTGTCTAGCGCGGGGGACCTGCTGGTCGCGGCAGAGGCCGCACCCCACGGCGGGCTGCAGGGCCCCAAGAGCGAGAGCTGGCTCCTGGGCATCGGGCGCGGCGGCGGCCTCGTGTGGGAACGCGGGCTCGGCGACAGCACGGTGGCCGACCACCTCGCGGACGGCGCCGCCCTCGCGGACGACAAGCTCGTGCTGGTCGGGGCGGCCGGGGGCATGCTTCGGGCCCTGCGCACGTCCCCCTGGGGCCACGCCAGCTGCACGGCCGCCGGCAAGTGCGCGGCAGAGTCCCTGCAGTCGTGCGCGGACAAGAACGTGTGTACCGCGCCCCTGTGCGACGCGGCCGCCGGCTGCCAGGCGCCGGCCCACAGCGACGGCACCTTCTGCCCGGCGGGCGTGTGCAAGGCGGGGGTCTGCGGGCCGTGAGCGGCGTCACGCGCCACTGCTGCGGCGTAGACCCCGGTCAACCTCGCGATGGCAGAGCCGCCACGGTGAAGACGGCCCGTTCCGGGGCCGCAGGTAGCGTTCCGCCTCCCGAATCGCGTAGGAAGGACGCTGCCGCCGTCCGCGCGACGCGCGGCGCGACGCCCCTCGAGACTCCCCTGGAGAGCCGGTGCTGACACGAACGACAAGAGTCCCCCAGGCCGCGCCGCTGGCCCGGCGTCCCTGGGCGGCGCTGCTGCTGTGGCTGTGGCTCGTCCCCGTCGCGGCCTGCGCGAGCTTCGACGGCGGCGGGGCGAGCGACGCGGACAGCGGCCAGACTGCGAGCGACGTCGGGGCGAGCGCCGACACGACGGCCGGCGGCGGGGACAGCGCCGTCTCCGGCGACAGCGTTGCGTCGGGGGGCGACGCCGGTGGGAGCGCTGCGGACGTCGCACCGGACGTCGCTGGGCCAGAGAGTCAGCGCATCCGCGTCGTGGCCGCCAACCTGTCCAGCGGGAAGAAGCAGTCCTACGACCCCGGCCACGGCGCTCGAATCCTACGCGGGCTCAAGCCCGACATCGTGCTGATCCAAGAGTTCAACGTCGGAGACAACAGCCCGGCGAGCGTAAACGCTTTTGTGGTCGACACGTTCACCAAGGACTTCGGCTACTACCGTGAGGTGGGCCCGTCCAACACCATGATCCCCAACGGCATCATCAGCCGCTTTCCCATCGTGGACTCGGGCAGCTGGGACGACGCCCTGGTCAAGAACCGCGAGTTCGCGTGGGCCCGCATCGACGTGCCGGGTCCCAAGGACCTCTGGGCTGTGAGCCTGCACCTGCTGACGTCCAAGAGCTCCGTTCGCGCCAAGGAGATCCAGCAGCTGGTGACCTACATCAAGGCCAACGTGCCCGAGGGTGACCTGCTGGTGGTGGGCGGCGACCTGAACACCAACTCCGTGTCGGAGCAGAGCCTCAACAGCTTTGGCGCGCTGCTCAACCGCACCCACCGACCCAAGGACCAGAGCGGCAACGGCCACACCAACGCGCCGCGCAACAAGCCCTACGACCGCCTCTTCGCGGACCAGGACCTCGAGGCCTTTCACGTGCCGGTGCAGATCGGCGCGCAGAGCTTCGCCGACGGGCTGGTGTTCGACAGCCGGGTGTTCACCCCGCTGACGGACGTGTCGCCCGTGCAGAAGGACGACAGCGCCGCAGAGGCGATGCAGCACATGGCGGTGGTGCGCGACTTTGCGCTGCCGGTGCAATAGAGCCGCGCCAACGACGGGCGCGTGTCACGGCGTGGCGCCGAGCGTGAGCTTGCCCTGCGAGCACGTCCACACCGCGCCCTTCGGCAGCGCCGCCGTGGCCCACAACGAGCAGAAGGACTGCGGCCCCTCGCCCTGCACGGGCAGCACGGCGGCCTGAGGCCCCGGCACGCCGGGCTTGGAGAGCCTGGGCACGCCGGCCAGGGTGACCGCGGGCGAGCGGAGCAGGACGCCGCAGAAGAGGCGCAGCCGCGACTCGACCACCTTGGCCTGGCCGACCGTGACGCTCAGGTGCGGCACCTCGAAGAGCTGGGCGATGAGCGCCTCCTCCGCGGGGGTGAGCGCGGCTGAGAGCACCACCCGATCCTTGAGCGTCTGCACCAGGGTGCGCAGCGACGTCGACGGCTTGGCGACGGCGACGAGGGCGTCGATCCAGTCGGGCGGCGGCGGCTGGGGCGGCTTGGCCTTGAAGAACCAGCCGCACGCGCTCTGGAAGTCTTTGCAACAGTCCTTGCGGTTCTTACAGCCGCTGTCGCACGCGCAGAGCCCGAAAGACAGATCGTTGACATTGCAGCGCTTCTGGCACGACCCAGCGATCAAGCTGGTCATGGACCCGACCTGCTGCGGCTCGGGTGGCGCCGGCGCCGCGCACTGTCCGTAGCGATCCTCCCACGCGGCCAGCTCGAAGAGCCCCGTCCCGCGGAACCCCGGGCGGTCGGTGTTGTTGCGCACCCCGAGGGCCGCGGTGAGCTGAGCCTCGTCGGGCGTGGGCATCCGGGTCGCCGTGGGCCAGCCCATGAGCTCGTCGATGGATGCGATGAGCACCCGCGCCGGCCACCGCGCGACGCCGTCGCCCGGGCTGTTGTGGCGCGCCGCCGGGTCGGGATCGGACTTGCTGAAGGGGTTGAACACCCGCGGCAGCACGTAGGCGTGCTTGGGGTCGCAGGCGTCCTGCGGGGCGACGAGGTTGAAGAGCGGGTGCAGCGCCACCGCCGCCAGCAGCGCCCGAAACGAGAGCTTCTTGGCGATGAAGGTGTTGGTCAGGGACTCGAGGATGTCCCGTTGGTCGGCGTTGCGCGGGAAGAAGTGGGTCAGCGTGAGGCCCGAGCCGTGGGCCTCGTACCAGACCTGATGCGCGACGCGCACCGCCCACAGGTAGGCGAAGGCCTCGTGCCCGTCGAGCGCCCCGGTGCCCGGCGCCAGGGTCGGCTTCTTGCCCTGGCGGAGCCCGGTCAGGCCCTTGCGCATCGACGCGAAGAGCTCCCAGGTGGAGCCGGTGTCGGCCAGCGGCGCGACCCAATACGAGGGCGGGCCGTAGGTGTCCTTGCCCACCGCGGCCGGCGCCGCCACCACCGCGCACGCGTCGTCGATGCCCCAGGGCGAGAGCTTGGTGCCCTGGATGACCGAGCAGTAGGCCGGCTGCGGGCAGAAGCCCCCTTCCGCGAAACCGTAGTAGCGGTGCGCGCCGTCGAGCACGTCTTCCGGCAGGCCCGCGTCCTTGCCAAAGAGCGCCTTCTCGAAGCGACCCGGCAGCGGCCAGAAGCGGTCGGTGTCGGGGGTGGGGCCGTCGGTGGTGGAGAACTTCGAGTTGTGACAACCCATGCAGGCCGAGCCGCGATGCAGGTAGACCTCGCGAAAGGTGGTCGCGAAAGCCCGACGAATGGCCTGCTCCACCTCCTTGATGGCGGGGTTGTCACAGCGGGTGGCTGGCCGAGAGAGCCGGGCAAAGAGCAGGGTCTCGTAGACCACAGAGATGTCGTCCAGGTGGAGCGCGGAGTAGAGCACGTCGGCCATGTTGAAGGTGGCGGACCAGGTCGACGTGGCCGGGTCGCTCTTGCGCAGCCAGGCGGCGAGGTCGCTGTTGGCGCCGCTGCCGGTGGTGTCGCCGAAGCAGGGCCGGTTGGCGCGGGACCCGGCGCGGGCGACGCGGAGCTCCTCGGTCAACCAGTTGGCCCAGCGTTCCCGAAAGAGCGGCCCCTTCATCATCGCGTCGGCCACGGCCGGCCGGCCCACCTTCGCCACCAGCTGCGTCAGCGCTTGCACCTCGGCCTGCCCGTGGGGACGCCTCGCCTGTAGAAAGCCAAGGGCGCGCACGACCCACGCTGCGTCGCCGGCGTCACACTGGGCCACGGCCGCGAGCGGCAAGGGTCCGCCCGCGTCGCCGACGTCGCTCGCGTCGGGCGCCGCGGCGTCGGGCGCAGCGCCATCGGGGGACGCCGCGTCGAGTGAAGCCCCCCCGTCCCCTTGGGTGGGCGCCCCGTCGCCGAGCGTTGCGTCGTTCTCCCCGACGTCGCCCGCCCCAACATCGCCCGCGCCGACATCGCCCGCGCCGACATCGCCTGCTCCGCCGTCGGGCACGCCGCCGTCAGGTGCCGCCCCCGCGTCCGCCGCGGCGCCGTCGACCTGCCCGTCAGGGTCCCCCTGGCCGTCCGCGTCGGACACCCAAGCGTCGGGTGCCAAGCCATCGGGAGCCAAGCCGTCGGGAGCCTGACTGTCGGGCCCTCTCGAGTCCGGCGAGGCGTCGTTCGGCGCCCCTGCCACGTCGCTCCCTTCGTCTCCGTCGGCGACCCGACCGTCCAGCGCCGAGGGGTCGGGATCTGCGCCACCGGACGACGACACCTCCTCGCAGCCACCCAGCGAGAGCAGCAGCGCGCAGAGCAGCGCGAGCTTCCGGCGCTGCGGCCCGACCCCAGGGGTCCGTGACGCGGAGGCGCTCATGGGATCCCCAGCACGGTCTGCTTCAGCCACTTCGCCGCCTGCGCCTCGCTCCCGGCGGGAAAGCCACCGACCGCGAAGAGCTCGGGCGAGAAGGGCCAGATGCCCATGGCCGCCAACACCGCAGCCCGCTCGTGGGTCTGCGAGATGCCGCCCACCGCCAGCCCGGAGGCGTCGATGGCCCCGAGGAGCCCGGACTGATTGGTCCCGATGGGGCCGCCGAGCATCGCGGTGGTGTAGCCCTTGGGCCAGTGGTTGCGGCCGGAGACCTTCTGCGTCCCGGGCGAGCGGCCGAACTCGGTGTTGATCACGATCAGCGTCTCGTCGAGGTCGAGCTTGTTCGGGTCCTTCTCACCTGGCTTGTTGATGAGCGGCAGCAGCTTGGCGTAGAGCAGGTGCGCGTTGATGGCCCCCCACCGGGCGTGCTCCACGTGCGTGTCCCAGCCCTGGGCCGAGCCCGCGAAGCCCTCGTCGAGCACGGTCACGTGGCGCGCGCCGCTGCCGGGCGTCTGCAGCAGCCGCACCGCGATCTCGAGCTCATTGCTCACGGGGAGCGGCTGGGCTGCGCTGCCACAGACCGACTCGAAGGGCGGGATGAACTGCTCCTGCTTGAAGAGCGCCGCCAGCTTGGGCGCCTGGGCCAACGCGCCTGTGGCGAAGGCGTGGTCTGCGAGCGCCTGCGAGCGCACGGGCGACGTGGCCCCGGGGGGCGTCAGCCGCGCGCGCGCCTGGTCGGTGTAGAGCGCCGCGAGGCCGTCTACCGGCTTGGTGTGCTGCCCGACGGACGTCCGCGCGAGGGTGGCGAGAAACTGGGCGCCCTGGTCGGTGCGGATCGCCACGGGTCGAGAGGTCACCGGGAGGCGCCCCGTGGCCCACGCCGCCTCACCGGGGAAGTGCGCGCTGGTGCGGGGCAGCAGCACGTACGACGCGGGCAGCGGGAGCGCGCTGCCGGCCGACGCCAGCGCCTGGCGCTGCACGGCCGCCCCGACGGAGAAGCCTCCCGCGGCGCCCGGCGGGCTGCCCGTGAGCGCCATGGGCACCGCCAGCTCGTGGGCCTCGATGGTGTGCGACTGCACGAACACGCGCAGACGCGCGACCAGGTCCTTGCGCTGGCGCAGCAGCGCCAGATGCGGACCCAGGTGCACCGTGGCGCCGAGCTTGTCTTGCGTCCACGCCTCGGTCAGGGGCTGCGTCGCGCCCACGCAGGCGTCGTGCCAGGCGGGCACCGAGTCCTTGCCCTGCAGAAAGCTCCACCACAGGTTGCCGCCGACCTTGCCGTAGGAAGGGTCGGGCACGCAGTAGAACGACTCCCAGGGAGAGAGCCCGCCCATCAGGTAGAGCTCGAGCACCTTCTTGGCGCGCACCCCGGGCGGGAGCTGCCAGGCCTTGGCAGCCGCCGGGTAGTCGCCCCACGTCGACGCGGCCGGGAGTCCGGCCACCGCGCGTGGAAGCGCAAGCGCACCCGCAGCGCCGAGCGCCGCGCGCAGAAAGTCTCGCCGTTGCATCACAGGGTCCTGGAGCAGCGTGCCGGACCGCGTCGGGGAGGAGAGACGAGCTGGTTGGGGAAGCCAGCACGGGCGCGGCACGCGAGGCCACTGTCCGCGTGGCGGCGTCGCCGGTCAAGCGACGTTAGAACAGAGATATTCTGGTATTTTTCCTATCCAATCGACGAGAACGCTGGAGAACTCGGAAGCTTATCGAGTTCTAACATTCCGCCTTGACCAGTTCTGAAGACCCGTGTGGGAGTGAGGTGATTTGTGACCGAGGGGCGCGGCAGATGGGGCGACTTCAGCACCGGCGCGACTTCGCCTGAGTCCTGCCCTCAGCCCCCGAACCGCGCGCGGACCCTGGCCAGCACGTCGTCGCGCAGCGCCTCGACCCGCTTGCGCACCTCGCGCAGCACCCGAATCTCGAGGTCCTCGTCGTTCTCCGGGGCGCGCCACACCCGCTTGCCGGCGTCGAGGTCGAAGCTGTAGTGCAGCTTGACGGCCACCGGGTCGAGCGCCATGGCGCCGTCGGCGTCCAGCTCCAACCCCAGGTCGGTGGCGATGGGCTGGCTCGCGAGGTCCTGGACCACCAGACGCCAGCGCCCCAGCAGCAGGTGAATCGACTCGAACTCCAGGTCTGTAGCGCAGCACTCGACCACCGAGAGGTGGCAGGCGGCGTCGCAGCTGTCGACCGCGCGAAACTGCTTGGTCAGCAGCATCGGCACCCGCAGCTCGCTGAAGTGACACAGGATGCTGGCGAACCTGGCGAGGTCGTGCCCGCCTCTGTCGAGGGCGTCCTTCAGACTCTCGACCCGGTCCCCAAGCGCCACCACGGGCCCCACGTCCGGCAGGTCGACCCGCTCGATGCGCAGGGTCTCGTAGCGCCGGGCGACGTCGTCGGGGCCCATGGTGCGAAAGGCCAGCGTGTCGAGCTGAAAGGGCGCGGGCGACTGGGCCGCTGCGGCACAGGCAGCGGCGGTCTCTGTGTCGTGGTGGCCGTGCGTGGTCTCGGTCGGCATGCGGACATAGGACAGCTGCTTGCGAAAGCCATAGAGCTCGCGACCGGTGGCCACGGCGAGGCTGCTGTCGGGCCAGATCCACGGCAGCGCCAGCCCGGCGATGGGCTTGCGCGGCGGCTTCTGCGCGATGGGGACCCACACGCTGGCCTCGAGCTCCGAGGTCGAGCCGATGCGGGCGCCCTGGGGGTCCAGCGACTGCAGCGACGCGACCTCTTGAAAGGTGAGCATCACGTGGCCGCCTACGGCCTGGAAGTCCAGCTCGCCCCGCGCGGGCAGGTTGAACCAGCGGTCGACCCAGCGCTGGAGCGCCAGCGGGTCGGCCTTGGCGAAGAAGGCGTAGAGGCGGACGTCACCGCAGTGGATCGGCGGCGGAAACACCTGGAGATCCTTGTGGTGGACGTAGCGAGACGGCTCCATGGCTGGCTCCGGGGCAGACGAGGGGATGCGAAGGGATACGCGGTGTGGCCGCCCCAGTAGCCTGCAAGCTCGGGACGGCTGTCAAGCGCTCCGCCCTGCTCTGCCCGGCCTGGGCTGCCCCGCGCTGCGCTGCTCTGCGCTGGCTTGCGCTGCTCTGTGCTGCCCTGCGCTGCCCTGCGCCGCCCCGGTCAGGGCAGCAGGTGCGCCCAGCCAGGTCGCGTCGCCCAGAGCGCGCCGAAGATCGCCGCGGGCACACGCTTGTTCTTCTTCCACAGAAACGCGGTCTGCGCCTTGAGGAAGGGCTCGCTGAGGAAGGCGTCCGCTACCTGCACCGACTCGGCCGCGTTGGCCGCCTTGAGCTCGGCGTGGGTGCTCGGGCCGCGATACCGCCGCGCCGGCGCCCCCGCGGCGACGCCCTCGGCCAGCGCCCGCGCCTGGGCCTGCGCCGTCGGCAGCAGGTCTTCGGCCGGCACGACCTCGCTCACCAACCCGGCAGCGTGGGCCTCCTGCGCGGTGGGCTGCCACCCCTCCTTCGCCAGCATGCGCTCCGCCGCCTCCGGCCCCATGAGGCGCGGGAACACCACGCTGGAGCACCCCTCGGGCGGGACCCCGAGGGCGGCGAAGGGCGTCGAGAAGGTGGCGGCCGGCGCCGCGAGCAGCACGTCGCACAGGGTCGCCGTGGTCACCGCCGCGCCGATGGCTGGCCCGTTGACCGCGGCCACCAGCGGCTTGGGGAAGTCGATGAAGGCGTCGAAGATCCGCTGGTTGTGGGTCCGGATCATCTCGTGCACCTCGCGCGGGTGACCCACCTGCAGGGCGCCGCCCAGGTTGACCCCTGCGCAGTAGTAGCGACCCGTGCCCGTGAGCACGAGCGCACGCACGGCGGGGTCGGCCGCGGCGGCGTCGAAAGCCTCGAGCAGCGCCTGCAGCATCGGCGTGGTCCAGCCGTTGAGCTGCCGCGCGCGGTTCATGGTCAGCGTGGTGACGCCGTCGCGATGGCTCACCAGGAGCGGCGCGCGGCCGTCGGAGTTCTGGGTGGGAGCGGGCATGGTCGACCTCCTCGCAGCGGGCGCTCCAGCGCCGCGTGTCTTGAGGTACCGCGTTCAGCGCCTCGACGCAACGCGTCATTTTGCCGCCGCCGCTGCGCTACTTGTGTTGACAGCCGAGGGACTTGTCGCAGGTGTCCGTGGTCTGCGCGTCGCTGTCGTCACAGGTCCGCTTGCTGCCGGCGCACGCCCCCGAGGTCGGATCGCAGAGGTCGAGCGTGCACGCGTCGCTGTCGTCGCATGTCGTCAGCTTGGCGCACCCGGCCGAAGGCAGGCAGGCCGGGATGGCCCAGCGGTCGAGCCGCACCAGGTAGGGCGCGTTCTTGCCCAGCAGGCTCTCGGTGCCCAGCAGCGCAAAGCCGCCGCCAGGGGCCTGGGTCAAGGCGGACCAGGGGGCCGCCACGACGCCCGCGCCCGCGGTGACACCGAACTCACGCCGCGCGTGGACCTGACCGAGCGGGTCGATCCAGCTGGCGTAGAGGGCAGGAGCGCCCTTGGACGAGGTGGTGTGACCAGCCACGAGCAGGCGCGACGCGCCGACACCGACGATGGCCCGCGGGCGATCGGAACCCGGGTGCAGCCGGCGCCACTGCAGCTTGCCCTGCACGTCGAGGCGGACGAGCAGCTGCGCCGTGGCCGCGTTGTCATGCTGCTCGCCCGCGGCGACCACGGACTTGTCGGGCAGCGCGGCGGCAGCGTAGGCGAAGCTCTCGAGCTTCACGCCCTTGGGGCTGGTGACGGGGTCGACCCACTGCCATTGCAGCAGACGGTCGGCTCCCCAGCGCGCCAGCCAGGCGTGGTAGCGGCTGTCGACCAGCATCGCGCGACGCGTCCCGCTGACCACCGTGGCTCCGTCCGACGCGACGTGCACGTCGTGGGACCGGTACCAGATGGCCTTGCCGCTCGGATGGAGGTAGCCAGTCCACACGCTCTTGCCCGTGGTGACGTCGAAGTCGGAGAGGTGCACCCGGCGCCACGACGCCGACAGGTAGGGGTTCACCTGCACCCACTGCGCCACCCGGACCCGTTTGCCGCCGTCGATGGCCCGCAGCTCGCGGGCGGTGGTCACGTTGCCGGCGGTGTGGAGCTTGGTGACACGCCAGACCTCTTGCAGCTGAGCGTTGACGCGGAGCAGGCGCGACGTGCCCTTGCCGGCGTCGTTCAGGAGCACCACGGCGCCGCCGTCGGCCAGCGCCACCAACCCCGCCACGCTCTGGCAGGCCACCGCGTCCAGCCCGGTCTTCACCACGTCGGCCGCGACGCTGCCGTCGGCGCCGACCCGGATCAACTCCAGCGCGCTCGACGTGGTGCACCCGGCGACGAGGAAGCCGCCCTTGCCGTCGTAAGCGACCGCGTCTGCGCTGGAGAGCGCGGGGGTGGTGTAGCGCCATCCGCCCACGGCGGCGGTCTGAGAGAGCGTGCAGCCCTGCGCGCCACAGGTGCCTGCCCCGCACGGGGTCGTGCAGCTCGCGCCCTTGGCGAGCGCCTTGTGCGTGCACCCGGTCTTCGGATCACACGCGTCGTCGGTGCAGGCCACGCCGTCGCCGCACTGAACGGGGGTCTTGTGGCACACGGTGTCCTTGCAGCGCTCCGACTGCGTACACGCGTCGCCGTCGACGCAGGTGCCGGTGTTGGCGACGTGGCTGCAGCCGGTGTCGGTCTGGCAGCTGTCGTCGGTGCAGACTTTGCCGTCGTCGCAGTCGACGTCGGGGTTGGTGCACACGCCAGCCTTGCACGCGCCCGGCTTGGTGCAGGCGCTGCCGTCCTCGCACGTGAGCCCGGCGGCGACGCAGCCCTTCTTCGGATCGCAGGCGTCGGTGGTGCAGGCGTCGCCGTCGTCGCAGCTCGACACGGTCTGGCTGGTGCAGCCGCCCGCCAGCAGGCAGTCCGCGTGGCCCCAGGGGTCGACACGGGCGAGCAGCGCCTGGTTGACCCCGTTGACGCTGCGTGAGCCAGAGCGCAGCAGCCCACCGTCAGGGAGCGGCCACGCCGTCTGCGCCGCCCGACGGTCGTCGACGCCGCCGAGCGTGCCGTGGGTGTGCTGGGTCAGGGGGTTGCCGTAGCTGTCGTAGTACCCGGTCCACAGCCGGCGCTTGCTGACCCCGACGTCCCCCGCGATCCAGAAGCGCCCGCCGGTGCCGACTCCCAGCGCGGCGGGCAGAAAGTCCACGGCTGACTTCGAGCGCCGGTCGAGCAGCACGTCGCCGGTCGACGACAGCTGCACCAGCCACGAGCGCTGCGAGCCGCCTTGGGTCACGGTCCCGACCGCCCACCACGTCTGGCCGGCCGCGGGCGCGATGTCGACCAGGGTCGAGGGGCCGCTCTGCTTCAAGAGCTTGTTCCACACCGCCTTGCCGGCGCTGTCGGTCCGCTGGACCCACCCCGCCGGCTGGCTCTTGACCTCCTTGGTGAACTGCCACGATCCCGCGACCATGGCGCCCCCGCTGGCGATGGCGCGCAGGTTGCGGGGGCGGTAGCGCATGCCGTCGATCTTGGTGGTCGACAGGCTCCACGCGCCCGCGAGCAGCTTGCCGGTGGTGAGATCCACCCGAGACAGCCGGGGCCAGTAGCGCGGCGACGTGTACCAGTAGGTCTGGTGCGTGCCCTCAGCGAGCTGCAGGCCCTGGGTTCCGCCCCCGATCTGCACCAGGGCGACGGGCCAGCTACCCTTGCCGCTCTCGTCAGCCGGGGCCACCGACCAGGCGACCTTGTTGTCTGGCAGCACGCGCAAGCGGACGCTCTTGTGGGTCGCGGTCGGGTGCCGCACCAGCAGGGAGAGGCTGCCGTCGGCCAGCGCGACCAGGCCGCGGACCTGCGCGCACGCCGCGGCGACGAGCCCTTGAGCGGTCGGCGGGGTCTGCCGCAGCCCGAAGCGGTCGGTGCGGCCGATCCACAGCTTGTTGTCGGTGGTGCAGCCGGCCAGGGCGACGCCACCGCCGGGGAGCGTCACGGCGCCCCCCACCTGCGCGAGGGGCGGGCCTGCCACCGACTTGAGAAAGAGCCGCGAGCGCTGCCCTGGCTGGCAGCCCTGCGCGCCGCAGGTGCCGTCGAGGATGCACCCGTCGGCCAGGGAGCAGGCCGCTCCGCTGGCGTTGGCGGCGACACATCCCGACTTGCCCTCGCAGCCGTCGAGCGTGCACGGCTTGCCGTCGTCGCAGCCGGCGGCGGTCTTGCCGGCGCACGGCCCGGCGGCGGGGCAGCTGGCTTGACCGAAGGCGCTGACATGGCGCACCAGGCCGCGATCCTGCCCCTGGGCGGTGGTGTGGCCGACCGCGACCGCAGTGCGGCTGTCGAGCCAGGCGGCGTCGCTCACGCTGTCGGCGCCCAGCGTGCCAAAGGTCCGCTGCCAGTGGGCGTTGCCCAGGTCGTCGAGGCCCGCGAGCCAGCCGTCCGGCGCGCCCCCCACGGTGGCGGTGTGACCCACGGCCAGGTGGCGCCCCTTGGGCCCAAGGGCCAGCCGGCGGATCGCGGTCTGGCCTGCGCCCTGCAGGTCTCCGATCAGCCCCCCGTCCGCGTCCCAGCGCAGCACCAGGGGGTGGTCGCCCGCGCTCCCCGCGCGGGCGCCATAGCCCACTACGCCGCCGCCCGCGGCGAGGCGCAGGTCCCAGAGCCGCTGCGAACCCGCGGTGCCGGCGTGGCGCTGCCACAGCAGCTTGCCGCTCGCGTTGACCGCCACGAGCCAGGCCTGCACCACGCTCGTGGCGCTCTCGGCGGTGTGCCAGCCCGCCGCCACAGCGACGCCGTCCTGCCGCAGCCGCAGGCCGCGCAGGCTGGCCTTGTGCCCCGCGCCCGGCTTGCCGGACGTGCCCGGCACCGTCAGCTGCCAGAGCGCCTTGCCCGACGTGCTGACCCGCGCGATGTAGCCCGCGGAACCCTGCGCCAGGCTGGCGCCCTCGCTACCTGCCACCCAGGCCGTGCCGTCGATCTGCGGTACGCCCGCGAAGAGTCGCCGGTGCCCTGCCGACGGCGTCAGCTCCGCCTCGGCCAGCTTCTCGAGCTTGGCGCCGACCCACTGGACCCGACCGACGAGCGCGCCGCCCTTCTCCCCCGCACCCACGACGACCTGCCCGCCCGACGCGAGCGGCGCCACCGCATGGGCCGTGACCAAGACCTGGCCAGCCAGCTTCAGCGTGCCCAGCGCTCCCCGGCGCTCGGCCAGGGCCTTGCCGGCACCGTCGCGACGCACCAACCACCAGCCGCTCGCTTGCCCGGCGATCGCCCCCGAGCCCTTGGCCCAGGCGCCGACGGCTACAACGACACCCGCGCCCTGCGCGCCCGTGTCCACGGCGACCCCCTCCAGCACGCCGACGGCGCCGGCCACCCCGGGCGCCAGCGCCTGGCTGAAGAGCCGCTCCTGCGTCCCCGGCTTGCAAGTGCCGCCCTTGCAGGCGCCGCCGAAGGTGCAGAGCCCACCGTCGTCACACGCCGCGCCGTCCGGCCTCGCGACCACCGCGCAGGTGAACGACGACGCGCCCTTGGACACACACACCGCCGACTCGCAAGCGCCGACCCCGGGGGTCGAGCTGCACGACGCCTTGCCGCCCGCGACGCAGCTGCCGCCAAGGCAGGCGTCGCCCACCGTGCAGCCGTCGCCGTCGGCGTCGCACGACTTGCCCTTGGGCGCAGGCGGAAAGCTGCACGCGCCGGTCTTGCTGTTGCACACGTCCAACGTGCAGGGGTTGCCGTCGCCGCACACCTTGGCGCCATGTTGGCAGCCCTTCTTGGGGTCGCAGCTGTCGAAGGTGCAGCCGTCGCCGTCGTCGCAGTTCAGCGGCGCGCCAGCGCACTGGCCGGCGGCGCACGCGTCCTTGGTGGTGCAGACGGTGCCGTCGTCGCACCCCAGCCCGTCCGGCTTGGCCGCCAGTACGCACTTGCCCGACTTGGGGTCACACGCGTTGGTGGCGCAGGGTCCGGCGCTGGCGCTCGGGCAGACCACCACGCTCACCGGGTTCTGCTTGCACACGGGCTTCGCTGGATCGCTCTTGTCGCAGTAGGGCACGCCGTTGCACAGGTCGCCGTCGTCTTGGGCCAGACAGTCGAGGTTGGAGCTGCACGCACACGTGAGCACCCCGGGGTTGCACTGCCCCAGCACGCAATAGTCGCCCTTGGTGCAGGGGTTCTTGTCGTCGCAGGGCGAACCAGCGGCGGTGGGCTGCATCAGGCACTTGCCGGTCTTGGGTTGGCACTGCGCCTGGAGGCAGGCGGTGTCGTCGACCGTCTTGCACGTCACCACCGTCGCGGGGTTCACCTCGCAGACGCCGACCTGCTTGTTGCAGAACATGGTGCCGTTGCAGAGGTCGCCGTCGTCCTGGCTGGCGCACTCGCTGTCCTGCGTGCACTTGCAGGTGTTCTGCCCGCCGCCACAGGTGCCCTTGGTGCAGATCTCGGCCTTGGTGCACGCGTCGCCGTCGTCGCAGGCGTCGCCCTCGTGAGCGGCCTGGACGACGCACGTCGTGGCCACGGGCAGCTTGGTCGGGCCGTACAGGGTCTGGCAGACGTTGGCCTCGCAGGGGCCGGCCAGCGCCGACGGGCAGGTCACGACCGTCGCGGCGTTGAACACGCACTTGCCGACGGTCTTGTCGCACACCAGCGTGCCGTTGCAGAGGTCGCCGTCGTCCTTCGCCTTGCAGCTCGCGTCCGAGGTGCAGGGGCACGAGAGGGCGCCCCCGGTGCACGTGCCCTGCATGCACAGGTCCCCCGTGGTGCAGGCGTCGCCGTCGTCGCAGGCGGCGCCGTTCTTGACCGCGCCGAGTGCGCACTGCCCGGTGGCCGGGTTGCACTGGTTCTTGACGCAGGCCGTGTCCTGGCCGGGCTGGCAGACGATGGTGGTGGCCGGGTTGACCTTGCACGTGGCCGTCGACTTGTCGCAGAAGAGCGTGCCGTTGCACACGTCGCCGTCTTCGAGCGCGTCGCAGTCGGCGTCGGACGTGCACACGCACACGTTGGCCTTGCCCTTGCACGTGCCGCCCACGCAGGTGTCGTCCACCGAGCAGGGATCGTCGTCGTCGCAGATCGCGCCGTCGGGCAGCGCCTTGCCTTCGCACTTGCCGTTGGCGGGGTTGCACGCGGTCTGCTGGCAGCTGGTCTTCTTGTCGGCGCACACGACCACCGTGGCGGGGTTGACCCGGCAACGATACGGGAACACGGACTGGTCGCAGTAGCGGCTGCCCAGACACTTGTCGTCGCCGCCGCTGCAGTCGGCGTCGCCCGTGCACTCGCAGGCGGAGACCGCGCCGCCGACGCACGCGCCGTCTTTGCAGCGGTCCTCGACGGTGCAGGGGTCGCCGTCGACACAGGGCGTGCCCTTGGGCGCGGGGACCGTGACGCAGCTGCCTGTGGACGGGTCGCAGGCGGTCTGCCCACAGGCCGTGTCGCCGCTGGTGTCGCAGGTCACAGCGACCGCGGCGCAGGCGCCCGCGACGCAGCGGTGCGGCGCGCAGAGGTCGCCGCTCGGCGAACAATCAGCGTCCGTGACGCAGCCAGCGGCGTCGCTCGCGGAGCTCGTGTCCTGGCCGCCGACGTCTGCCGAGCCGTCGGACACCACCACGTCGGTCGCGACGGGGCCCTCCCCCGCCGTGTCCGTCGTGGCGCCGCTGACGCCGTCTTCTTCGCCGCAGGCCCCGAGCGCGAGCGCGACGAGCAGGAGCGCAGGGAGTCGGCTGCGCGAGCCGCGCCGACCAGAGAGCTGGAAGAGGGGATTCATGGCGCACTCACCGGAGGCCTCACGGGCCGAGCGTCCGGCGGCGCGCGCCTGGACGCGAACGAAACTCAGGACTTCGGGCGGCGGGCCCGGGCGGTTCCAACACCATGCCACGTCCGCCGCCGGGCTGCATGATCCTGTGCCGGGCCCCCTGGCTCGACCTCGGGCGCCGTGGCCCCGCGCGGGGCTGGGCAGTCGGGCCGAGGATGCCGTACAAGGGCCTCCCGCTCTCTCCGCCCCGTCGTCTGGGCCCCCCCTGGAGCCGCCATGTCTGTCTTCGATCTCAGCAGCGCCCTCGTCGACGCGGTCGCCGCCGCCAGCCCGGTCCGCGCCACCTTCTGGGGCGTCCCGGGTCACGACCACCGCTGGGACGACCTGTCCCCGGAGGGCGACGCGGCGCGCGCGGCGCTCTTCGCCGACTTCGCGGCGCGCGCGGACGCCCTGCCAGCGCCGACCAGCGACCGCGAGCGGCTGGCGACGCTGGTGTTGCGTGACTTCCTGCGGCTCGAGCAGGACGCGCTGGCGCACCACGACAGCGCGGTGGACCTCAACATCCTCGCGTCGCCGCCGCAGCTGATGCCCATGGCGCTCGACACCATGGACACCGCCTCCGCCGAGGGGAAGGCCGCCGCTGTCGCCCGGCTGCACGGGCTCGGAGCCGCGCTCGCCGGCTACCAGCGCACCCTGCAGGCCGGGCTCGACCGCGGGCAGCAGGTGGCGCGCCGACAGGTCGAAGCCGTGGTGAACCAATGCGAGGTCCAGGCCGGCCCCGAGTCGGGGCTGCGCGCCCTGGCCGAGCGCCTGGGCGCGCCGGCGGCAGGGGACGCGGCAGCGAGCGCCTACGCGTCCCTGGGGGCCTGGCTGACCGCGTCCTACCTGCCGCGATCGACGCCCGTGGACGCCTTCGGGCCGGAGCGCTACGCCCGGGCTGCCCGCCGCTTCGTCGGGGCCGAGCTCGATCTGGCCGAGACCTACGCCTGGGGCTGGCGTGAGGTGTCGACGATCTTCCGGCACATGCAGGCGGACGCCGCGCGAATCGCCCAGGATCTCAGCGTCTCCGAGGTCCTGGAGCGCCTGCGCACCGACCCCGCGTTCGCCAGCGAGGACCCCGTGTCCTTCCTCGCGACCATGCGCGCGCACCAGGACATCGCGCTGGCGCTGGTGGCCGACGAGTTCGACATCCCCGAGCCGCTGCGCACACTCACCGTGCAGGCGGCGCCACCTGGGGGCGCCCCCGGCGCCTACTACATGCCCCCGTCGGAGGACCTCACCCGGCCCGGCGCGGTCTGGTACTCCGGGCTCCCCAGCGAGGGGCCCGTGGCGCTCTTCGACCAGATCAGCACCGCCTACCACGAGGGCTTCCCTGGCCATCACCTGCAGTGCGGGCTGCAGGTCGCGCTGGCCGAGGACCTCTCGCGTCTGCACCGGGTCGCCTACGGCTACAGCGGCTTCGCCGAGGGCTGGGCGCTCTACGCCGAGCAGCGCATGGACGAGCTGGGCGCCTACACCGAGCCCTCGTGGCGGCTGGGCATGTGGAGCAACCAGATGGCGCGCGCGTGCCGTGTCGTGGTCGACATCGGCCTGCACCTCGAGCTGCCGATCCCGGCCGACGTGCAGGAGCTGCTCCCCGGAGACACCACCCTGCCACCTGGCGGCGCGTGGACCTTCGAGCGCGCTGTGCACCTGATGGAGAACTACGGCGGCCTGACCCACGCGCGCTCGGAGTCCGAGGTCACCCGCTACCTCGGGTGGCCGGGCCAGGCGATCTCCTACAAGGTCGGCCAGCGCGCCATGCTCCAGCTGCGCGAGGACTTTCGCGCCCGGCACGGCGACGACCTGCGCACCTTCCACGCCCGCGTGCTCGCCACCGGCAACGTCGCGCTCGACGCCCTGCCCGGCCTCGTTCTCTAACCGAGCCCACCACGCCTGAGGCGCCCGTCGCCCGCGAAGCCGGGGCCTCGCGGGCCGGGAATAGGCCGCCGACCTCAGGAATTCGCTGTGGACCACGCGCGCGCCGGGCCTCGCCCCCTTGCGCGCCCGCTGCAGCGGACTACCTTACCGCGCCTCTCTCCGATCGCCGGTGTCGACGCCCTCAGGCACCACCGGCGGACGACTTGAACCCGCTGTCACCGCCCCAAGGGCACAGCACACCTCCAGGAGCCCCGATGCAGGACATTCGAGTTCTCAACGAGATGGTCCGTCAGGAGTCCCAGTTCATCGACGGCCTGCTCGCCGAGATGCAGAAGGTCGTCGTGGGCCAGAGCCACATGGTCGAGCGGCTGCTGATCGGCATGCTCACCGGCGGCCACGTGCTGCTCGAGGGCGTGCCTGGCCTGGCCAAGACGCTCACCGTGCGCACCCTCGCCGACGCGATGCAGGTGGACTTTCAGCGCATCCAGTTCACGCCGGACCTGCTGCCCGCCGACATCCTGGGCACGCAGATCTACAACCCGCGGGACCAGACCTTCAGCGTCAAGAAGGGGCCCATCTTCTCGAACCTGATCCTCGCAGACGAGATCAACCGCGCGCCGGCGAAGGTGCAGTCGGCGCTGCTCGAGGCCATGCAGGAGCGGCAGGTCACCATCGGCGAGACCACGTTCAAGCTGGCGTCGCCCTTCCTGGTGCTCGCGACCCAGAACCCCATCGAGCAGGAGGGCACGTACCCGCTGCCCGAGGCGCAGGTCGACCGCTTCATGCTCATGGTCAAGGTGGGCTACCCGAGCAAGGAAGAGGAGCTGACCATCCTCGAGCAGGCGACGAGCGGCTACGAGGCCGACGTGCAGGGCATCGTCAGCGGTGAGCAGATCCTCAAGGCCCGCAAGGTCGTGCAGGAGATCCACATCGACGACGCGCTCAAGCGCTACATCATCGACATCATCTTCGCGACCCGCGACCCGCGCGCCCACGGCCTCGGCGACGCGGCAGACTTCATCGAGTTCGGCGCCAGCCCGCGCGCGAGCATCTACCTGACCATGGCGGCCAAGGCCCACGCCTTCTTGCGGCATCGCGGCTACGTGATCCCCGAGGACATCAAGGCCGTCGGCATGGACGTGCTGCGGCACCGCGTGATCCTGACCTACCAGGCCGAGGCCGAGCAGCTGACCTCCGAGGACATCGTCCAGCGCATCTTCGACCGCGTCGACGTGCCCTGACCGCCGACCGAACCCGCGCCGCAGCCCGGCGTGTGAGGCGACCCTGACTTCCCCGATGCGGAGACGACGCGAGCGATGACTGCGACGAGCGAGATCCTCAAAAAGGTCCGCGAGATCGAGCTGGTGACCCGGCGGCTGGTGAACACCGCCCTGGCCGGGCAGTACCACGCCGTGTTCAAGGGTCGTGGCATGAGCTTCGACACCGTGCGCGAGTACCAGCCCGGCGACGACGTCCGCATGATCGACTGGAACGTCACGGCGCGTACGGGCGAGCCCTTCATCAAGACCTTCGTCGAAGAGCGTGAGCTCACCGTGCTGCTCGCCGTGGACATGAGCGCGTCGGGGGACTTCGGCACCGTCGACCAGAGCAAGCGCGAGCTGGCGGCGGAGATCGCGGCGGTGTTGGCCTTCTCGGCGATCAAGAACAACGACCGGGTCGGCCTGGTGATGTTCACGGACCGCATCGAGCGCTACATCCCCCCCAAGAAGGGCCGGGCTCACGTGCTGCGGGTGATCCTGGAGCTGCTGCAGTTCGAGCCCGTGGGGCACGGCACCGATCTCGAGGTCGCCTGCACCTACCTGACCAACATCCAGAAGCGCCGGTCGGTGGTCTTCTTCCTGAGCGACTTCATCGCCGAGGGCTACGAGCGGGCCCTGGGCGTCGCCGGGCGGCGTCACGACCTGGTGCCGCTGGTCATCGAGGACCGCGCCGAGGTGGACCTGCCCGACCTGGGCCTGGTGGCTCTGGAGGACGCGGAGTCGGGCGAGGTGTTCTGGCTCGACACCGGCGCGCGGGCCGTGCGCAAGGCCTTTGGCAAGCGCGCGAGAGAGCTTCAGACACAGCGTGACCGATCCTTCCGCAAACATGGCATGGAGCCGATCAGCGCGCGGGTGGGCGAGAGCTACCTGCCCGCGTTGACGGCCTACTTCCGACGAC
>JAUIAC010000638.1 GCA_030425545.1 bacterium | reverse complement strand
CTTCGGGACACGGTGGAGCAGAGCGAGGTGCGCGAGCGAACGGAGACGAAGCGACGAAGCCGGGGGACCGCCACGGGAAGCGCGAGCTGACCGGAGCGAAACCAGGCGGCTGGAACCGAGAGCACCGAAGAGTAAGTCGTCAGTTGGCGATGGCATCGGAGGCAGCACGGCGACAGCGCGGACGGGGGAAGTACCGAAGCCCATGAAAGGAGGGGGCGGCGTGATAAGCCGCAGCGCTCCGACGGGTTCGCGAACTGAGAGGTCACGCTTCGGCGAGGCCAGGAAGGGAGTGGATGTGTCGGGAAGCGGGCGAGGCGTGACGTCGCCGCCGAGACACGCGGGGGGAACACCCCGGAGAGGCGAAAGCCCAAGAGAGGAGCGGGCGACGGGAACCGGGTAACACCGGTCCGGCGCAACGGACTCGGTCGATGCAAAGCGGTCCTGGACAGCTGGCCACCGAAAGGGGGTGAGCGAGAAGGGGCGGCCGCGGGGACGGGAGAGCGGAGGAAGCGAACGACGCGCAAGCGGAGGACGTGGAGCACGCAGGAACGAAACGGCGGTGGTAATCCTCAGGGCTCCATCTTGTCGACACGCGAGGCGGTCGACGGCGAAAGCGCGGCAACGCGGGGACGTCGTCGGAGGGTCACGCGGGGCGGCAGGGGGAAGAGCGGAGAGGGCAGGACGCGCTGAGAGGCGCAGAAGGCTACGACTGAGGGGAAACCTCTGAAGGGAGAAACCCCATGGATGCTTTCGGCATGAAACAAGGCTGAAAGGTGGCAGGCGGAATGAAAGCGTCAAGAGGCTGAGAAAGCCTGAAGGCGCAGCACAGTCGGGGGAGGAAAACCCGATGTAGGTCGCTGCCGGTCACTGATGGCGTCGAAGGGGCAACAAAGCCCATGGAAGTGTGGTTACGAGGCGAGTGGGAAGGACGTTCGGCTGAGACAGGCGACAGGGAGGGCTCTTCGGAGACCGAGCTGAGGCAGGTGGCGGCAGGGCGGAGCCGACCGACGCGAAAGCGCGGCGAGACGGAAGAGGAGTGAACGTAGACGCGACGCGGACATCGAGAGGTGGGAGCGACGAAGAAGCGGGATGGACTCTGAAGGAGCGCGGCAGGGACGCGGCGGGGTGGAGAAGGGGACGCAGGATGCAGGCCGCAAGGTCGGTGTGTTGAAGAACCGGACTCTCAAACGCAACGTAGCGGAATCGTTGATAGCGAGAGAAGCGAGCGGGGAAGGGAACGAGGAAGGCAGCGAGCGATCGTGGTCGGAGACGGGACTGGAAGCGAGCGTGGACATCGGTAGACGCTGAACGTGCGTCAAAGGGGCGAGAGCGGATGGAGAGGGCGAGCGATTGTCCTCGCCAGGCTGGATGACTGAGCACCGTGAAGGTCAGGGTCGACGGAGTGGAACGCGGCGTGAGAGCGCGGCGGAAAGCAAAGACGACAGCAAGACCAAGACGGGCGTACGAAACCAATAGCGTACCAGGTCGCCAGTTGAAGACGCTGAGGTCCAAGACAACACGATGAGCGGAGGCAAGCGCGGTGGTGACACCGGCGGTTGCATGTCGACGAGGAGGTTGTCGAGCGGGTGTAGCACGAGTCAGGGAAACCTGGGTCCGGCTGCCCCGAGCGACGGCACGCTTCGGAGGGCACCACCTTTTGGGACGACAAGCTCTGCTGACTTAGCGGCGGAAGCCCGCATCACTTCGGTGATGCGGGCTTTCGTCATTTTTGTCACTGCGTCTTTGCCGCTTCATTCGACAGGCACCGATTCGACAGGCACGCCCTCGTGCCTGCCGTCTCACGGATGGCGCTCTCGCGGCGCGGCCTGCTTCAGGTGCTCAGGTCGCTCCGTCGTCGATTCGCCACGGTGGCGGCGTCATCTCGTCCTTCACGAAGTCGAGGAAGGCGCGGAGCGCCGCGGAGATATGCCGCGTGCTCGGGTAGACGGCGTAGATGGCCCCTTCGGGCATGGCCCAGCCGGGCAGCACCTGGACCAGGCGTCCATCGCGCACGTCTTGCGCGCAGATGACATCGGGTATCGCCGCCAGTCCAAAGCCAGCGCTCGCGAGCCGATGGAGCACGCCGAACTCGTTGACCGACAGGCGCCCGACGACCTCGACCTCGCGCACGCCCCCAGCGCCGTGGAGGGAGAAGGTGCGGGTCAAGGAGGGCGCGTTGTGGAGGACGAAGGTGTGACCGGCGAGCTCTTCGGGGCGCTTGGGGCAGCCGTGGATCTTGAGGTAGTCCGGCGAGGCCACGACGTGGATCTGCGTCGCCCCGAGCTTGCGCGCGATGAGGCTCGAGTCGGGCAGTCGGCCCGCGCGGAGGGCGACGTCGAAGCCCTCGGCGACCAGGTCCACCACGCGCCCGGTGAGCTCCACGTCGAGCTGAACGAGGGGGTGTTGCTCAAGAAAGCGGGCGATCAGCGGGGCGAGCACCTCGACGCCGAAGTCCACCGGCGCGGTCAGCCGCAGCCGTCCCTTGGGGGTGTCCTGCGTCTCGGTGACCGCTTGTTCAGCCTCGGTCACGGCCCGCACGATGTTCGCGCAGCGCTCATAGAAGTCGGCGCCGACGTCCGTGAGGTGGAGCTTGCGCGTGGTCCGGTGCAGCAGCCGCGCGCCGAGCCGCTCCTCGAGCGCCGACACCTTGCGGCTGACGGTCGACTTGGGCATGTCGAGCTTCGCGGCTGCGGCGGTGAAGCTGCCCGTGTCGACCACCCGTGTGAACACGAGCATCTCGTTGAGGTCCATGGTGTGTCTCCGGCTCCGCGTGGCGCCCTGATTGTTGCCAAGCGGGAACAGTAGCTAGCACCTGGGACCGATTGTGCAAAAGGGCACGCTGGGAGACCCGCCGAGTTGACGCCTCTTTTCGGCGCGCTCAGTGGTGGGCGGGCGGCGGGAACTTGGCGTGGTGCGCGGCCACCAGCTTGG
>JAUIAC010000637.1 GCA_030425545.1 bacterium | reverse complement strand
GAGGGCGGCCAGGTGCTGCACGCCGGCACGCTGGCGGAGCTGCTGGCCGACCCCACCTCGCCCACGGGGCGCATGTTGGCCGACCCGACCCTGCGGCGCGCGCGGCTGGAGCCGCGGCCGGTGCCGGACGACCACGCCTTCGTCACCCTGCGAAACGCCCGCAGAAACAACCTCCACGGCGAGCACGCCCACTTCGCGCGGGGGCGGCTCAACGGCGTGTCGGGGGTCAGCGGCTCGGGCAAGTCGACCCTGGTGCGCGACCTGCTGGTGGGCCTGGGCGGCGCGCTGGTGCACGGCGACCTGAGCGCCGACGAGCTGGCGGCCACCGGCGAGCTGGACGCGGTGTCCGGCACCGAGGGCATCGGCCGGGTGGTGGAGGTGGACCAGTCGCCCATCGGCCGCACCCCGCGCTCGTGCCCAGCGACCTATCTGGGGGTGTGGGACGGCATCCGCAAGCAGTTCGCGGCCCAGCCGGAGGCCAAGGTCCTGGGGCTGAAGGCGGCGGCCTTCTCGTTCAACGTGAGCGGCGGCCGCTGCGACACCTGCCAGGGCGCCGGGCTGATCAAGGTCGACATGAGCTTCCTGCCGACGGTGTACGTGCCCTGCGAGACCTGTGGCGGCAGCCGCTACACCGCACAGACGCTGCGGGTCGACCTGCGCGGCGCGACCATCGCCGACGTGTTGAACATGAGCATCGCCGAGGCGGCCCAGCACTTCGGCCACCTGCGCAGCGTGCACGGGCCCCTGGCCCTGGCCGAGCGGGTGGGCCTCGGCTACCTGCGCCTCGGCCAGGGCAGCAACACCGTGAGCGGCGGCGAGGCCCAGCGGCTGAAGATCTGCGCCGAGCTGGCCAAGCGGCGGCGACACGAGACGCTCTTCGTGCTCGACGAGCCGAGCACGGGGCTGCACCTCGCAGACCAGAAGAAGCTGCTCGACGTGCTGCACGCGCTGGTGGACCGCGGCGACACGGTGGTCGTCATCGAGCACAACCTCGACGTGCTGCGCGAGGCCGACTGGCTGGTGGACCTCGGGCCGGGCGGCGGCGACCACGGCGGCCAGGTGCTGTGGCAGGGGCCCGTGGCCGAGCTGGTCGCCAGCGCCGCGGAGACGCCGACGGCGGTGGCGCTGCGGGGGTGAGGCTCGTTCGTCCGGGCGCCGTGGATTGGGAAGCAAGGAGCTGCTGCGCGCCCACGCCGTCGTGCCGGCTGGCGGCGCTCCTCGAGGCGGCGGCGGCGCAGCTGACCCGCGCCGCGTCAGCCGCCGCAGCCGTTGACCTGGGCGCCCTTGCACGTGCCGACGACGCAGGTGTCGGCCTCGGTGCAGGCGTCGCCGTCATCGCAGGGGGCGCCCGAGCTCTTCTGGCTGGCGCACTTGCCCGTCTTCCCATCGCAGAGGTCGGCCGTACAAGGGTCCTGGTCGTCGCAGCTGAGCCAGGACTGCTTGCTGCAGCTGCCGGCCTCGGCACAGGTGGCGTGGCCCCAGGGGCTGGCGCGGAGCTGGAAGGCGGAGATCTGGCCCTGATCGGTGACCTGGCCCGCCAAGATCACGTCGCCGCCCGGGCCGCGCCAACCGCCGCGCGTGTGATAGGCGCTCTTGGGCAGGGAGGTCCACACCCGCTCCCACAAGGTCTGGCCCACGCCGTCGACCGCCCGCAGCCAGGGTCGAACGCCGACGCTGCTCGCGCGATGCCCAAAGAGGATGGCCCCCGCGGGGTCGGAGAGCGCGCCCTGGATGCCAGGCAGGTGGGTGAGGTCCTGCTCCCGCGTCCACAGCTGGTTGCCGGCCGTGTCGACGCCGACCAGCCACAGCTTCGACCAGCTCGCGGTCCAGCGGCGGCCCGCCGCGAGCAGGCCCGTTGCCGTGGACGCCACGCCCTCGAAGCGGCTGTTGGTGGTCGAGCTGCCGCCGTAGAACTTACGCCAGGTGGTGCTCGCGTTGCGCCGCTCCAGGTAGGCATAACGACCGACGAGCACCCGCTTGCCGCCCACCGGCGAGGGCTTGTAGACGTTCGCGCGGCCCAGGAGCATCAACGTGCCGTCGCTCAGGGGCTGCGCGCGGCTGTCGACCAGGTCGTCCGTGCCGATGATCCCCACCCCGGTCGTGGGGTGCTTCCAAAATCGGGTCGAGACCGTGAGCGCCTTGCTGACCGCGCCGGTCGCCACGGTGACCCGGGCCACGTGTCGTGTGTAGTGCGTGAGCTTGCTGGAGTAGCTGGGGATCTTGCAGGGGATGTTGCCCTTGACGGCCGTGCTGAGCCAGGTCACGTGGGTGCCGCTGGCGTCGGCGACGACGCGCCCCTGGCCGCACACCACGTAGGGCAGCTTGTTGCAGGCCTTGCTGGCAGGGTCGGCTACGGGCGTACACAGGGTCTTCTGCCACATCAACGTGTTCTGGACGCCCACCTGCTTGTAGCGCGCGGCGGCCACCTCGCCGCCGTTCTGCCGCCAGACCGAGACCACGCTGCCGTCGCCGAGCGGCACGATGCCCTCGAGCCCCTCGAACTGGTAGATGGACTTGTGCTGCGAGCCGAGGCCCACGGTGGCCGCCGCGGCGTCGGTGCGCAGGAGCGAGTAGCCCGCAGACCCGCCAGTGCCGTTCTGCAGGCCATAGAGCCCGCCGCCGCCGGGCAGGGGCGCGGCGCTGACCATCTTGGCCAGCTGGGGCGAGGTGCCCGTGACCTCCTTCGCGCTCAGGCGGCCCTGGCCCTGGCCGACGCAGGCGCCTTGCACGCAGGCCGCGCTCAACGTGCAGCCGTCGTCCAAGGCGCAGGTCCAGCCGACCGCCGGCGCGTGACTGCAGCTGCCCTTGGCGCAGGAGTCGACGGTGCACGGCTTGCCGTCGTCGCAGGCCGCGCTGGCCTTCTGCTCGCAGCCGCCGGAAGCCGCGCAGGTGCCGTGGCCCCAGGCGTCCCGGCGGATCAACAGCCCCTTCTGCCCGGCCTGC
>JAUIAC010000636.1 GCA_030425545.1 bacterium | reverse complement strand
CGGCGGTGGCGGTGCGGGCGGTGGTCGAAGGGGTCCTGCTCCGAGCGGCGCGCGCTGGCGCCCCCTTGCTGAGCGCCCACAAGGTGGCCCGACAGGTCGCGCTCGACCTGCTCGTGCGTGGGTGAGCGATCGCTGGGGATGTCTGGGTCTCGGGATGTCTGGGTCTCGGGATGTCTGGGTCTCGGGGTGTCTGGGGTCTCGGGATGTCTGGGGTCTCGGAGCGCTGTCGCGGCGCCGCCGGCTCAGCGGCGGCCGAGGGCGCGCTGCCAGCTGCCGGCCAGACGCTGAACCCACCAGCCGTGGGACCGAGCCCAGGCGTTCTTCCAGCCGTGGCCTTCGCCCTCGACACGCATCACGTCTGCGCGCAGGCCGCGCATGCGCATCAGGTTCGCGACCCGCTGGGTGCCCTCACCGAACTTCGGCCCCTCGAGCGCGCCGTACACGAGCAAGAACCGCTGCCGCGGAGAGCCAAAGCCGCGCTCGACCAGGTGCCGTGGGTTGATGCGCCGCACCATGGACTCGAAGGGCGGCGGGCCCACCAGGCGTCGGTACACCGGCCGCTTGGGCTGGTTGCGCACCGCGATCTCCATGTCCGTAGGCGAGAGCGCCGCGACGAAGCCAAAGGTCTCCGGGTAGCGCAGCCCAAGGGAGAGCGCGCCGAAGCCGCCCATGGAGCACCCCGCCACCGCCGTCAGCTCGGCGCGGTCCGTGACCGGATAGCGCCGGCGCATGTCTTCGAGATAGTGGTTCACCACCAGGTCCCCGTAGGGGTGCCGGCCGTCGGCCCAGTTGGTCCAGTAGCCGTTCTTGCCGGACGCGAGCAGCACGATGGGCGCAGGCATCTTGCCCTTGGCCACCAGCCGGTCGATCTCCTCGTGAACGCGCCCCAGGGTGATCCAGCCGTGCGGGAACTCTCCGAGCCCATGGAGCAGGACCAGCATCGGGTAGCGGCGCCCCGGCTTGATGCCCCCCTTGGGCAGGTAGACCATGTAGCGAAAGCGCTTCTTGAGCTCAGGGACGGTCAGCGTGTGGTAGCGCAGCCGCTTGCGCGTGAGCTTGTCGATGCGGGTGGTGTACTTCCGCGTGGTGGGCTTGCGGACAGCGGCGCCCTGCGGCTTGGCGGTGGCGCCGGCACGCTGCGCCGCGCCACGGGTCGCGGTCGCGACGGCGCGGCGGCGCGCGTGAGCCGACTCGGGCGTGAGGCTCACCGTGAGCATCGCGGTGACGGCCACGGCGAAGGCAGCGGTGTGGGCGGACGGGCAGAGGGAGCGGCGGAGGGAGGGGCCGCGACGGGGTCGCAGACAGGCCCTTCGACGTTGAACAAAGGTGCGCAGGCCAGCGGCGTGGCCCGGCGTGCTGTACGGAGATGGGTAGCGCCCACTCGACATGCGCAGAGGTTACCACTCCTACCCCGCCGCGCACAGCGTCGCGCGTCGCGCGCGATGTTTGAGGTCATATGAATGCGCGGAGAACCCCGTCGAATGGACGCCACGGACACCCTCCTGCCGCGCGCGCGTGACGGCCTCGCCAGTCGGCTGCTCGCGCCCTGGATCACGCCGAGACACGGCCAGGCCCAGCGCGTGGTCACCCCACCAGACGACCGCACACAACCCCAGGCAAACGCTGGGCTTCACCACGCATGCAGCGACAATCTGAGGAGATCTGCGATGAGCGCTGGCGGGGCCGCGAGATCCAGCGCACAATGCGCCCCCTTCCCGAGGAGATCATGGAGCCAAACGACCATATCCGCAGGATTGAGCACGAGGGCCGGACCATCTGGCTCGTCGGCACGGCCCATGTCTCGCAGGAGAGCGTGCACGAGGTCGAGCGGGCCATCGCGGAGCTCAAGCCAGACGTGGTGTGCGTGGAGCTCTGCCAGAGCCGCTACGACGCCCTGACCGACCCGGACCGCTGGAAGAAGCTCGACATCTTCAAGGTGTTTCGCGAGGGCAAGGCGCTCTTTCTGCTGGCCAACCTGGCGGTGGGCGCGTACCAGCGCCGCATCGGGTCGGAGCTCGGCGTCGAGCCCGGCGCGGAGCTGATGGCGGGGGCTGCCGCGGCGGAGCGCACGGGGGCCAAGCTCGCGCTGGTGGATCGCAACATCCACGTCACGCTGAAGCGGAGCTGGTCGAACATCGGCTTCTTCCAGAAGCTGCGGCTGCTCGGCGAGATCATGGAGAGTCTGGTCGTCGACACGGGCGTGAGCGCCGAGGATATCGAGGCGCTGAAGAGCGACGGTCGCATGCAGGACATGATGAGCGCGTTCGCGGAGCGGCTGCCGGAGGTGACCGAGCCGCTCATTCGCGAGCGAGACCGCTACATGGTCGAGAAGATCCGGCAGGCCGGTGGGACGACCGTGGTCGCCGTGGTGGGCGCAGCGCACGTGCCGGGCATGGTCGCGGACTTCGACAAGCCGGTGGAGCTCGAGCCGCTGGAGCAGATTCCGCCGCCGAGCAAGTGGTTGGCCGGGCTCAAGTGGGTCATCCCTGCCCTGATCCTGGGCGCCTTCTACTTCGGCTGGCGCAAGGGCCAAGGCCAGATGTTGGGCGAGATGGTGTGGCTGTGGGTCGCCGCCAACTCGGTCGTGGCGGGCATCTTCACGGCGCTGGGGGGCGGCAAGCTCATCAGCGTGGTGACCAGCCTGTTCAGCTCTCCGATCACCAGCCTGAACCCGCTGCTGGGCACCGCCATGGTCGTGGGGCCGGTGGAGGCGTGGCTGCGCAAGCCCACGGTCGAGGACTGTGAGCGGATCAACGAGGACGTGCAGAGCCTCGGCGGCATCTATCGCAACCCCTTTACGCGGGTGTTGCTGGTGGCGGTGATGGCGTCGCTGGGCTCCGCGCTGGGCGCATGGATCGGAGGCGCGCTGGTGGTCCGCCTGCTCGCGTCCTGATTCGGAGGGTTTCGATGCGCTGTCCACCCGTCAAACGCCCGCGAAGCGCAGG
>JAUIAC010000635.1 GCA_030425545.1 bacterium | reverse complement strand
GCGTCGAAGCTGCTGAAGTCGCAGAAGCCGTTGACGCAGGGGTAGCCGGCGCACTGGCTGGTGTCGACGCAGGCGGTCTGCACCACGCCGCCGCCCCCCGCGCCGCTGTAGGTCGTGCAGCCGGGCGCCCCGAGGGCGAGGGCCAGCACCGCCGCCAGGGAGGTCCACCCCCAGCGCGTCGCAGCAAACTGCTTGGAATGAGAGGAATGCGCGGGGACGCCAAGCGTGGCCATCGGGAGCTCCGGGGTGTGGGCGCGGGGACCATAGTGGCGCCGCCGCCGCGCGTCACGGGCTTTTGTCGGAGGCGGGGCAGACCGGCGACCGGGGCGGCAGGGCAGACCCCCGACCCGCTCCGGCGGCCGGTCTGCGAGTCGCCTTCTCCGCCCCAACGCTCTAAACTCCGGCGCCCATGGCCAGCAAGCGCAACCCACCGCAGGACCAAGCCCCCGACCGACGCCGCGCGCGCAAGGTCGCGCGCGCCATGAAGCGCTCGCTGCGCAAGCAGGGCCGACGGCCGGTCAACGAGCTGAGCGAAGGCGGCATGGAGAAGCTGCGGCCGGGTCGGCTGCAGAGCGTGGCGGCGCAGCTGGACACGGGCGACGTCGCCGAGGCCAAGGTCGACGGGCTGGTGGTCGCCGTGAGCCGCAAGGGCTGCACGGTGCGCTGCGCGGGCGAAGACGACGTGCGGCTCTGGTTTCACAACCACGTCGCGTCAGCGGCGGTGGGCGACGTGGTGGGCTTCGACCCGGAGCTGCCGGTGGACCGGGCCTTGGCCTGCGTCCGCGAGCGGCGCACGACCCTCTCGCGGCCAGACCCCTTCGATCCCACGCTCGAGCGCGTCATCGCCGCCAACGTCGACGTCGCGGTGCTGGTGGTGGCGCCGAGCGAGGGCGTCCTGCGCACCGGGCTCATCGACCGCATGCTCATCGCGGTGCAGCGCGGCGGTGTGACGCCGGTGCTGGTGGTGAACAAGCGCGACCTGCTCGGCGACGTGCAGGCCGCCGAGACCGCGCTGGCGCCCTATCGCGACCTGGGGGTGGAGCCGCTGCTCAGCGCAGCGACCCTCGGCGACGGGCTCGCGCCCCTGCGGGAGCGGCTCCGCGGTCGCACCTGCGTCTTCGTCGGCCACAGCGGGGTCGGCAAGTCGTCGCTGCTGAACGCGCTGTGGCCGGAGGCCGCGCAGGAGACCGCCGCGGTGCGCGCGCGTGACGGGCGCGGGCGCCACACCACCACGGCCTCCCGGCTGGTGGATCTGCCCGGCGACACACGGCTCATCGACACCCCGGGGATCCGCTCCTTCGGCCTGTGGCAGGTCGACGGGGACGCGCTGCGCGGCTGGTTCAACGACTTCGACGAGGCCGCAGCGGGGTGCCGCTTTCGCGACTGCCGCCACGACGCGGAGCCGGGGTGCGCGGTCCGCGAGGCCGCCGAGTCCGGCGACCTGGCGCCTGCGCGCTACGCGACCTACCTGCGCATCCTCGCCAGCCTCTGAGCGAGCGCTCCGACGCCCTTGGAGCTGCCGCCGGCAGACGCGCCGCGCGGGCTGCTGTGTCCGGTCTCAGGCGCGCCGCAGGATCGTCACCGCGCAGGCCGCCTCGTCGAAGCCGATGAGCCCGCCCCCGTTCTCAGCGAGGGCCACGTGGGCGTCGCGCACCTGACGCGCGCCGGCCTCACCGCGCAGCTGCGTCGCGAGCTCGTGGACCATGGCCAGCCCGGACGCGCCGAGGGGGTGCCCCTTGGACACCAGCCCACCCGAGAGGTTGGCCGGCCGCTCGCCCCCGAGGGTCGCCGCGCCCGACGCGACGTAGGCGCCGCCCTGCCCTTCGTCGCAGAAGCGCAACATCTCGCTGAGGTGCAGCTCCGCGAAGCTGGTGGCGTCGTGCAGCTCGACCACGTCGATGTCGTCGGGGCCGACGCCGGCCATGGCGTAGGCCGCGTCGCCGGCGTGGCGCGCCACGGAGGGCTCGCCAAGCGACCGCCAGGTGCCGCCGGCCTGGGCGCTGCCGATCACCGCGACGGCCCGCGCCCGGGTGGCCTTCGGCAGCGCCGCCAGTCCCCGGGCGTTGACCACGAGCACGGCGGCGGCGCCGTCGCTGATCGGCGCGCACATCGCCCGCGTGAGCGGGCCGATCACCGGCTTGTCCGCCAGCACCTCCTCCGCGCTCATGGCCTTGCGGTACTGGGCGTTGGGGTTGTGCACGGAGTGGCCGTGGTTCTTGGCCGCGCTCGCCGCGATCTGGGCTGGCGAGGTGCCGTGGGTGCGCATGTGCCACATCGCCTGCATCGCGCAGACGTCCAGCAGCTGAATCCGCGCCGGGTGGGGGCGGTAGGGCAGCCCCTCGCGCTCGGCCGCGGCGCGGTAGAAGTCGCCCCAACGGTCGGGCTTGAGCTGGTCGAGCGCGCCGTCGAAGAGCGCCATCATGCGCTCGGGCATGGTCGGCATGAAGGTCTTCTCCACGCCGAGAGCCAGCGCCAGGTCGGCGTGGCCCGCGCGCACGTCCGCCACGGCCCCGTGGAGGGCCATGGACCCGGTCGCACAGCCGCCTTCGACGTTGATCACCGGAGCGCGGGCGTTGAGGCGCCCGTCCGAGAGCGCGTCCGCCAACGCGACCTGACCCCGCACGTTGCCCTGGCCCCAGTGGTGCATGCCGCAGTTGCCGAACCAGACGCGACCGACGTCGCCCCCGTCGGCCAGCCCGGCGTCGGCCAGCGCGCCCGCCAGCGCCTCCTCTGCCAGATCGCTGTGATCTCGCTCCGGCCAGCGCTTGAAGCGCGTTGTCGCGACCCCGACCACCCAGACGCCCTCGCTCATGCCCGACCTCCTGCCGCCGCAGCATGGACCTGCGCTCCCACGTGGACAACCGCGCGCCTTTCGCGGACGCCCCTCGCCCCCTACCCTGGGCGCACCTGGAGGAGCCCATGACCTCGACCGCCGCCTTTCCCGACCCCCGCTACG
>JAUIAC010000634.1 GCA_030425545.1 bacterium | reverse complement strand
GGTCTGCTAGCGCGCCTTGTGCTCCGTCAACACCATCTCCGACCTGAGCTTGCCGCCCTCGGTCAGCGTGTGACGCACCGGCGCGCCCGGCAGCGCCTTGGCGAAGTAGGCGACGATCACCGTCTGCTCCTGCCGCACCTCGTAGCGCAGGCAGTCGAAGGTCCCGGCCGGCACGGTGTGCGACACCGCGGTCACCGTCGTGGCGTCCTTGGGATAGCTCGCGTGGCTCACCAGCTCGGCCCAGGTGAAGGTGTTGACCGTGGCCTCCCCGCGCGGGCTGCGGTCGGCGTTGAGCGTGCGCGTCGACAGCTGGCCGCCCTGGCTGTGAGCGTGCACGAAGCGCATCTCGCGCAGCAGTGGCCCCTGGCTCCGGCCCGGTAGGGTGAGGCGAAACAGGTAGGTGCGGCCGGGCCGGGTGGCGGCGCGGATCTGGTCCGCCGTGAACGGTGGTGGCGCGTAGCGGGTCGCCTCTGCGTCCGGTCTGCCGGCCTGGGCGGCTCGCCGGCTTGTGGCGCCCGTCGCCTGCGGCGCGGTGGCGGCCTTGGGTTCGGGCTGAGCGCCGCCGCAGCTGGCGAGCAGCACCGTCGCGCTGAGGAGCGCCACGGCGAGGCCCCCGCGCGGGCCGCCGCGGTGACACGCCACAGAGGCGCCCGCGGGGCCGTGCGGGGCGGAGGGCAGAGAGGTGCGCGTGGCGGTCGGTCGGGTCGTCATGTCGCCAGTGTGCCCGCGCCCAGGGTTCGGCTCAACGCGGCCTGCGCTCCGCCGCGGTCGGTGCGCTCCGCCGTGGTCGGTGCGCTCCAGCGACAAAATGTCCGCTATTTGCCCCGGCGAGCTGAGCGACAAAATGTCCGCTATTTGCCCCGGCGAGCTGAGCGACAATCGACGCCGAGGTAGCGCAGCACCACCGCGCAGATCTCGTCGGTCAGCCGGCCGTCGCTCAGCAGCTCCGGGCGCTGCAGCACGGCCATGTGAATCAGCGCCTCGACCGTGGTCATCAGCACCCACGAGGCGGTCTTGAGGTCCGGCGTCGCCAGCGTCTCCGGCCGCGAGGCCAGGTAGCCCTCGATCAGCTCCGTGGCCGCGTCGTCGATCTCCGTCATCTGGCTCAGCCCGACCTGGAACACCAGCTGCATCAGCCGGTGGTGCAGCTCCGGGTCGATCAGGTGCGCTTGGATCATCGCGTCGATGTAGGTGCGCACCGCCTGCTCGATGGGCGCGTCGGCCAGGTCGGTCATCGTCTCGGCGAGCAACCCCACCATGGTCTGCGCATGCCGCTCGGCCACGGCGTAGATCAGCGCCTCCTTGCTGGGAAAGTACTGGTAGAGCGAGCCCACGCTCACCCCCGCCACCTTCGCCACGCGGTTGGTGGACGTCTTGGCGTAGCCGTCGGCCACGAGAACACGAGCGGTCGCCTCGAGGATGGCGTCGACCGTGGCCTTGCTTCGCGCCTGAGTCGGCTGTTTTCGCGGGGTTGTGTGCATGTCGCCGGCTCCGGTGCAATGCGAGTAGAATGCGAGCGGTCGCTCACATACTATACGAGTCATCGCTCACATAGCAAGCAGCGGAGCCAGCCATGCACACCCAGACCCTCACCGACCCCCGCCCCCTCACCCGCCCGCCTGCGGTGCCCACCAGCGGCCCCCTCGGCCTGCTGCCGGCGATGGCGAAGGACCCGCTGGACCTCTTCGTCCGCGCCCACGCCGAGCACGGCGACGTGGTGTCGATGCGCCTGGCCACCCAGCGCATCGTCTCGCTGGCGCACCCGGAGGCCTGGCACCAGGTGCTGGTGACCCACCGCGACCGCTACGCCAAGCGCACCCGCGGCTACGAGAAGCTCAAGCTCTTCCTCGGGCAGGGGCTGGTCACCAGCGAGGGCGCCCACTGGCGGCGGCAGCGGCGCATCGCCCAGCCCGCGTTCCACAGGAAACACATCGCGACCTTCGCCGAGTCCATGGGGCGGGCGTGCTTGGACTTGCGCCAGGAGTGGCTGGCCTCCGCCGCCCGGGGCGAGCCGCGAGACGTCGCCGACGACATGATGCGGCTGACCCTGCGCATCGCCGGCGAGACCCTTTTCTCGCTCGACATCACCGGCGAGGCGGCGGAGGTCGGCGCGGCGCTGGGCGTGGTCCTGGACGCCTTCGACCGCATCACCACCGCGCCCCTGCCGTGGCCGGAGCTGTGGCCCACCGAGGCCAACCGCCAGATGCGGGCGGCGCTGGCGACCCTCGACGGCGTGGTCGGCGACATCATCGAGGCGCGGCGGGCCCAGGTGGCGGCGGGGGAGGGCGCGGGCGACGACCTGCTCGGCCGCTTCATGTCGGCGCGCGACGAGGACACCGGCGAGGCCATGGACGACCAGCAGCTGCGGGACGAGGTCATGACCATGCTGCTCGCCGGGCACGAGACCACGGCCAACGCCCTGGCGTGGACCCTGCACCTGCTGAGCACCCACCCGGACCACGCCGCGGCGGCCACGGAGGAGATTGAGGCGGTCATGGCGGGCAAGCCCGACCAGGCGCCCGGCATCGCGGAGCTGTGTCGGATGCCGACGGTGGACCGGGTGCTCAAGGAGTCGATGCGGCTCTTTCCGCCGGTGTGGATCATCGGGCGGCGGGCCGAGCAGGACGACGTCATCGACGGCCAGCACATCGCCAAGGGGACCTATGTCTACATGCCGGCGTGGGTGCTGCACCGGCACCCGGCGTGCTGGCAGCAGCCGGACCGCTTCGACCCGGACCGCTTCACCCCGGAGCGCGAGGCGGCCCGCAAGGCGCTCGGCGTGCACAA
The DNA here is from genome assembly GCA_030425545.1 of bacterium. GTDB lineage: Bacteria > Myxococcota_A > UBA9042 > UBA9042 > UBA9042 > UBA9042. Next base: position 175 of record JAUIAC010000634.1, on the reverse strand, counting down.
GTTCGCCTGGCTGGCGTTCTCGGGCGGCCAGCGCAAGTGCATCGGCGACCAGTTCGCGCGCATGGAGTCGGCCATCGCCCTGGCGGTGCTGCTGCCCGCGGCGCGGCTGGTGCCGGTGGCGGGGCGCCCCGTGGTGCCCGAGCCGCGGCTGACCCTGCGGCCCAAGGGCGGGCTG
>JAUIAC010000633.1 GCA_030425545.1 bacterium | reverse complement strand
GAGCGCCAAGCCCGCTGCTGCGCGTCGCGCGGCGGCGGACAGCGCTCCGGCGCGGGTAGGCGAAGGACCCGCCGCCACCGGATCCAAGGCCGACCCGGGCGGCCAGACCCTCGACGCCCCGGCCACGCCGGCCGCCGGCCCTGGAGCGCAGAGAGCGCGCGCCGCCGTGGCGACGCCCACGCCGCCCGAGCCACGCTACACCTCGCGGACCGTGATTCGCCTGGTGACCAAGGAGACCTTCAGCGACCACGTGCTCACCGTGCTGCCGGAGGACTTTCGCATCTCGGGCACCGTCGCGACCAACAGGCTCTACCGCGGCATCTATGCCGTGCCGGTGTACGCGACCAAACTCACCGTCAGCGGCACCTTCTCGGTCGACGTGGGCAAGCTGCGCGACGACCCCAACGTCCGCTTCGGGGAGCCCTACGTCGCTGTGGGCCTCGGCGACGTGCGGGGCCTGCGGCAGGCGCCCAACTTCACCTGGCAGGGCAAGACCTTCGCCGTGCAGCCGGGCGCCAAGCTCAGCGCCTTCGGCGAGGGCGTGCACGTGCCGCTGACGGGCGTGAAGGTGGCGTCGAGGCGCAGCGTGGCGTTCAGCCTCCCCCTCGACCTGGCGGGGGCGACCAAGCTCAGCTTCGCACCCTTGGGCCGCAACGCGCGCGTGGACCTCCGCGCCGACTGGCCGCACCCCTCGTTCTACGGGCGCTTTCTGCCCACCCAGCGCACCGTGGACGCCGCGGGCTTCACGGCGCGCTGGGAGACCACCGCGCTGGCGTCGAACCTCGGCGCGCGCTTCCGTGCGGCCCACAAGAGCGGGCGAGCGCTCGCCGCAGACCACGACGTCGGGGTGTCCTTCATCGAGCCTGTGGACCACTACAGCCAGACCAGCCGCGCGACCAAGTACGACCTGCTCTTCGTGCTGCTGACCTTCAGCGCCTTCTTCCTCTTCGAGGTGGTCAAGCAGCTGCGCATCCACCCGATGCAGTACGCGCTGGTCGGCGCCGCGCTGGCGACCTTCTACCTGCTGGTCATCGCGCTCTCGGAGCACCTCGGCTTCACCTTGGCCTACGTCATCGCGAGCGCCGCCTGCGTCGGCCTCATCGGCCACTACCTGGCGAGCGTGCTGGCGAGCTGGCGGCGCGGGCTCGGGTTCAGCGCCGGGCTGGCGACGCTCTACGGGGCGCTCTACGGCATCTTGCAGTCCGAGGATCAGGCGCTGCTGCTCGGCGCGCTCCTGGTCTTCGGCGGGCTGGCGACGGTGATGACGGTGACCCGCCGGCTCGACTGGTACAGCGTCGGGGGCCGACCCGTGCCCGATCAGGCCTGACCCTCGGGTCTCGAGGCCTGCGGAGAGGTGCGCGGAGAGGTGCGCGGCGAGGAGCGCACGACGGCTCCGCGCTCACCCCGCCACAGCAGCCAGCTGAAGCCGAGCGCGGCGGCCAGGCAGACCCACTGCACCGCGTCCAGGGGCCCCCAGCGCACCACCGGGTCGGCGCGCCAGTGCTGCATGACGAAGCGGATCACGGCGTAGCCCACCAGGTAGCGGCGGAAGAGGTGGCCGGGCGGCCTGGGGCGGGCGCGCTGGCGCCACAGCCACGCGGCCAGCGCCACGAGCGCGATGGCCTCGAAGAGCTGGACGGGGTGTCGTGCGGCGCCGTGCAGCGAGACCGCCCAGGGCAGGGTGGTCTCGCTGCCCCAGCAGCAGCCGGCGAAGAGGCAGCCCACCCGCCCGAGCGCCTGGGCCAGCGGCAGCGCCACCGCGAAGGCGTCGCCGGTGGACACACGAATCCCCACGGCGCGCTTGCTCAGCTCGACCCCCACGTAGCCGCCCGCGAGCCCGCCCACCACGGTCTTGCCGGCGAAGTCCAGGGTCAGCGCCCGGCGCAGGAGCGCGCTCATCGACGCCGCCGGCTCGAAGAGCACCATGCCCAGCTTGGCGCCGACCACGGCCCCCACCAGCGCCCCCACGCCCACCCAGCGGTGGCCAGGGGCAGCCGCGAGCCCGAGGCGGGCTACCTCCGCGCGCCGGACCCGCCACGCGACCAGGGCGCCAAGAAGCACCCACAGCCCGTAGGTTGGGACGTCGTGGCCCCACAGCTGGGTCAGCACTGGAAACATGCGCCTCCCGGCGTGCGCGCTCGCCACGTGCATGCGCGCGCCGCTGCACTTTGCGGTGACCCAGGGTATGCTCTGTGGCCATGCGCCGTCGCCTCCCGATCCGAACGCACGCCCCCACCACCCTCGTGGCCGCGCTCTCGGTCGTGTGCGTGGCCTACTTCGCGCTGTGGGCCTGCGCGCCCGCGTCGACCCTCCGCCCGAACACGCCGATGCAGGCTGGCAAGACCGTGGCGGCCGGTGTGTCTGCGTCCGCCGCGCTGCCCATTCGCAGGTCGTCGTCCTTTGGGCGCGGCAACGCGGTCGTGCTCTGCAATCTGGGCGAGGGCGACGGCGCGGCCTGCGCCTCAGGACAGGCGTGGAGCGAGGTCAAGCTCTCGGAGCGCGTCACGGCGGGGGGCACCCTCTTCGCCGGCACAACCTCGATGATCGGCGCGGGTGGCTACCTCCGCTACCTCCTTACGTCGAGCGCGACCACCCGCGTCAGCCTGGGCGTCAGCGGCGGCTGGCTGTGGACCGAGGTCTCGCTGCCGGTCAGCTGGCGGCTCAGCGACGCGCTCTGGCTCTACACGAACCCGTCCGTCGGCTTCCGCGCGCTCAACGCGGTGCGGCTGCCCGTGGGGCTCTCGGTGGACCTCGGCGGCCCGCGGCTCAATGTCGAGGTCGGCGCTGGCGGTGCCGGCGGCGGCGGGTCCATGCTTGCGCTCAACGACGACCCCACGCTGACAGCCTACGGCGCCCTGGGGTTGGAGTGGCAGTTCTAGCCGTCTGCGGCCAAGCGCATCGCCGCAGCAATCCGCTGGCTTTGCCCTCTCTCCCCTGTCTCCCCTGTCTCCCCTGTCCCCCCCC
>JAUIAC010000632.1 GCA_030425545.1 bacterium | reverse complement strand
CCGAGGGCGCGTTGAGCGCCGCCCGCGAGGCCGTGCAGCTCTCCGAGTCGCACCCCTTGCTCCGCTGGCGGGGCCGCGCACAGGCCCGCCTGGCGACCGCGCTGCTCGCCGTCGGCGACGCCGAGGCGGCGCTTCGTGCAGCGGAGACCGCGGCGCAGCTCGGCGGCGAGGCGGACGACGGCGCCAGCCGCGCACGCAGTCTCGTGGCCGGGGGGCGCGCGCTGATGGCGCTGGGCCGGCTCGACGAGGCGCAGCTGGCGTTGGGCCAGGCCACGCAGGAGGCGGCGACGTTGAAGCAGCCGGCCCTGGCGGCCGAGGCGGCCCTGGCTCAGGGCGAGGCCTTCCTGCGCTTGCGGCGCCCGCGCGAGGCGCGCCACGTCTTCGCCCAGGCCGTGGACCAGGCCCGTCGCGCCGGGAGCCTGCCGCTCCAGATCAACGCCCTGCGCGGCGCCGCGAACGCCGCGATTCAGGGCGGGCAGGCCGAGATCGCGGCCCAGGAGCTCCGTGAGGCCGCCGCGCTCGCGGAGGCCGCGGAGGGCAGCGACGGGCTCGACACCGCCGCCGCGTGCCGCGGTGATCTCGCGCGCCTCGCCTGCCAGCAGGGGCAGCCCGACGCCGCCCTCGCCACCCTGGACAGCGCCCCTGCGCCGACCTCGCGTCACGTCCGCGGGGAGCTGGCCACCGTGCGTGGCCAGGCGCTCGCGATGCAGCGCCGCTTCGAGCGCGCCGCCGAGGCCTTGGAGGGCGCCGTGGCCGACCTGCGTTCCGAGCGAGGGCGCAGCCTGGGCGCCGCGCTCTTCCTCTTGGGGCAGGTGCGCGGCTACCTGGGGCAGGGCGAGGCCTGTGGCGCGGCCCTGGGCGAGGCGCTGGTGCTCACCGCGTCGCTGGGCCTGCCAGAGCAGCACGAGGTCCGCCGCGTGATCGAGCGCCTGCAAGTGCAGGCCGACGGCGCGCATGGCTGACCCTGCGGGACCACCCAGCGCGGGGAGTGACGCCGTCGTGTCACCCGCGGGCAGCGCCTGGCCGCTCAAGTTCTGGCTCAAGGTCAGCCGCCCGGGGCTGTGGTTCCAGACGCTGTGGCTCTACCTGCTGCCGCTCACCACCGGCGCGGACTGGCGCGATCCCGTGGGGTGGCTGGGGGTGCTCTACGTCACCTGGCCGCTCAACGTGCTGGTGTACGGGTGGAACGACCGCGCCGACATCGACGTCGACACCGACAACCCGCGCAAAGACAGCTGGCTCTTCGGCGCCCGGGGCAGCCGCGCCGAGCTCGACACCCTGCCGCCGGTGATGGCGCTGGCTCAGGTCCCCTTCTTCGTCGGCTTTGTGTGGATCGCAGGCTGGCCCATGGCGCTGCTCCTGGCCGCCCTCGTCGCGGTCAACGCCAGCTACAACGCCCGCACCGGCGGCCTCCGCGGGCGCCCTCCCTTCGACCTGCTCAACCCCCTGGGCTACCTGCTGGTGGTGCAGCTCTCCGTGTGGCTCAACGCGCGCCCGCCCGTGCCCCCGATGGCGTGGCTCTACCTCGGGCTCTTCGTGGTCCACGCTCAGCTCATCGGAGAGATCATGGACATCACGCCGGACCGCGCCGCGGGTCGACGCACCTCGGCCACCGTCCTGGGGGCGACGGCTGCGCGCGTGCTGGTGGTTGTCCTGGTGGCCGTGGAAGGTGCGCTCTGCGGGCTGGGCTTCGACGACTGGGTGCTCGGCGGCTTTCTGCTCGCGGGGGCCGGGTGGCTGCTCTTCGACGTGCTCGTCTACGCCCGCGATCGCAGCAACTACACCACCACCGAGTACACCCTCGCCGGCGTCGGCATGAACGTGGGGGGCCTGCTGTCCATGGCCTGGCTCTTCTGGCGGCCGACGCTGTTGGGGTGACCGCGCACCCTGCCCGCGCACCCTGCCCGCACACCCTGCTGAAACAAGAGCCAATCCCACCGCTTGCGTGACATTCGCAGGGGACACGGCTATCAGCCCCGCTGCAGCCCCGCGTCGGCGGGTGCGCAGCCCCTCGTCTTGCCCGGAGCCCAATGCCCTACGACCCCCACCGCAGCGCCCCCCTGCTGGCGCGTGAGACCGGCACGCTCTACCGCCGAGCGCAGCGCGAGCTGGTGCTCTGCTACCCGAACAACTACCGGGTGGCAGGGGCGTCGCTGGGGCTGCAGGTGGTCTACGCCGCGCTCAACAGCCGCGAGGGGGTCAGCTGCCAGCGGGCGGTCTTGCCCGACGACGCCTTCGAGCCCGGCTGGCGTGGACCTCTGAAGAGCCTGGAGCACGGCCAGCCCGTGAGTGAGTTCACCGCCGTGCTCTTCTCCATCGCCTACGAGCTCGACATCCCCCACCTGGCCTGGATGCTCGAGTCGGGCGGGCTGGCGCCGCTGGCCATGGACCGCGACGACCGCTCGGCACCGGTCATCGTCGGTGGCCCCCTGACCCAGAGCAACGTGCTGCCGCTCGGCCCCTTCGTCGACGCCGTGGTCATGGGGGAGGCGGAGGACGCGCTCGAAGATCTGCTCGACGGCTTCGAGGCCGATCTACCCAAGCCGCAGCTGCTGCGTCGCCTCGCGGACGTCAAGGGCGTGTGGGTGCCGACGATCCACGGCGACGCGGTCCCGGACGTGCTGGTGGCGCGCGGCGCGCACATCCCGGCGCGCGGGGTGTGGACCAGCCCGGACGCCGAGTTCCGCGACATGGCCCTGCTCGAGACCAGCCGAGGCTGTCCGCGCTACTGCAAGTTCTGTGTGGTGCGCGCCCCCGCGTCGCCCATGCGCAGCCCGGAGCTCAAGCGCGTCGTCCAGGCGATGGACGAGGGCATCTACCGTGACGCGGAGCGGATCGGCTTCGTCGGCGCGGCGGTGAGCGACTGGCCCTTCATCAAGGGCGCGCTGCGCGAGGCCGTGGCGCGCGGCAAGGGCGTGGGCATCAGCAGCCTCCGCGCCGACAAGCTCGACGAGGAGTTCGTCGGGCTGC
>JAUIAC010000631.1 GCA_030425545.1 bacterium | reverse complement strand
TCGCAGCGCTCCAGCGGTAGGCGTCCATCTTGGCGAAGATGGAGAGCACGCCCCCCGTCTCCGCCGGCGCGAGGGCCACCGCGACGGCGATGGACGCGGCCAGCCCCACCAGCGGCCACAGCAGCGGTGTCTTGGGGAAGCGCAGCCGGCGCCCGAGCAGCGCCAGGGCGGCCACGCCGGCGACGAGCCAGGCGGCGCCCACGGTCAACGCGAAGGTCTTGGGCAGCTGGTAGAGGTCGCGTAGGCCCGGCTGGACCACGGCGGGCAGCCAGGCGCAGAGCAGCCCGACGATGAGGGCTGGGATGTCGTCCCACAGCTCCAGCTCCTCGCCCGTGCGCGGCGCGACGCGCGCGGCGTGGCGGCCCGGGTTCGCGGGGGCGCGCTGGCTGGGCTTGACGCTGTCGTCGTCGGCGCGCGCGGCGGCGCGGCGGGCGGCGCGCGCGGCCTTCTTGCTGAGCGGCTTGGCCGGCGGCGCGGCGGAGCTGCTGTCGACGCCCTCGGCGTCCTGGGACGGGTTGGCCGCCTGCTCGCTCTTGCCTTTGCCTCGCTTCTTACGCGCCACGGTGCACTCCTTGGGGGCCGGATGGGCGGCGGAGAATAGCAGCTTGCCGCCGCGCCGCCAGCGCCGCGCCGCCCGGCGCTGGGGCTTGCTCCATCGGGGTCGATGCGGTCTGCTTGCGGCATGAACAACCCGCCTTGCTCGAGCCCAGCTCCGACGGTCGACGCCGCTGCGCGCGTCCCCTGTGCGCCGCCGCGCGCTGTCTCGCGTGCCGTCCCGCGCGCGCCCCTGCGCGCCCCACCCGCGACCGCGGCTCGCGCCGGGCGGAGCTCCCGGCTCGCGCTCGCCGCGTGCGTCGGTCTGACCGCGCTGTCGGGGTGCGGCGCGTCGGTGGCGACGGTGCGCGCGGGCGACCTCACCGTCCGCACGCTGACGCTGAACTACAACAACGTGCACGTGGTCCAGCGCGGCGCGCACACCGTGGTCGTCGACGCCGGCCTGCAGGGGGACGCCGCGGAGCTCGACGCGGCGATGCGCGCGGAGGGCATCGACCCGGCCAAGGTCGGCGCGGTCATCGTCACGCACGGCCACGCCGACCACGCCGGCGGCGCGCGCTGGTTCAAGCAGCGCTACGGCACCAAGATCATCGCCGGGTCGGGCGACCAGCCGCTGCTGCGCTCAGGCCGCAACGACAAGCTCTGCTCCACGGGCACGCTCGCGAGCTGGCAGGAAGATCAGCACCAACACGCCACCTACACCCCCGTGGAGGCCGACGTGTGGGTCGGCACGTCGCAGGAGCTGGCGCCCGTCGCTGGCCTGGCTGGTCGGGTCGAGGCCCTGCCGGGGCACACCCAGGGCTCGCTGGTGGTGCTGGTGGGGCAGCTGGCCTTTGTCGGCGATCTCTTCCGCGGCGGGCTCGTGGGGTCGAGCGCGGTGCGGCACCTGTACATGTGCGACCTGGCGGCCAACGGCCGCGACCTGACCGAGCTGCTGGCGCGCTGGCCGCAGGCGACCACCTTCTTCACCGGGCACTTCGGTCCGGTGGCGCGCGACGAGGTGGTGGCGCTGGCCGCGCGGCTTCGGGCGGAGTTCCCCAAAGCCTCGCCCAAGCAGACGCTGCCCCCCAAGCCCGCCGTGCCCTTGCCGCCGCGGGCGGAGTAGCGACCCGACAGGGCCGCGGGCTCAGTCAGCTACACCACGATCTTGAACACGCCGGCGTGCTGCTTGGCGCCCGCCACGGTGGTCGTCTTCAGCGCGATGATGTGCGTCTGGTCGCCCGACTTGCACGAGCTGCAGCTGTCGTTGGGCGCGAGGTAGGGGTCCCCGGCGAAGTAGAGCTGGGTGACCAGGGTGCCGCCGCCGGGGGGCGTGATCTTCATGTGGATGTGGCGGGGCCGGTAGCCGCCCGCGTCGAGGTACGCGCCCGGGAGGACGGTCTCGAAGGCGAACTTGCCGTCGCAGTCGGTGCTGAGCACCCCGCGAAGGGGCACCGCGTGGCTGAGGTCGCGATAGGCGCCCTTGGCGTCGGCGTGCCAGACGTCGACCGTGACCCCGGTGAGCGCGGCGGAGCAGGTGTGGTTGAAGACCCGCCCTGTGACGGTGAGGCGCTCGCCCGGCTCGCTGGTGGGCGCGAGCAGGGTCTTGGCCGGCGCGCCGGACTCGTAGAAGGGGCCCTCGGTGTCGTCGCCGGTGGCGAGGCAGGGCGAGGGCGGCTGGTCGTCCGGGCTGGTGCCGGGCGCGGTGGAGCAGGTGTCGGTGGGGGTCGCGTCAGCCGCGTCGGCCGTGGCTGCGTCGGCTGTGGCTGCGTCGGCTGTGGCTGTGTCGGCTGCGGCAGTGTCGGCTGCGGCAGTGTCGGCTGCGGCAGTGTCGGCTGCGGCAGTGTCGGCTGCGGCTGTGTCGGTTGTGCCGGCGTCGCCCGGCGTGTCCGTGTCGGGCTGGCCCTCGGCCGTGCCCACCTGCGTGGCGCCGCAAGCGACCGCGCCGCCGGCGAGCGCGAGCTGGGCCAGGCGCTCGATGGCGCGTCGGCGTGAGACGGGGTCGGTCACGGTGGCTCCTGGGCGCGAGGGGTCGCGGGCTTGGCGGGCCGCGTCCGCCTCGCCAGGGTACACGCGCCGCCGCCGCCTGCGATGTCCGCGGCGGGGGGCTGAGGGACAGGAGTCGGCGGAGCGACCCCACGACAGCGCCGCGCGGAGTTGCAGAGCGCGGCGGGTTGTGTGATCTCGGGTCGCGCGTCGGTGTGACGCCTCTCTCGCCCAGGAGCGCCTGTGCTGTCTCGCCCGTCCCCTGTGCCCTCCCGCGTCTCCGCCACGCTGGTCACCCTGGCCCTGTTGGTCGGCTGCGCGGCGCCGTCCACGCCCGCCGAGCCCGTGGTCGCGGTGGAGATGATGGCGGCGACCCAGAACCCGCGCCTCGGCTCGCCCGACAGCGACCGAGAGGCCACCGCGCTCTACGGCAGCGGCTGCACGTGGGTCA
>JAUIAC010000630.1 GCA_030425545.1 bacterium | reverse complement strand
GACACGGGCGTGCCCTTCGGCACCGGGCTCTCGACCATCGCCGTGGAGCGGGTCATCGACGGGCTCATGGTCACGCTGCTGCTCTTCGGCGTGCTGATGCAGCTGCCCGAGGGCCAGCTCGAGCGGCACACCGAGCTGCAGGTGGGCGCGTGGGCGGCGCTGACCGTGTTCGGCGGCGCCACGGTCGTGCTCGTCGGCACCACCCTGGCGCGCGACCTGACGCTGAACGTGCTCCGGCGCGTGCTCGGCCTCGTCTCGCAGGGCCTCGCCGACAAGATCATCGGGCTGGTGACCACCTTCGTCGACGGACTGCGCGTCCTGCGGAGCCCGGCGGCGGTGCTGAGCTTCCTCGGCGTCACCGTCACCTACTGGGGCGTCGTCGGGTTCGGCTACTGGCTCATGGCGACCGGCTTCTCCCTGGAGCTCCCGGTGGTGGCCGCCTACGCCATGATGTGCTGCGTGGTGGTCGGCATGATGATCCCCAACTCCCCCGGCAACGTCGGCTCGTTCTGGTACTTCATGCTCCTGCCCGCGGGGCTGTACGGGGTGGACACGGAGAGCACCCGCGCCATCGGCTTTGGGCTGGCGGTGTGGTTCGTGCAGACCGCTCAGGTGTGCCTCTTCGGCGCGTGGGGGCTGTGGGCGCGCGCGCGGGCCCAGCTGCGAGAGGCTGAGGGCTGATCTGAGGGCCGGTCTCGACCACCTCCAACAAGGTGACAGCCCTGCGGCCCGTGGGTAGCCTCCGCCCGCGATGATGGACGGCTTCCCGCGATCCTTTGGCCCCTACGAGCTGCTCCGGCCACTCGGGCGCGGCGGCATGGCCGAGGTCTTTCTCGCCCAGGCTCCGAGCGCCCGGGGCGACGCCCGGCTCGTGGCTCTCAAGCGCATGCACGCCGGCGTCGGCGAAGACAGCGGCGCGGTCGAGATGCTGGTGGCCGAGGCCCGCCTCGCCATGCGCTTCGACCACCCCAACATCGCGGCGACCTTTGAGCTCGGGTGCCATGAGGAGGCCTGGTACTTCCTCATGGAGTACGTCGACGGCCTGGACCTGGGCGCAGTCGCGCGGCTGGCCGAGTCTCTCGAGGAGCGCATGGCGCCCGCGGCGGCCGCCTTGGTCGGGCTCGGCGTCGCTCGCGGGCTGCAACACGCCCATGACCTGGCCGACGAGAGCGGTACGCCGCTCGGTGTCGTGCACCGTGACGTGAGCCCCCAGAACATCCTGATCAACCGCCGCGGCGTGCCCAAGCTCATCGACTTTGGCGTCGCCAAGGTCGCGACGCGCATTCAGCAGACCATGGCTGGGGTCATCAAGGGCAAGTACGCGTACATGTCGCCCGAGCAGGCCACCGCGGAGAAGCTCGACGGCCGCAGCGACCTCTTCAGCCTCGGGATCTGCCTCCATGAGTGGCTCACGGGGCAGCCCCTCTTCCGTGGCCCCAACATGGTCTCGCCCTTCGCCATCTTGCGCGCGGTCCGCGAGGAGCCCATCGCCGACGTGCACGCGCTGGCGCCGGACGTGGGCGCGGAGCTCGCCGCCATCGTGGCCCGCTGTCTGGCCCGCGACGTGACGGAGCGCTGGAGCTCCGCAGCAGAGCTGGCCGACGCGCTCGAGCAGTGGCTGGCGCGCAACGCCCCAGGCTTCGACGAGCGCTCCCTGCGCACCTACGTCGACGACCTGGTGCAGCGGGCGCCCTCCGACTCGCTGCCGCAGCGCGCCATCGCCACGCCGCCGCTGTCGAAGATGGACCGCCAGGAGTTCGCTCCCTCGGCGCTCAGCGTGGTGGCCCAGTCGCCTCTCGAGGCGGCCTCGCAGCGCACCCAGGCGCCTTCGCTCGACCTCGCGCCGCGCCCGGGCACCGAGGCCCCCACGGCGCTGCACGACGCCATCGTCCCGCGCCCCGCCGCCCCGCCGCCCGTACGCAGCGCGGTGCCAGCAGCGCCACGCCACGCGGCCGGCGGCGACAGCGCGGCGCCAGTCCCAGCGCCGCAGGGCGCGGTCGCACGTCGGTCCAAGAGGCCGCGCCGCCGCACGGTGCTGCAGTTTCTCTGGGTCGGGTTGGCGGCGCTGGTCTTCGCCCTCGGTTGGTCGGTTGTCGCGACGCTCAAGCGCTTCGGCGCGCTCTAACCCGCTGCTGCGAAGTTGATGGTCGCCGCAGTCTGGTCGCGGTCCGTCTCAGGGAATTTGATGAGTTCAAAACCCTTGAACCAGACCACTAGACGCTCGGCCGGCCGGCCGGCCGACGCCGCTCGCGCACTTCGGAGCGCGCTGGACGCTCACCCAGCCCGCCCGCAGGCGCTCAGGGCTCGCGGAGCTCCGTGAGCCGCACCTTGAGCTGCATCCCGCCCACGTCGACCTCGGCCTGGTTGCCCGACACGGCCCGCACGACGCCACGCTTGCCCGAGAAGAGCCCAGCGGTGAGCTCCACCTCGGCGCCCACAGCGACGGTCGCCCGCTCCACGGCGGGCCGCGCCTCGTAGGGGCGGCGCGGTCCGGCGGGGCTCGGCCGAGCGCCGCTGCCCCGGCGTGGCTCCCGGCGTCCCGCAGGCTGCCGGTCGCCGCGCGCATGCCCGCGCGCGGAGGCGCCGCCGCCCGCCCCCCGGCGGTCACCCGGACGTCCGGCCTGACCCTCGCGGCTGCGGCTGTCCCGCGGAGCCCCGGCCGGGCCGCGCTCGCCACGGGTGGCGCTGCGCCCTGAGGCCCCGCCGGAGCGCGTGCTGCCGGCCGAGAGCAGCGCCAGCGCTTTGGCGGCGCGCTCCTCCGACGCCCGCTCCGCGGCCGCGCGCTCCGCAGCGAGGCGCGCCTCTTCCTCGGCCTTGGCGTCCCGTCCGCTGCCCGGCGGCGCGATGGTCGCCGGCCCGCGGGAGCGCGCGCGCCAGGGCGCCTTGGGCCCGGGCTGCCGGGAGCCGGCGGGGCGCGGAGGCGGCCGGTGCGGCGCGGCGCGGCGGGGTGCGGGGCCGGGTCCGGGGCGGGGGCCAGG
>JAUIAC010000629.1 GCA_030425545.1 bacterium | reverse complement strand
GTCTCACGGCTCCGCGTCATGCCCGCCGCGCGCCGCCTGCCCGGCGCACACGCGCCGTGGCCCTCGCGGCCTGGTGTCTCCTCGCGCTGCTGCCCGCCGCCGCGCTGGCCGGCACGCCGACCGTCCGTGGGACGCACCCGGTGGACGGCGGCAAGCTGGTGGGCAACGTGGTGATGTTCGTGGGCTATGACCTCGCCAAGGTGGGCGAGACGCCCAAGGCGGTCGTGCTCGACCTGAAGTCCGGCGCCGAGGTCCCGCACAAGGTGCGCGCGCGCTGCGACAAGCCCAAGACCAAGGGCGCGGCGAAGAAGTGCTACGTGCACGTGCGGCTGCTGCGCTGGCTGTCGAAGAAGCGCTACAGCGTCACGGTGCACGGGGTCACGGTCCGCTTCACCATCATCGACGGTGACCCGGCGACGCACCCCAAGGGCCGCGGCTGAGGGCTCCGCTGGCGCGGCCGGCCGCACCTGGGCCGCCGTCGCGAGCCCCACGACCCCCGATCAGCGCGCGCGCACCAGACCGGTGATGTGTTGCACGGCGTCGAGCTGTCGCGGCTGCTCTGAGAGGAGCGCGGGCCGCACGGCGAAGCTGCGCTCCAGGCCGGCGTCGTGACCCTGGGACACGCCCGCGAAGCGCGCCCGTACGGCGTCCCAGGTGTCCTGGAGCTGCGCCGGGGCCAACGTGGCGCGCACCTTGGCCCCGTCGGAGAGGCCGAAGACCACGACGTGGAGGTCCTCGCCCGCAGGCGTCGCGCTCCGCTCGAGGTAGACCCACACCACGCCCTCGGCGCCGTCCAGCGCGCGCCTGACTTGGTCGACGCGGCGCCGCGCGCGCCACAGGATCATGGCGGACACGGTCGTCATCATGACGCAGAAGCCCGCGGTGATGCCGAGGGCGAGCACCTGGTCCGAGGGCTTGGCGCTGCCGACCATGCCGCCGAGGTGCAGCCCCTGGAGCCAGGTGTCGAGCTGCGGGCGCAGCGGGACGAGCAGCGTCAGGAGCGCGACCGCCGCCGTTCCGGCGAGGCCCGCGCCCACCGCGACCAGGCGGTGCGGCCGCCACAGCCCGGGCTCAATGCGCGACCAGAGGGTCCCCGTGCTGCTCATGCTCGCTCCTCGCAGACAAGTGTCCGCGCGCGAGGGTGCGTGGACGCTCGTCGCTGAGCAAGGGCGGGCGCGAGAGGCACCGCGCGGACAGGAGCGTCGGAGCGGGCGGCGTCTGTAGATCCATGGGCCCTCTCGTCCGTCCAAGGAGGGGCCGAGGTGGTTCTGCAGGAGGCTCCCCATGTTCGTACGTCATCGCCCGTGCCACCGCGCGACCGCACCGCGCGGTCGCTTGGGGCCGACCTTCGTGGAGGCTGAGGCTGGATTCCGCGGGCCCTGGAGCCCGCGCCAGCGCCAGCCTTGGGCGTCCACCACGCGCCCGGCATCCGCGGCGACCTTCGCGCGGGCCGCGGCCCTGGTCGCGTGGCTCGGGCTGCTCGCCGCCGGCTGCGAGTCGACGCAGACGCCTGCCGCGCCGCCGCTCCCCGCCCACCAGGGGGCGGCGTCGGACCCGCTTCAAGGCCCGGTCGCCGCGGGGCCCCAGCGCGGCCGGCGCGCGGCAGCCCCGGCGGGCCCCCACACGGGCAGCCCCCACACCGGCCTGCCCGACACCGGCATGCCCGACACCGGCATGCCCGACACCGGCATGCCCGACACTGGCATGCCCGCCACCGCCATGCCCGACCCACGCAGGGCCACGCCGGCCAGCGCCGGCCAGCGCCTCCCTGGCGGCGCCGTCTCCTCACGCCCCACCGCCCAGGTCTCCAACACCGCCCAGGTCTCCAACGCCGCCCGCCTGAACACCGCGCAGCCCACGACCCGCCCGACGCCGCGGACCCAAGCGGCCGCCGCCGGCGGGCCCTTCGACCTGACCGCGACCGACGGCAGCGGACTGCTCCTGCGCACGCTCGACGCCCGCGTGGTGGTCGACGGCCCCCTCGCCTTCACCGAGGTGCGCCTCGCCTTCGACAACCCGACGCGGCGACGGATCGAGGGCCGCTTCCGGGTCACCTTGCCGCCTGGCGCGGCGGTCAGTCGCTTCGCCATGCGGGTGCGGGGCAAGTGGATGGAGGGAGAGGTCGTCGAGCGGCAGCGCGCCCGGCGCGTCTACGAGGACCACCTGCACCGGCGGCAGGACCCGGCGCTGCTCGAGCGAGACGCCGGCAACGTGTTCCGAGCCCGCGTCTTCCCGATCCCGGCCCGCGGCCGCAAGGTGTTGATCCTGTCGTGGACCCACCAGCGAACAGACCCCCACGCCGCCGTGCGTCTGCCGCTGGTCGGCCTGCCCACGCTCGACCGCCTGCGCATCCGCGCCTTTCTGCACGGCGCGGACGGACCGCCGCGCGTGGTCGAGGTGAACCGCGACGACATCCAGCCCGACGTGGACTTCGAGCTCTATCCCGGCGCCCTGCCGGACACAGGCGCCACCGCGCTGCGCAGCGGCCACGTGGCGGTGGCGCTGGTCACTGGGCGGGCGGCGACGGAGGCCGTGGACACCGAGCGCGCTTGGGTGCTCGTGGACACCAGCGCGTCGACCACGCGCTATCAGTCGGCCACCTTGGCCTTGCTGCCCGCGCTGGGGCGGGCCTTGGCGTCTGGCGGCACCCGGAACCTCGGCGTCATCGCCTTCGACCAGGCCGCCGAGCTCACCTGGCAGGGCACCCCTGGGGCCCTGGGGGACGCCCTGCCACCGCTCCGTCGACGCGGGGCCATGGGGGCCTCGGACCTGGGCCGCGCGCTCGCCCTCGTCGGCGCGCTGCAGCGTCGCGCGGGGCGTCGCCCGGCCCGAGTCGTGCTCGTGACCGACGGCGTGGTGACCGCGGGACGCAAGACCCCCGACGGGCTGCGGCAGGCGGTGCGTGCGCTGCGTGAGGTCGGCGTGCAGCGCGTGGACGCGGTGAGCCTGGCGGCGGCGCGCGACGAGGGCCTCCTCACGA
>JAUIAC010000628.1 GCA_030425545.1 bacterium | reverse complement strand
TGGGGGGCGGCGACACGGCGAAGGTCGTCGCCGCGGCTGACGCCGGGGTCGTGGACCAGGACACGTCCGGCGTCGAGCCCGACGCGGGCACCGGCGCCCCCGACACGGGCACACCCGACACGGGCGCACCCGACACGGGCACACCGGACACGGGCGAAGCGGACACGGGCGAGCCCGACACCGGCGCCCCTGACACGGCGCCGGCGCCGAAGCCGAAGCCGAAGCCCCGGCCGAAGCCGAAACCCAAGCCGAGGCCCAAGCCGAAGCCGAAGCCGAAACCCAAGCCGAAGCCCACAGGCGGCCCGGTCGTGTTCTAAGTCGCGGATGCGCTGGAGTGAGTCATGGACGCTGCTGAGTTCTGGTCGCTCAAGCGCACCACAGCGCCGAAGAAGCTCTTCGAGCAGATCGTGCCCAACCTGCCCGTGCCGCTGCCACCCGTCACGGTGCCGCTGCCGGTGAACGTGCACGTGCTCGGGCCGGGCGGGGGCGTGTGGGCGTCGCAGCTGGTCGACGGGGTCAACGTGGTCACCCCCGGCCCGGCGGACAACGCCATCTGCCAGGTCGCGCTGCACAAGAAGCACCTGCGGGAGATCGTCGGCGGCGCGCTGCGGGACCGCGGCGTGACCGTGATGTCGCGGCTCGGGCGTGCGGGCCAGCTGCCCAACCTGAGCCGCGTGCCGCTGGATCCGGCGCGCGCGGTGAGCGTGCAGAAGCTGACCGGCAGCGTCGCGCTCAACGTGCGGGACCGGGAGCTCGGCGACACCTATCGCTACGTGTTCACCTTCGGCAACGCCGCGCCGGACTACGACACGGCGACGACCACGGTGACCATCGACGCGGACGAGGCGGTGGAGTGGATCGTCAACAAGGTCCACCCCAAGCAGCTGCTGAAGGCGCGGGGCGTGCGCATCGAGGGCGACCTCAGCCTGCCGGTGAAGGCGCTTCAAGCCTTGCTGGACGGGGTCTAGTGGTCCGTCTCAGGGATTTTGATGAGTTCAAAGCCGCGCTGAGACTTCGCCATGCGGCCCTCATGAACACTTGAAAACCATACAGGTTTCCTGCGGTTCATGAGAACCACATGGCTCGCTCTTCACGGCGTTGCACTGTTCAAAACCCGTGAGCCAGACCACTCGCAGACTGCGCCTTTTCTCCGTTCTTGCGGCCACGCCGGTCAGTCTGCTGGGAAGGCGGGGCTGCAGCGGGCCGCGGCTGGGCGCGCGCTACTTGGTGTCGTAGAGCCGCACCCGGTGGTGCGTGAAGCCCCACGCGCCGCTCGCCTTGTGGCGGGCCATGACGTGAAGGTCGAGCCACACACCGCAGTAGAGCTTCGACTGCGCGGACGACACCGGCAAGATCACGAGCAGCGTCTGGCCGCCCTTGGCCGACTTGGCGCCCTTGCCGGGCGGCCCGAAGCCCCCCGTGGCGTTGGCGTAGAGCTGGACTGGCGCGAGGCTGGGCGAGCTGGCCTTGTTGCAGCCGATGTTGGCGAAGGCCGAGAGCTGGAAGAGCGCGGTGGCGCCCGACAGAGCCTGCTTCGGCGTCGCGCGCACGGAGAGCTCGACATGGATGCCGCCCTGTGGCCCGTGGACGATCGGCACCCAGGGCGCCTTGGCCCAGGGTACGAAGCCCCCCAGCGGCGTGTTGTCGCCCAGGGTCACCTGCACCGACGCCGGCGTGGTCTGCGTGGCCCAATAGGTCGCGGCCGGGCAGGACGACACGTCTGGTTGGGGGACATCGGCGACGAGATCGTCTGGGCCTGGGGGCCCGCCGACGAAGCAGACCTTCGCCTGCTGCGCGTCGCCGTCGCCCTGCGCGTCGCCCTGTGCGTCGCTGGCAGCGTCCCCGGTCGCGCCCGCCTCGCCGTCCAGCGTCGCCGCCCCGTCGCTCTCGCCGGTGCTCCCGTCGCTCTCGCCGGTGCTCCCGTCGCCCTCGCCGGTGCTCCCGTCGCTCTCGCCGGTGCTCCCGTCGCCGCCGACCTGCGTGCCGCCGTCGTGGCTGCCGCCGTGGCGCTGGGGGCCCGCGTCGTCGCTCGAGTCTGCAGTCCCCGCCGCGTCGCCGCTCGACGCGTCGTCGTCGCCGCCGTCAGGCCCCTTCGGCGTGGCGCGCCAGGGCGCGGCGCCGGCGTCCGGCGCCGCGCGCCCCGCAGCCCCGTCCACGCTGCCGCTGCCGTCGACCCAAGCGCCGGGCGGGGTCGCGTCCGCGCTCGGCGCGCCCTCGCAGCCCCAGGCGAGCAGCGCGCTCAGACAGGCGACTGCGCTCACCGTGCGCCGACGCCACGCTGGTCCTCGCCGTTGCCCGGCACCGCCGCGCTCAGGGGCCCGGTGGCAGCACGGGCTGACCCGGCGCACACAGTCCTGTGTCGCGGTCCAGGCGAGAGCTGGGGCGCATGCACGCATCGCTGGGTGTCCACGTGGGCTTGGGGGCGAGCTTGTTCGGTCGCAACGTAGCAATTATACCTTTCTTCATCAATCCTCACAGGTCGTCGCGGACCGTGAAGGACCCTCTGCCGGACCGCGCGACGTAGGTGGTCGATGCCCCCAGCTCCACGCCGGATCGCGCAACACTGGGCGCTGTGCGTCGCGCTCGTCGTCGCTGCCCTGGGCTGCGGCGAGGCGGCCGGCGCGGCCGACGCCGTGGACTCCGCGGCTGTGGACACCACCGCAGTCGACGCGGCCGCCGCGGACACGGGCGCCCTGGCCGCTGGCGACGTCACCGGCGCCGACTCGCCGGGCCCCGACGCCGATCTCCCCGACGGTGGGGCCTCCGACGCCGGCGTCCCCGACACGGCGGACCCCGACGCCGTGGATTTCGACGCTGTGGATTCCGACGCTGTCGGCCCCGACGTCGCCGACAGCGCCGACCTGGACGCACACCAGGACGGGGTGAACGACGGCCTGGGCGACGCGCTCAGCGACGCCTCGGCTGACTCGGGCGTCGTCGACGGCGCGGCGGGTGACGGCGCCCTGGCCGACGGCATCGCCGCCGACGCGCAGACC
>JAUIAC010000079.1 GCA_030425545.1 bacterium | reverse complement strand
CGAAGACCGGCCTCTTCGACCTCGAGGCGCGTCAGGCCATGATCCGAGAGGTCTTCGCCGGTGAGCCGCGCATCGACGTCCTGGTCTTCGACGGCCTGATGGTCAACGCCGCGCGTGCGGCCGGCGCGAGCGTCGTGCTCCGCGGTCTGCGCGGGGTCACCGACTTCGAGTACGAGTTCCAGCTCGCGACGATGAACAAGCGCCTGTCGCCAGATCTGGAGACGCTCTTCTTGATGACCGAGCGGGACAACTTCCACGTCTCGTCGAAGCTTGTCCGCGAGGTGGCGAGCTTGGGAGGGGACGTGAGCGGGCTCGTACCGGCCCAGGTGGAGCGGGCCCTGCACAAGCGCTTCGACCGAGGCTGAGCGAGCTGGGCGCCGCGGGCCGCGTCTCGGCTCAGAAGGGCCGGCGCATGGCGCTCTTCACGATGCGGTCGATGAAGGACTGCCGGAACTTCAACGCGCTGTAGCGGAAGTCCTGGCGAGCGAGCACGAAGAACACCGCAGGCTTGAAGATGCGGCCTTCAATCTCAGCCACACCGAGGTCGACGGAGCCCGAGCCCGAGCTGCCGCTGGCGTAGTCGTCGACCTTGATTCGGCTCTTGCCGCGCGCGCTCTCACGCTTCTTCGCGAACGCGGGTGCGGCCACGAAGGACACAGACAGACCGAGCACGAGCAACGCGCGCAGCACAATGCGGAGGGGGCGGCGGTTCATGCGGTCTCCTGCTTAGCCCCGTCCGGGAGGCGGAGGGGGAGGCGGGGCGTCGTCGCCGCCAGGGGGCGGGGGCGGCGGCGCGGTGTTGTCCGGCGCGGGAGGCGCGGGTGGCGTGCTCTCGTCCGGCTTCTTCTCGTCGGCCTTGTCGCCACCGGGGCGCGGCGGCGCAGTGTCGCCGCCGGGCGCTGGCGGCGCGGGAGGCGCAGCGTCGTCCGGGGCCGGCGGCGCTGGCGGCGTGGCGTCGCCCGGCGCAGGCGGAGCCGGGGGCGTCCCGCCGTCTGGAGCAGGCGGAGCCGGGGGCGTCCCGCCGTCTGGAGCAGGCGGAGCCGGGGGCGTCCCGCCGTCTGGAGCAGGCGGAGCCGGGGGCGTCCCGCCGTCTGGAGCAGGCGGCGTGCCTCCGCCGTTCGGGGGCGGCGGGGGCGCGGGCGCGCTGTCCACCGGCGGTGCCGGCGCAGCGGCGCCACCGTCCGCGGGCGGCGCGGCGGGCGTGCCTCCGTCGGCTGGCGGCGCGGCGGGCGCGTCGGTCGGCGTCGCTCCGCCAGGCGGTGCGGCGGCGGCTTCCTGGGCGCGCTTGGCCTCTTCGGCGGCGCGCTTCGCGGCCTCCTCGGCCTCCTTCTTCTTCTTCTCTTCCTCGAGACGCTGCCGCTCGATCTCCTGCTCCTTGGCGTTCTCGATGGCGGCCTTGCGCGTGTCTTCCTGGACCTTGATCAGGTTCTTGCATTCCTGAACGTAGTCATTGACCGGATCGTCCTTCGCCACACGACCCGCGCGCGTGCGGTACTCGGCAAAGAGCTTCAACGCCTGACGGTAGCGAGCGATCTGGGCCTTCGCCTTCTCGGCGTCCGTCGCTCCCTCGGCGATGTTGGCCAGCTCCTTGTTCTCCAGGAACACGACGCCCAGGTTGAACCACGGCGCGGGGTGATTCGGCGCCTGCTGCTGAGCCTTCTCGTACTGCTTCTTGGCCTGCACCACGCGGTCCGCCCGCTTGCTGATGCGGTAGGCGTTGCCAAGGTTGATGCGCGCCTCGAGGAACATCGGCTCGATGACCAGGGCCTTGGTGAAGGCGTCGATGGCCTCTTCGCCCTTCTTGGCGACCAGCCAGGTCACGCCCAGGTTGTTCCACGCCTCGGCGTAGTCGCTGCGGTACTCGACCGACTTCTGAAAGTGACGCCGCGCCTCTTCGTAGCGCTTCTTCTCCAGCGCCATGCGGCCGAAGAGATAGTAGATGTGCGCGAGGCCGCCCTCTTTGCCGATGGCCTCTGCAGCCACGCCACGGAGCCCGTCCGAGCCTCGCTGCAGACGCATGTCGTACTGCTTCTTGGCCACCTGCCCCTCAGCCTTGGGCCCCGCCTCTTCCTCAGGCGGCTTGGTGTAGATGCCGTAGGCCTTGTTGAGCGCCAAGCGCGCCAGGCCGACCCGCTTGAGTCCCAGGTAGGCCTCGGCGAGGGTCCGAAGCACCTCGGGGTTGTCGTAGTCGACCTTCAGCGCCTTGATGCAGCTCTCGGCCGCGTCGCGGAAGTGCTTGCGAGCGATCGACACCTGCGCGGACGCCACCAGCAACATCACGTCGGTCTTGCGGTTGGCCCGCGCAGCCTTCACCGCCTGCTCGGCGGCGTCGATGTCGCCGCCACGCAGGTGCACGACCACCAGGAGCGCCGTGGCGCGTGAGTAGGTGGGGTTGACGCTGATGGCCTTGTTCAAGCTCGCCACGGCGTCCGCGGTCTTGCCGTCCCGGAACTGCACCAGACCCAGGTTGTACCAGGCCGTCGCCGAGTTCGGGTCGGCCTGCGTCGCCGCCTGGAAGCGCTGCCGAGCGTCGAAGGCGTTGTTGTCCTTGAGGTAGGTCAGCCCCTCTTCGATGGCGGTCGACGCGGGCGAGCTCTGCACCCGACGGTAGGTCGACGCCGTGGCCGTGGCGGTCGCGCCCTCTGGGGCTCCAGCCGGCGCGCCGGGCTGCCCCGCGTCGGGCTGGCCGGGCTGAGCGCCGGGCTGCCCCGGCTGGCCAGGCTGCGCGCCGGGCTGGCCGGGCTGTGCGCCGGGCTGGCCGGGCTGCGCGCCGGGCTGGCCGGGCTGCGCGCCGGGCTGATCGGGCGCCGGTGCGCCGTCGGGCGCGGGCGGCTGTGTGCCGTCGGGCGCGGGCGGCGGGGCGGGCTGATCACCACCCTGCTCGGCCGGCTGGCCGTCCGCCGCCAGCTTGGACGGGGCGGTCTCCGCGCCACCACAAGCGGCGAGCGAGACGGTCAGGAGCGCGACGGCGACGCGTCGGATCAGAGCGATGTTCATCGCAGCTCCTTCTCGGCGCCGGGCGCAGTGCCCTTGGGGTACTTCGTGAGGCGCTTGGCCTCCTTGAGCAGCGGATACTCGGCCGGCTTGTACCGGTTGATAGCCACGCGCAGCTTGGTCACCCACTCGTTCACCACACCCTTTGCCTCGGCGTCCTTCAACGCGAGCTCCAGCGACTTCATCGCGCGGTTCTCGATCTGGCCGCCAAACTTCTCCAAGATCTCAGCGAGCTGCTCCTCTTCGTCCTCGCTCAGGTCCTCAGGAGTCGGCGCCGCGTAGATGGTGCGCGCGAGGTGGATGAGCATCTTCGCGCGGTACAAGAACGCCGCGTACGACCAGTTCCGCGAGCCGTAGACCGCGACCTTGTCGAAGTACTCTTTGTACATGCCGCCGTCGCGCTGGTAGTAGGTCTCGCCCGTGTCGGGGTTCTTCTTCTTGACCTCTTTGCCCAGCGCCACGTCCATCATGCGACGGACCTCTTTCTGCAGCGCGGCCATCTGCTTGGTCGGGCTCAGGCGCTTGTTCACCTTGAGCTTCATGGCCATGTAGTCGTCGAACGCGGGCTCCATCAGCCGGAACTGCGCCTCGGCCACCGCGGTCGCCTCAGGGCCACCGTTCTTCTCCAGGCCGCGCTTCTCGAAGTCCTTGATGAGCAGCTTCCAGATCTTGAACTCGTCCTTCTTCTTGCCGCGGCCCTTGTACAGGTGCGCGATCTCCCGGTACGCCTTGTAGATCTTGTCGGTCGAGCTCTTGTCGTAGCGGTACCGGTCGATGAGCGTGTAGAGCGACTTGATGTACGCGTCCACGTCGCCCTTGGCCTTGTACGCGTCGACGATGCGCTGGTTCGCGGCGTCCCAGTCGAGCTTGCGCTTGAAGTCGCCCTTGAAGCGGCGGACCACCTCCTCGTTCAGCTCGATGGCGAGATCCCAGTTGCTGTTGCGGAACGCGAGCAGGGCGGTGTTGATGAGCGCGTCTTTGCCCTTCTTGCCGTCAGGATCGAGCTTGTAGACCTCGCGGAAGTTGGCGATGGCCTCGGGGATGCGGAAGAAGCGGAACTGCAGGGCGGCGCGACGGCTGATGACGTCGAGCAGGCGCTTGACGTTCTCCTTCTTCTCGGCCTTGGACGTGCTCGCCTTCTCGTTGATCTCACGGAGCATCTTTTCTGCTTCGTTGAGCGTGCCGAAGCACTCGTCCCACTCCTGGGCCCGGTAGTAGAGCGCCACGGCGTTGAGCAGCGACTGCAGCTTGACCTTGGTCTTGTCGGTCTCGTGCTGCAGCCGGCGGAACTCCTGCGCGGCCGCCTTGAACGCGGCTCGCGCCTGCTCGTGCAGCTGGAAGGCCTGGTCGGGGTCCGTCGCCGCCACAGCCTCCGCATCGACGCGCTTGGCCTTGGCGTGCAGCGCCTCGGCCTTCACCGCGATGGAGCCCAGGAAGATGGTCCGCAGCGTCTGCTTGATCTCCTTGAGCTGATCCTTCGGGGCGAGGCCCTTCTCGTCGAGCCACTTGGCCACAGCCTTCATGTTGTCGACGTCGACTTCCATCTGGTAGCTGGTCAGCAGGTTCTTCGCGGCCTCCGTCGACACGTCGGTCTTCGGGTACTTCGTGATCATGGTGCGGAAGCGGAGGCGCGACGAGAAGAACTCCGGCTTGAGGTCCTTGTAGGGCTGCTCCTTCCACGGGTCGAAGTTGCGGTTCTTGTAGAGCAGCTCGGCGGCCTTGAGCGCGAGCTTCTGCTCCCGGTTGGCGTGCTCCTTGTTCTTGAAGCCTCCGCCGATGTAGCGGTCGACGGCCTGGATCCAACGAACCACGATCTCTGGGACGTCTTCACGGGTGACCTTGAAGTCGGTCTTCTGCCCCTTGGACGCTTCGAGCTCCTTGCGGTTCTTCTCGATGGTCTCGAGATCGCGGTCCGAGTCCGGTCGAATCCAGGGCAGCGCGCGGTGCGGCAGGCGCTCTGGATCCTCGAGCGGGTAGGCGCCACGGGCGGCGATCATGCGCTCCCGTGCGAGGATGCTCGAGAAGGCGGCGTTCTCGGTGTAGTCGAGGACCTTGCCCTCGTCGTCCTTGCCCTTGGCGCCCTTCCAGTCGCGGATCTTGTCGTAGTACGCGAGCGACTTGGCCATGGAGCCGCAGGCGCTCTTCACGCCCTCGATGGCCTCCGCGCCGTGGGGCAGCAGGTGGCCCTTGAGGTCGCCGCGGGGGATGACGATGTACTCGTCGTTCTTGTCCTTGAGCGCGTTGCACTTCTTGCCGGCGAAGAAGTAGACCTCGGCCAAGGTCCAGCTGAGCTCGTAGGCCTTGTCGCTCCCCGGGTCGGCCTGCAGCAGCTTCTCGTACTCGGCGGCAGCCTCGAGGTACTTGCCCAGCGCCTTCTCGGTCTCGCCAGCGCTGGCCAGGTTCTGGGCCTGAATGTGGATGAGCTTGGCGAAGTTCATCCGCACCTGACCGCTCATCTCCTCGACCTGACGCGCGAGGTCCTTGTCCTTGCCCCACTGCTCGTACCAGGGCGAGCCCGGTGAGAAGAGGCGGAGGTACTTGCGGCGCTCGGTGATCTGAGCGTCCTGCGCGGCGCGTGCCATGGCGAGGCCCAGCAGCGCTTCTTGCTTGTTCGGGTGGTTGGCGACCTCTTTCTCGAAGCTCGGCGCCGTGGCAGCCAAGAGGTCGACGGCGCGGATCACCTTCTTCTGCAGGGCCTGGGCCTCGCGAGCGAGGGGCCACTTGTCGATGACGTACTGCAGCACCAGGATGCCCTGGCGGTAGTAGTCGTCCTCGGCCTGGTCGAGCAGGGTCTTGCCGTAGGTGATGAGCACCTCACGGACGTAGGGCTTGCCGTTCATGAGGCTGGCGCGGACCTGCTCGCGGGCCTTGAGGTTGCGCTGCACGCCGGCGAGCACGTCGCCCTCGTAGGCCGCGATCCACTCGGGGAACTTCGAGGTGTCGGGCGGCAGCGCGCCGGAGACGTAGAGGTGCGGTCGCAGCCGCGGGTCGACCTGGATGCACTCGCCCTTGGCGTCGGCGCCACCGAAGTCCTCGCAGCCGTCGTCGTCCCACGAAGGCTCGGCGAGGGATTTGGCGAGGTACTCGATCGCCTCCTTGCGGAGGTCGGCGCCCTGCTTGCCCTTGTTGCCCTTGTTGTCGTCGTAGTACTCGATCAGCTTCTGGAACCACGCCACCGCCTCGGGGTAGCGGTACATCTGGAAGTGCGCCCAGCCGAGCTTGTACAGCGCGAGGCCGTACATCTTCGGGTCCTTCGTCGCCGCCGCGCGGCGGTACGCGTCCGCGGCCTGCTCGAACTCGTTGTTGTCGAAGTAGAGCTCACCCACGCGCAGCCAGGCCTCGGCGATGTAGCGGCTCTTGGGGTAGTGCTTCTCGATCGAGCTCAGGGTGGCGATGGCCTTGTCGTACTCGCCCATCTCCGCTTCGCAGAAGCCCTGCAGATAGAGCGACGCGTCGGCGTGCTTGTAGTTGGGCCAACGCCGCGGCAGCACCACGCCCGCGAGTTTGCCCGACAGGGCCTGCATGCGCGTGCCCGCCGGGACCCAGTGCAGGTACTTGTAGAGCGCGATGGAGCGCTTGAAGTCCTTGTCCTTCTCCGTGGGCGGGTCGAGCAGCTTGCCGCGGTTGTAGAGGTCGAGCTGCT
This sequence comes from bacterium, assembly GCA_030425545.1. Lineage (GTDB taxonomy): Bacteria > Myxococcota_A > UBA9042 > UBA9042 > UBA9042 > UBA9042. The sequence continues at coordinate 13,956 of JAUIAC010000079.1, read as the reverse complement.
CGTCGAAGTGGTCCTGCGAGTAGTTGTAGGCCGCGATGCTGTCTTCGTAGTAGAGCTCGGCCAGCCGGAACATGGCGTCCGGCGTGTAGCGGTTGTGGTCGCGGTGCCGGAAGATGAAGCCCTCGAGACGCGCGATGGCCTCCTTGCGGAGCTTGTCCTGCTCGGACTCGATCTTGTCGATCTGGTTCTGGTAGGTGCCCGAGATGGCGCGCTGCCGCTTGCGGATCTCGCCGGTGATCAGCTCACGGACCTCGGTGCGGTACTCGCGAGCGGCGCGCTTGAACGCCTTGTACGCGTTCTCGAACTGCCGGTGCTCCTGAGCAGCGCGGGCCGGGTCGTCGACCAGCTCGCCCTTGTCACCCCGGTAGGGCGGCATGCGCTTGATCGGGCCGGCCCCAGCGGCGGCGGCGGTGAGCACGACGACCAGCGCCAACGCGCTGCCGAGGCGGAGACGGGACGGCTGGGCGGAGCCAAGGCCGAGGCGGCGGCGTAGCGCGCTCATTGGTCCTCCTCGTCGTCTGTGAGGGACTCGAGGGTCTTCTGCAGGGTCGCGACCTTCTTGTTGCGGACCTGTTGCAGCTCACGGATCTTCTTCGCCTTGTCCTGCTTGCGCTGCCAGGCGACGTCGACCAGGCCGAGGTCCGCCTCGAGCACCACGTCCGACAAACGCTGCTGTGCCCGGCGGATCAGCTGGTAGCCGACCGTGCGCGCGAGCCGCCGCGAGGCGTCCTCGTACTGGTTCATGCGCAGCTTGTAGTTGGCGATGTTCTTCTTCTCGCGGCGCAGCGTGTTGCGCACCTTCTTGGTCCGCTTGGCGACGCGTCCACCGAGCTTGGCGTAGAGCTTGTTGATGCTCAGCAGGCCACCGTCGAGGGTCCCGCGCACCTTGCGCATGCGGCTCACCACGTCGGCGTTGATGTTGCGCGCGTTGAGGACGCGGGCGTAGAGCGCTTGCTCCATGCGCTGCAGCGCGAGCAGGGTCTGGCGGATGCGCCCCTCGTCCGCGCTGACCTTGTCGCCGGCGCCCACGGCCGTGGCGCCAAGCTCCACGTCCGAGGCCAGCTGCTCGACCATGCGGTACACGCGGCGGAGCTCGTCCTTCTCTTTCTCGAGGCCGGCGCGGACCTGCTCCTCGCGCTCCTTGCTCAGGACCACGCCCTCGGTGCCGTAGACCCGCTCGTTGAGCATCTTCTCGATGGCGAGGATCTGGTCGCGGAGGCTGCCGAGGGCCGACTTCAGCAGACTGATCTGGGCGGCGAGGCGAATCCACACGCCCTGCACCCGGGTCTCGCGCTTGGTCCAGTCCTTCGCGGTGCGCGGGATCTTGGCGAAGGCGAGGCGCAGCTGAGCCGCGCGCTTCCGCAAGCGGTCCGCCTCGTCGCGCTGGGCGGCGCTCATGTTCGGGAGCGCGTACTTGCGCAGGATGTCGAGGACCCGGTCGCCGATGTGGACGATGCGGTTTTCCTGCTCCACCAGCTTGAGCCAGCTGTCCTTCAGCTTGGGGAACATCTCCAGTCGGCTGGTGGTGTTCAGGGCGCTCTCGATGCTGCGGGCGAGCTTCTCGGACTCCTTGACGTCGCGGCGCTCGTTGCCCATCTCGTCGAAGAGACGGACCACGCGGCCCATGTCGGGGTCTTTCTCGATGTACTTTGCCACCCGAGCCGACACCGGGCGCACGACCGTGTAGTCGTCGGAGCCGCGGTTGAGCAGCCAGCTGAAGAACTGCTCGAGCCGCTCCGGGCGGGCCACGAAGCGGTTCAGCTCACCGCTGATGGCGCTGTAGCGCTTGACCACGTCCTTGTAGGAGCCGTCGGCCGAGTCGTACTCCTTGCGGAGCAGGTTGATACGCCCGCGGAGCACGGCCGCCTCGACGGCCACCTTGTCGTCCGAGACGGTGAGCAGGAGCATGTCGAGGGCGTCGAGGGCGCGCTTGAGCTTCTTGGCGGCGACGAAGGTCGCGGCGAGCTCGAAGAGGGCCTCCTCCGACACGGCGGAGTTGCGGTCGATCGAGGTGTAGTGCTCGATCGCCATCTTGTAGTTCTTCTTCTCGAGGTAGAGGCGACCGAGCGAGAGGTGGGCGTAGTCCAAGACCGCCTGCTTCGGCTTGCGCTTGATGTCGCGGACCTTGCCGGCAGCGACCACGTCCCGGAAGTCGCGGAGGGCCTCGTCGATCTTGCCGGCGTTGACCTTGATGACGCCGAGGTAGAAGCGGGCGGGCGCGTAGGCCTTGTCGCCCACGGTCACCTGCGAGAGGTACTTGCGGGAGCGCTCGAACTTCTTGGCGAGGAAGAAGGACCGACCGAACTGGTAGAGCATGCTCGCCCGGCGGGGGCCCGGCGGCACGGAGCCCAGGTAGGTGGCGTACTGGCTGACGTTCTCGAAGCGCCGCATGCGGATCGAGATGTCGACCAGCGCGGTCAGGGTCGGGACGAAGTAGCGACGGTTCGTCTGCCGGACGATGAGCGAGAGGTAGCGCTGCGCGCCCATGTAGTTGCGCATGCGGTAGAGGCTGTTCCCCAGCATGTACAAGGCGTTGTAGTAGTCCCGGCGGCGCTGGAACTTGGGCGTCATCACCAGGTCGTAGAGCAGCACCGACGCCAACGCCAGGTTGCCGCGCTGATAGGCGATGGTCGCGTCGACGTAGCGGCGCTCGAGCGGATAGCGCCGCTCCCGGAGCTCCGCCGCGTTCATGTCCGACGACACCAGGCTGATGCGGGACATGACGTTGTCGGTGTCGAGCTCGACGGCCCGCGGCGAGTCCTTGCTTGCAGACTTCGCCCACGCGCTACACGGCAGCAACGCCGCCGCAAGAGCGACGGCGAGCAGCGAGGGTGCTACGCGAGAGAGACGGTTGGCTGTCATTTATTTCTTCTTCGCTGCAGCGGGCTTGGACCGGGCCTTGTTCTGGATCTGCTTGACCTCGTACTTGATGTACGGCTTGTCCTCGAGATCCGTGCCGATGCCACCGCGCTCGTAGCCGATGACCTTGACCTGGGTGATGCGTCCCTTGGCGGCGTAGAAGGTGTAGGCCGACTTGAGCTTGAAGACGTAGCCCTTGAGGTAGGAGAACAGGTCCGAGTTGCCGCGGTAGGTCAGCTGCACCGTGAGGCTGTGGTTACCGGGGATGATCGAGCCGTTGTAGATCTCGAACTCGCGACGCTTCTGCAGCAGCCCGTTGCTGTTGTCCTGGTAGTAGATCTTCTTGCCGTCGAGGTAGTAGAGCACCTCTTTCAGCTCGAAGAACGAACCCATGGCGTTCTCGTGCTGGAGCACGGCGCGCGACTCCGCGATGACGTTGTCGAGGATCTGCTCCTTGAGCAGCAGCAGCCGCGTCTTGGTCTGGAAGATCTTCTCTTTGATGCCGACCACGCGCTCTTCGATCTGCCGGAGGCGCGCCTCGTACTGCGCGTCGCCGGATCGCGGCACCGGCTTGGCCGCCGGCGTCTCCGCAGGCTTGGCCGCGGGTGCCGCCGCCGGAGCTGCAGCGGCAGGCTTCGCGGCTGGCGCGGCAGCGGGCGCTGCGGCCGGCGCGTTCTGAGCCGTAGCGGCGGCGCTCCAGAGCAAGACGCCCATGAAGACAGCGTTGTGTCGCAGGTGGTGGACCATCGGTTCCCCTTACGTTCCCCGCCCATGTGGGCGATGTCGTGCGCTACCGGCGCCCTGGGCACCGTGCGCTTCCCGGCTCTCGTGTCGGCCTTTGGGCCGCACGTTCTAGCAGATGGGTGCAGGCGGAACCACCCCCATCGGACACGACGCCGCGCGCACGTCTCACGGGAGACGTGGGTGCGGTGCTCTTGCCCCGGGTTCAGCTAGGCCAGACCCGGTCGCCAGCGGAGAGTATAGGCCCGGACCTGGACACCGTCAAACACCTGACCCTATTATAAACACCTGGAATTGCAGCGGTTTTCGGGTTTCGATCAACGCTACATGGCCGTGTCGAGATGTGAAGGAAGCGCGTGGACCGAGTCTGCGTGGGTGTGAAAAGGGGGTTGAGATGGGCGTCGGTCGGCGTCGATCGGCGCGGCGCTCGGGCCGTGTCCCCATCCCTGCAGTCCGCTGACACCAGCCATCATGCGAGCGGGTCGTATTCCGTGTTGGGCGGTGGGGTCACGGCGTGGCCGGCGAGCGGCAGCAAGGCGTCGAGCAGGGGCGTCAGGCCAGACTTGGCCACGGCGGAGATGCCCCAGACGCGTTCGCCGATCTGGCCGCTGAGATCATCGACGAAGGCGGCGGTGTCCGGCCCGAGGGCGTCACACTTGTTGAGCACGACGAGCGCGGGCCGCGTCGCCAGGTCGGCGTCGAAGGCGCTCAGCTCGGCGCGGAGGGTCTGCAGCGCCTCGGCGGGGTCGACGTCGTCCGTGACGCCAAGGACGTACACCAGCGCCTTGCAGCGCTCGATGTGACGCAGGAACTGATGTCCGAGACCGGCGCCCTCGGCGGCGCCAGCGATGAGCCCCGGCACGTCGGCGACCGTGAAGGTGTGGTCGCGGTGGCGGACGACGCCCAGGTTGGGGACCAGGGTGGTGAAGGGGTAGTCCGCGACCTCGGCGCGACTGGCGCTGATCGCGCGGATCAGCGTCGACTTGCCGGCGTTGGGGAAGCCCACCAGCGCGACGTCGGCGAGCAGCTTCAGCTCAAAGCGGAGCGCGCGCTGCTCGCTGGGCTGACCCGGGTTCGCGCGGTCGGGCGCCTGACGGGTCGCGCTCTTGAAGCGCGCGTTGCCCCAGCCGCCGTTGCCGCCCTTGACGACGCGGATCCGCTCCCCCTCCGTGGTGAGGTCCGCCAGCAGCTCGCCGGTCTCGTCGTCGAACACCTGCGTCCCCGGTGGTACCACCAGCTCCGTCGGCTCTCCCGAGCGGCCCGTGCTGCCCTTGTCGGCGCCCGGTCGACCGTCTTGAGCCTTGTGCAGGCGCTTGTGGTGATAGTCGTACAGGCTCCGGGCGCGGCGCGACGCGACGACCCAGACGTCGCCCCCCGCGCCGCCGTCGCCGCCGTCGGGACCGCCACGAGGCACGAACTTCTCTCGCCGAAAGTGGACGGCGCCGTGACCACCCTTGCCGCTGCGCACCGAGATACGCGCCTGATCGATGAACTTCATGGATGCCACTCCCGCGTGAGCCTGACGCGCGGCATACGCGTCGGCGCGCGGCCGCGCAAGCGCGCCGACCTGAGCGGGGTCAACGCCCCACCTTGATTCCGGTCAAGACCAGGGATGCGGTGGAGCGTGGCCAGACACAAGATACGGCCGCCTGACGCAGCCCGACCCCAGACCCCTGGTGTCTGAGGCGGCGCTGGGAGCGCCGCTCGGGGCTGAAAGACACCCACATCTTGTGCTGCACAGTTTTCTTGACCGCTACCGCTTGTGGCGCACAGTCGACTTCGACCCATGGCGCCCTGCGTGCTCGCGCAGGGCGCCGCAACTCAGCGGCGCACGCGCGCGCCCACCCTGGAGGACCCCGTGGCATCGACCGCCAAGCCAGCGCCCGCCCCTGAGCACCAAGACCGCCAGCTCGACCTCGGACGCGTCGCGAGCCGTCGCGCCCCTGCCTGGAAGCGCTCTCAGCGCAGGCCGGCCGGTGCGACGGGCGTGTCGGTGTCCCGCCGCAACACCACGGCTGGCACCCACCCCTACGAGGAGGTGGCCTGGGAGCGGCGCGACGCGGTGATCCGCGCGGCGGACGGCAGCACGGTGTTCGAGCAGCGCGGGGTGGAGTTCCCGACGAGCTGGTCGCAGACGGCCACCGCGGTCGTGGCGTCGAAGTACTTTCGCGGCGACGCCGGCGAGCGCGAGAGCAGCGTTCGTCAGCTCCTGTCGCGGGTGTCGGGCACGGTGGCTCGCTGGGGGCGCACGGCTGGCTACTTCGCGACGCCGGACGACGCCGACGCCTTCGAGGCGGAGCTCACCTGGCTGCTGCTCCACCAGCACGTGGCCTTCAACTCGCCGGTCTGGTTCAACGTCGGGGTGGACGAGCAGCCGCAGTGCTCGGCCTGCTTCATCAACAGCGTCGCCGACTCCATGGACTCGATCCTGACCCTGGCCCACACCGAGGCGATGCTCTTCAAGGGCGGGTCTGGGGCGGGCAGCAACCTCTCCAACATCCGCGCGTCGAAGGAGCGGCTCGCGGGCGGTGGCGAGGCGAGCGGGCCGGTGAGCTTCATGCGGGGCTTCGACGCCTTCGCGGGCGTGATCAAGAGCGGTGGCAAGACGCGACGTGCGGCGAAGATGGTCATCTTGGACGCGGACCACCCGGACATCCACGAGTTCGTGCAGTCGAAGGCGAGCGAAGAGCGCAAGGCGTGGGCGTTGATCGACGCCGGCTACGACGGCTCGTTCAACGGCGAGGCCTATCGCAGCATCTTCTTCCAGAACGCGAACCACTCGGTGCGCGTCACGGACGAGTTCATGCAGGCGGTGGTCGACGATGGCGACTGGACGACCACGGCGCGCAAGGACGGCGCGCCCGTCGAGACCTTCAAGGCCCGCGCCCTCATGGACGAGATCGCCGAGGCCACGTGGCTCTGCGGCGACCCCGGCATGCAGTTCGACACGACCATCAACCGTTGGCACACCTGCCCGGAGAGCGGGCGAATCGAGGCGTCGAACCCGTGCTCCGAGTACATGTTCCTCAGCGACTCGGCCTGCAACCTCGCCAGCCTCAACCTGATGAAGTTCGTCCGGGACGACGGCGAGTTCGACACGGACAAGTTCGAGCACGCGGTGGACCTCACCATCACAGCCCAGGAGATCCTGGTCGACTTCGCCAGCTACCCCACCGACACCATCGCGGCCAACAGTCACGCGTTCCGGCCGCTGGGGCTGGGCTACGCCAACCTCGGCGCGCTGCTGATGAGCCGCGGACTGGCCTACGACTCCGACGGCGGGCGGGCCTACGCCGGCGCGGTCACGGCGCTGATGCATGGGCGTGCTGCCCTGCAGTCGGCGCGCCTCGCGGCGGAGATCGGCGCCTTCCCCGGTCACGAGCCCAACGCCGACGCCATGCAGCAGGTGATGGAGCAGCACCGGGCCGCCGTGGGCCGCATCGACAGCAGTCTGGTGCCGCTCGAGCTCCTGGGGCGCGTGCGGAAGACGTGGGACCAGAGCGTCGAGACCGGGGCGGCGCATGGCTACCGCAACAGCCAGCTCACGGTGCTCGCGCCCACGGGCACCATCGCGTTCATGATGGACTGCGACACGACCGGCGTGGAGCCGGACATCGCCCTGGTCAAGTACAAGAAGCTGGTCGGCGGCGGCATGCTGAAGATCGTCAATCGGCAGGTCCCGGCAGCGCTGCGGCGGCTGGGCTACGACGCGGAGACCATCGCGGGGATCGAGGCCTTCGTCGACGAGCACGACACCATCGAGGGCGCCCCGGGGCTCGACCCGGCGCACCTGCCGGTGTTCGACTGTGCCTTCGCGCCGGCCAACGGCACGCGCTCGATCCACTACCTGGGACACTTGCGGATGATGGCGGCGGCCCAGCCCTTTCTGTCGGGCGCGATCTCCAAGACGGTGAACCTGCCGCACGACGCGACGACGCAGGACATCACCGACACCTACCTCGCGGCCTGGAAGATGGGCGTCAAGGCGGTCGCGGTGTACCGGGACGGCTGCAAGCGCACGCAGCCCCTCAACACGCGCAAGGACGACGCGGCGCCCACCACAGCCGAGGGGAGCGACACGGCGGCACGTCGCGACGAGACGTCGGCCGACCTGCCCGCCCTGCAACCGGCCGCTGTGAGCACGCCTGCGGAGGCGATCGCTGGCTACGTCGGGCCCAAGCGCCGGCACCTGCCCGACGAGCGTCAGGCGCTGACGCACAAGTTCTCCATCGCGGGCCACGAGGGCTTCGTCACGGTCGGGCTCTTCGAGGACGGCACCGCCGGCGAGGTCTTCATCTCCATGGCCAAGGAGGGGTCGACGATCGCCGGGCTGCTCGACGCGCTCGCCACGACGACCTCGCTGGCCCTGCAGCACGGCGTGCCGCTGGCGGTGCTCTGCGACAAGCTGAGCCACACGCGCTACGAGCCAGCGGGCTTCACCACCAACGCGGACATCCGCTTCGCCAAGTCGATCACCGACTACATCTTCCGCTGGTTGTCCCTGCGCTTCCTCGACCAGGGCGCGGCGACCACGCCGTCGCCGGCAGCCACCGCGGTCATCGCCGCGGCGCGGGCAGCCTCGCCAGGCGCGGGCCACGCCAGGCCCGTCCTCTCACCGGACCCGAGCTCGCTGCGTCCGGCGGGCGCCCATGGCGCGGGCGTCGCCTACAAGGCCGACCTGGACACCCCGCCCTGCCACACCTGCGGCTCGCTGATGGTGCGCAACGGCGCCTGCCACAAGTGCCCCAACTGCGGTGAGACCAGCGGCTGCTCGTAGGCGTCGCGCCGACCCACGTCGTCGCGTCACGCTCGCTGTGGCGACCGCGGCGCCACGAGCGCGGGCTCCATGTGATCAGGCGGCGCAAGCCCGAGCAGGCACAGCACCGTCGCGGCCACGTTGGCGAGCCCGGCGTTGGGCAGGTCGTCGCGGAGCTGCCACGGCGGCGTCTCGCGGGCGTCGACGAGCGTGAGCGGCACCGGCGCCAGCGTGTGACTGGTGCGGGGGGACACGCGCCCCGCTGCGTCGCGGAGGGGAGCCCCAGACTTGTCGCGCAGCCACATGTCGTCGGCGTTGCCGTGGTCTGCGGTCAGCAGGAGGACTCCCCCGGCCGCCCGGACGCCCGCCACAAGGCGTCCGACCTCGGCGTCGACGACCTCCATCGCGCGCTGCGTCGCGCCCAGATCGCCGGTGTGACCGACCATGTCGCCGTTGGGCCAGTTCAGGCGGACGAGGTCTGGCGGGTAGGGACCGGCGAGGGCCGCCAGGGCGACGTCCGTGATCTCGCGTGCCTTCATCGCCGGCGCCTCGTCGAAGGAGACGCGGTCGGAGGGGATCTCGACATAGCGCTCCAGCGCGTCGTCGAGCACACCGGACCGGTTGCCGTTCCAGAAGTAGGTGACGTGGCCGAACTTCTGCGTCTCGCTGACCGCGAGCGTGCGCAGCCCGGCGCGCACGAGGTGCTCGCCCAGGGTCCGGTCGATGACCGGAGGCGCCACCAGAAAGCGGCGCGGGAGCGCCAGGTCGCCGTCGTACTGCATCATGCCCGCGAAGCGCACGTCGGGGACCCGCCCGCGGTCGAAACCGGAGAACGCGGCGCCCTCGTCGAAGGCACGCGACAGCTCGATGGCGCGGTCCCCGCGGAAGTTCCAGAGCAGGAAGCTGTCGCCGTCACGGACCCGGCCGACCGGCTCACCGGCCGCGTCGACCAGGCAGAAAGGCCCGAGCTTCTGGTCGCTCTCGCCTCCCGGTGCCCGGCGAAGCGTGTCGAGCGCCGCGCGCCAGGACGCAAAGCCTGGGGCGTCGCCGTGCACGTGCGCGCGCCAACCTCGGGCGACGATGTCCCAGTCGGCCTCGTACCGGTCCATGGTGACGACCATGCGGCCACCGCCTGAAGCCAGGCGATAGTCCCGACCGGCCACGTCGAGGATGTCGTCGAGCGCGCTCAGGTAGCGCTCGTAGGACGGATCGGGCACGTCGCGTCCGTCGGCGAGCGCGTGGACCCGCACGCGCTGCACGCCAGCGACGTCGGCCGCGCGCACCAACGCAGCGACGTGGTCGATGTGCGCGTGCACGTTGCCGTCGGAGAGCAGGCCGCAGAGGTGGAGGGTCTGCGTCGGCCTCGCGGAGGGGCCCGCCACCAGCCAGCGCCACGTCTCCCCGGCGAAGGCCGCGCCGGACTCGAGCGCGACGTTGACCAGCGAGGCGCCCTGCTGCACCACGCGGCCGGCGCCCAGGGCGTTGTGCCCCACCTCCGAGTTGCCCATGTCGCCGTCGCTGGGGAGGCCGACGGCGGTCCCGTGCGCGCGCAGTGAGCGGGTGTTCGGGCTTCGCCACAGCGCGTCCAGCGTCGGGGTGTCGGCGAGGAACACCGCGTCGCCCGCGTCACGCGGGCCCTGGCCGACCCCGTCCATGATCGCGATGACGACCGGGCCGCGGGGGCGCGGCAGGGGCACGCCGCGCGGGACCTCGGCGGTTGGCGACTGGGTCATGGGTCCTCCGAGCTAGAAGCGATAGCCCAGGCCGAGCTCCGCGCCCGCTGGGAAGTTCAGATCGTCCGTGTTGCTGAGGGGAAAGACGTAGGCCGAGCCCGACAGACGCAAGAGGACGAAGAAGCGGCGGCCGAGCGCGACCTGCGTGCCCACGGCGAGGTGAAAGCCCACCAGCACGTCTTGCTCGAGGTTGCGCACGGTCGACTGATTGCACAGGTGATGTGACTCGCCGTAGAGCTTGCAGTCCGGGTCGGTGGTCGCGATGAAACGGCCCAGCGCGTGCACGTCGACGCCGGGTCGCACCCAGAAGCGCAAGGGTCCGCGCTGGAGCGCGAAGCCGACCCCGGCCAGAAAGCGCACCGAGTTGAAGGCGTGGAGCAGGTCACGGTAGGGGTCGGACAAGCTGGTGAACATGTGCACCCGGGCGTACCACTCGAGCCCTGGACGCAGCTGCTGCGCGAAGCCGGCCGCAAATCCCACGGAGTGGAAGGGACGCCGCGTGGGCTGACGGAGATAGAGCGCGTAGGCGGCCGCCGTGTCCATGAACATCGGCGCGTCACGGCGTGGTGGCGCCGCCCCAGACCGAGCTTGCACCGGCAGGCAGGCGAGCCACCGGGACAGCGCCGGCTCGAGCTGCGTGGCCGACGCCTCGAGCGGCAGGGCGACCTCCGAGTCGAAGCGCTGGGGCTTGCCCTGAAAGGTGCTGACGACCACCTGTGGCGCGCCGTCGCGTGCGCGCCGCAGGGTGACCGTGACGAGCGCGTCGACGCGGAGCCGGTTGGCGAGGCGCGTGAGCCGCTCCGCGTCCCCGTAGGGTCGCGCGTGGTTGCCCGTGCTCAGGTGATCGGCGAGCGCCGCGTGCAGCGCTTGCTCGACCCGCTGCGGAAAGAAGCGCGGCCGAAACCGCCGCCCAGGCTGCACGGCGAAGCCCCGCTTGAGCGCGACATGGCCCTGCACTGCGTTGCCGGCGTCCACCATGCTGACGCCCAGCATGAACCAGGCATCGGCGAGCGCCTTGGGCGCGCTGACGTCGCGAAACACGTCCTCGAACAGGCGCGCCGCCTCTTGCAGGCTCTGGATGGCGCGCGCTGGCGACAGGCCCATGTAGTACTCGAGCCCGAGCCGGTACCTGGCCTGCGCCGCGCGGGCCGCTGCGGCCAGGCCGTGATCGGCCGCCAGTCTGCGGCGCACGTCGGCCGGCGAGAGCACCTGGGTGTAGGGGTGCTGACGCAGCGCGCGCAGCACACGCGCCTCGAGGCTGGCGACGTGGGTCGCGCGGGGCACGCCGGGCGCGAGCAGCTCCGACGCCCGCACGAGCGCGCTCTTGAGCGGAAGCAAAGCGACGCGACGCGGACGCTTGTGGGCGTCGGGGAGGTCGGTGGTGAGCAGCGGAGGCGAGGGCGGCAGCGGGGCGGCCGCCGGGTTCAGCGTCGGCCTGGGCTCGGCCGGCCTGTCCCGCTCGCCGGGCTGGGACCAGGCCAGCGGCGGGGCGAGCGCCAGGGCGGCCGTGACGACGAGCGCGCAGATCCCGCCGCGGCAGCCGCGGAGTCGCCGCACGCGAACGCCGGGCGGCGGGTCACCCAGCACCCTCGCGGCACGACGCCGCACGGCTGACGCGAGGCGGGGGCTAGCGTCCGCTGGCTGTGTTCCCTGCGTCGGCATCGGTGACAGGCTCGCAGCTGAGATCACTCGTGGAGACGCTGTCGAATCGCTCGAAGCTCCAGCGTTGGCGCCGACCATAGAGGGACGACGCGGGATCCTCCACCTCGAGGGTGCCCTCGAGGAGGCTCGGCGAGTCTGCGCTGAGCGCGAAGTCGCCGCGAACGTAGACCTGGTCTGCGACGGCCTCGCCGGGCATGCACCCGCGGAGGACGAAGCTGAAGCGCTCCGTAGCGGAGCTCCAGCGGCCCTTGTGGACGAAGGCGCACGCGCACTCGCGTCGGGGCGCCGCTGCTTCTCTGGGCACCGCGTAGTCGTCGCTGCGGTAGAAGCGCACGAGGCCGCTGACGTTGGGACCGTAGTGACCGAGGACCAGCTCGACGCCCGGCATGTCCTGGTCCGGCCCTACGAGCGTGTCCCCGGTGGGCGCCTCGGTGGCGCGCCACACACCGCCGAGCAGGTTGGTGCTCTCGCAGGCGGGCAGGAGGGCGATCGACAGCAGGAGGCCGATCCACAGAGCGGGCCGCCGGCGGAGCGTGGCGGGCGACACGCAGGTGGGCGACACGGAGGTGGGCGACACGGAGGTGGGCGACACGGAGGTGGGCGACACGGAGGTGGGCGACACGCGCGATGGCGACGTGCGGGTCGGGGCTGGATGTGCCACGCCGACCATGGGCCCCCTCCATCGACGGCCACGCGCCGTCGCTTCCAGGCCGCGTGGACGACGGGCCGCGCGCGCCCGCTACTTCAGCGGCGCACAGACGATCTGAACATTGTCGATGTAGATGCCGGCGCCACCGCGCAGCCCCACCGCCACCGTCCCCGGCGGGCAGATCTGCTCGAAGGGCGTCCCACCGACGCCGCCGGACGAGGTCAGGTTGATGCGGTTGCGGCTGACGGTGACCTTGGCCTTGCGGCGCTTGAGCTTGTCGAGGGTCTCTTGCAGCAGCTTGCCGGTGTAGGCGCCGATGCGATCGGCGACCGCGGCGTGCTCCGAGTCGTAGGCGAAGCCCGACTTCTCAGCGTACTTGACGATGCCGCGGCCACCGGCCGGGCCTGCCGCGACCTGGCTGACCTGACCCGCACCCGACACCAGCTGACTGAGCACCGTGCCGGCACCGGCGATGGCCACCTCGATGATGGTCTCGTCGGGGTCGAACTTCTTGGGCAAGGTCTTCTTGGAGCCGAGCTGAATGCCGTAGCGCCCGTTGTCCACCGCGAGCCAGTGGGTCTCCCGCCACACCCGCCGACGCCCCTTCTTGCGCCGCAGCGTGAAGGTCATGCGAAAGATGCCGGACACGGGCTTGTTGTTCTCGTCTTTCAGCCGGCTCTCGAACTCGAGCACGGTGCGAAACCGCCGCTTCTTCCGCTTCGACCGCTTGGCGCTCTTCTTCGAGCGACTCTTGGCCACCGCGGTGCCGCTTGGCAGCACGAACACAGCACAGAGTCCCAGCGAGAGCAGGGTGAGCCAGCGAAGTCCTAGGGTACGCATCCTTCCTCCATCACAGGGCGCGGAGTGTCATGGCTCCCGGTGGTCATTGCAACCGCACCCGAGCGCTACCCCGGGGGGCTCGCGTCCGGAGCCCAGACCCTCGTCCGCATGCTAGCAGACTGCGCCTTTTCTCCGTCTTTGCGGCCACGTCGCTCAGTCTGCTGGGAAGGGGAAGCCACGGCTTGCCGTGGCTGGGGGCGCTCGTAGCCCCCCCAAGAGACAGAGAAGCTAGCAGATTGCGGCGACAATCAGTTTCGCCGCAGTCTGCTAGAAGCCGGCCTCGGCGAGCCCCGGCAGCGCGCCGCCTTCGAGCCACAGCCACATGTGGTCGCCCACGCGGGTGCTTCCAACCACGACGGCGTCCCCCACCGCCCCGGATCCCAACCCCAGCACGCCGGCAAAGATTCCGCGCAGGGCGGCGTCGACCGCAGGGGCCAGCCCGGAGCCGGCGGACATGTTGGCCTGGGGCAGGAGCGGGCTCGACAAGACCGCGCTGTCGACCGCGGCGCTGACGACCTGCAGGCCGATGCCCGCGTTGATCGTCGGCTTGAGCGTCAGGCGGAAGCTGCCTTCAACGCGCAGCACCACGAGCTCCACGCCCGCCACGGGCGCGCTCACCTCGAGCACGGCGTCGGGCAGCTGCCACTCCAGCCCCGCGCCGGCGTCCACGTCGACCACCCGCACCGTGGGGGTGGAGCCGGGCCAGAAACGTGCGC
>JAUIAC010000627.1 GCA_030425545.1 bacterium | reverse complement strand
GTCGAGCCCGAGGAAGAGGTGTACCTGCTGCTGGGCGCCGCGTCCGGGCTGCTGGCCGTGCTGCACGACCGGGCCTCCGGGGGCGCCGCCAACGTGGACACGAGCATCCTGCCGGCCGCCGCACGAACAGCGAAGTGCCTGGACGCGAAGCGCTGGTGGGGCGTGCCGCTGGCGCTGCAGGCCGCGGTGTGGATGACGGTGCCGGGCTCCGAGCCCAAGGGCACGGACAAGGTGAAGTCGCTGGCCGACGCCGCCGCCATGGGCGACGCCGCAGGGGTGCGTCTGGCGCGGGCGCTGCAGGTGATGGCGCTCGAGGGCGCCGGAGACATGAAGGGCATGGCCAAGGCCGTGGCTGCGCACCAGGCGTCCATCGAGGCCAAGAAGGCGCCGGCGCGGTGGCGTCTGCTGGACGCCTACGGGCGACGCATGACCCAGCAGTCGGTCGATCGCGTGTGGTCGAAAGAGAAGGGCTTCCGAGGGCCCACCGGCGAGCTCACGCTGCCGGAGAAGGAGCCTGAGGCCGGCGCCGGCGACGACATGCTCGACGGGCTAGACGGCTGACCCTCCGGTGCGTCACGCTGACGGCGAGAAGAGCCCTCTTGAGACAACGAGCCGCCACGCGCGGATCGAGGAGACGTGTGCATGTTGAGACGTGTCGGCGCAGGCGCCACGCTGGTTCTGCTCCTCGTGCCGCTGCTCATGGCATGCTCGCAGCTGCTCCACGGCCAGATGCTGGTGTGGGGCAATCAGCTCTTTCCTGGCTATGCGGGCATCCGCGCGGCCTATTCGTCGGAGATCCGCGCTGCTGAGGAGGCCGCTGAGGCCAAGGCCGAGGCGGCCAACCCCGACGAGAGCAAGGGCGAGGTCGAGGAAGAGTCGCTCGACGACATCTTCGGCGACAGCGGCGACGCCAAGCCGGCCGCGACCCAGGGGGCCGCCGCTGGCGCGAAGCCCGGCGCGGCCGGGAAGAAGGCGGACGACGACGGCCTCGACGCGCTGATCGACGCGGCAGAGGACGCGCCCGGGAAGAAGGGGGCCGCTGCGCCGGCCGCGAAGGGTGGCGGAGACCCGCTCGACGACCTCATCGACGAGGCCGAGGGCGACGGCAACCCCGCGAAACCCGACGCTGCGAAACCCGACGCTGCGAAGCCGGATGCTGGGAAGTCGGGGACGGCTGCGCCGGCGGGCGCGAAGAAGGCGCCGACCAAGCCAGCGGGCGACGGCCTCGACGCGCTCATCGACGAGGCAGAGGGCGACTCGGGTGATTCGGGCGAGGGAGCTGAGTCGGGCAACAAGGGCGCCGCTGCGCCGGCAGCGCCCAAGCAGGCGGCGCCCAAGCCGGCCGGCGACCCGCTCGACGCGCTCATCGACGAGGCTGAAGGACCTGCTGACGGACCTGCCGCAGGCGCGGTCGACAAGAAGGACGCGGCGGTCGCAGCCAAGGCCACTGGGGGCGACGACCTCGACTCGCTCATCGACGAGGCCGAGGGCGACGAGGCTGGCAAGGCGACGGGCGCCGCGACCGCGACTGGCGGGGGCGACGGGGGCGGGGGCGACGACGCCGGGCTGCTCGACGACCTCGACAAGCCGGCCGCGCCCAGCGCGAAGCCCGCGGCGCCGGTGGCCAAGCTGGTGCTCACCGACAACCAGCGCACCTACTGCAAGATCGAGCGCGGCATCTCGGACCTCGGCCAGCTCGGCGTGGCCTACATGCCGCTGACCATGGCGCTCCTGCTGCTGCTGGCGGCCATCATCGCCACGTCGCGTCGCCACCACATCTCGCTCCGGGCGCCGTCGACGCCGCTGGAAGACCGCATCTCCAATGGCGCGCAGATCATCGGCAACCTGATGGCGGCGCTCTCGGCCTATCACATGCTCGCCTTCACCGAGGGGCACAACCACCAGCTGCACCAGCTCTGGCTGACCGGCCTGCTCGCCATGAGCGCGGTGAACGTGCTGCACATCGTCAAGCCCATCGAGTCCAAGGGCGAGGGCGGCTTCAACTTCGGCAAGGTGCTGGCGACCATCCCGCTCTACACCTTCATGGCGGTGATCTCGGGGCTCTACTTCTTCCTAGCTGAAGACCACCCGACGGGCATGGCCATCTACCTGCAGAAGTTGTCGGAGTTCTCGATCCTCTACGTGCAGGTCGGCCTCTACCTGTGGACCGGCATGCTGCTGCGCGACACCAGCCTGGGGCAGCTCTTCTTCGACCTCGTGCGACCTCTCCGCCCGCCGCCGGAGGTCTTCGCGGTGCTCGTGGTGGTCATCGCCGCGGTGCCGACCGCCTACAGTGGCGCCTCGGGCATCTTGGTGCTGGCGCTGGGTGCGACCATCTTCACCGAGCTGCGACGCGCCGGTGCGGGGCAGCAACGAGCCCTGGCCGCGACCGCCATGAGCGGCAGCTTGGGCGTGGTGCTGCCGCCCTGTCTGCTGGTCGTCATCGTCGCGAGCCTGAACCTCGACGTCACCACAGACGAGCTCTTTCACTGGGGCTGGCGCGTGTTCGGGCTGACGACGCTGATCTTCGTGGCGGTGAGCTTCGTCTTCCGCAAGCACCCGTGGTCGCTGTCGCCAGACTCGGACGCCGGCTCGCAGATCGCCGCCGCGGCGGGTCGTCTGGCTCCTTACTTCGGCCTCGCGGTCGCTGTCATCGTGCTCTTCGCGGTGGTCTTCGACGCCGGCCTCGACGAGCACACCGCGCCCTACGTGTTGCCCGTCGCGATGATGGCCATCATCCCGTGGGACCGGCGGCGGCTGCGCCTGGCCAAGGCCGGCGGTGAGGGCCCGTCGGACGACGAAGGCGGCAAGCGCGAGACCATGCTCGACACGGGCACGCACATCGGCGCGCTGCTGATGCTCATGGGGCTGTCCGCCTGTCTGGGAGGGGTCATCGAGCGCTCGGAGATCATCGAGCTCTTCCCGCACCACCTCGGCAGCCCCTACGCGGCCATGGCGGTGCTCATGTTCGTGCTGGTGATCATCGGCATGGTCATGGACCCCTACGGC
>JAUIAC010000626.1 GCA_030425545.1 bacterium | reverse complement strand
GCGTGCAGTGGGGGGGCAGCGCGCCCACGGACCAGCTGGCGATCCAGATCGGCAACGGGGCGCCCTCTCCCGTGACGCCGTGTCCGCCGCAGGTGACCCACGCCACGTGGACGCTGTGGACCTGGCTTTGGCAGCCCTCAGCGCCGGGGACCTACTCGCTGCGCATGCGGGTGCTCGACAGCGCCGTGCCGACGCGGCGGCTCGACCTCGGTTGGTACAAGCGCGTGGTTGCAGTGTAGCCCGGCCCGCGCTCAACCCTGGACGCACTTGCCTCCAGCGCAGAGCTTGCCGACCCCGCACGAGGCCTGGTCCGGCAGCGGCGTGTGGGTGCACCCGTCCACGCTGTCACACAGGTCGACGGTGCAGGGCAGGCCGTCGTCGCAGTCCGCGGCCTGCTTCGCGCCGCAGGCGCCTACGGCGGCGCACGCGCCGTGTCCCCACGGGCCGCTGCGCACGAGGAAGACGTCGCTCTTGCTGCCGCCGTTCCACGCTCGGCCCACGAGCAGCGTGCCGGAGTCGCCGAGCGCGACCACGTCGGTCGCCCATTGGTTGCCCGGTCCGCCATAGCGCTGGTCCCACAACAGGTTGCCGGCTGCGTCGTAGCGCAGCTGCCAGGCGTCGACGCCGGTCTTGCCGGTGTTGGCGTCGCCGACCACCGCGAGCCCGCCGCCTGGGGTGACCGCCAGCCCCCAGCCCTGCTCACTCTGGTTGCCGCCCTGCATCGACTCCCACAGGACGTTGCCCTCGCTGTCGGTGCGGATCACCCACAGCTTGGGGTTGCCCTTGTCGGACGCCTTTCCGGTCAGGGCGAAGCCGCCGTCGGGCATGCGCACCAGCGCACGTGCCCAGTCCTTGTCGCCCCTGCTGTAGACCTTGGACGCCGTCTGTTTGCCTTTGGCGTCGACCAGCAGGAGCCAGGCGTCGGACCCCGCGCTGGCGTTGGACCAGTTCTCGCCAGCGGCCGCAAAACCGGCGCCGTTGGCGACCACGTCGCGCAGCTCGTCGATGGACGAGCCGCCGTAGACGTCCTGCCACAGCAGGGTGCCCTTGGCGTCGACGCGCACGAGCCAGCCGTCTTCCTGTCCTTGGTCGATGGAGCGGTTGGTGCCCGCTGCGACGAAGCCGCCCTCGACAGCGACGATGCCCTCGAAGTGGTCGGATCGGTCGCCGCCGTAGTTCTTCTGCCACAGCGCCTCGCCGTCGGTGTCAGTGCGGATCAGCCAGCCGTCGCTGCTGCCGTTGGACACGCTGCGGATGTGGCCGGCGATGCAGAAGCCGTCGTCGACCACCGCCACGGCCTCGCCGCGGTCCTCTTTCTCGCCGCTGCCGAAGGTGCGATGCCAGAGCACGGTGCCGTAGGAGCTCAGCCGTGTGAGGCGCGCCTGCAGCTTGTACGTGTCGCTGCCGGCGTCGCCGACGACGATGACGCCGCCGCCGGGCAGGGGCTCCACGGCGCGGGCCTGCTCGTACTGGGGCCCGTCGATGGACTTGGTGAACCACTGCGCCAGCGGGCCCGTGCAGGGCAGCGCGCCCGCGTCGGTCGCCGCCGCGTCGGCCCCGCCTCCTTCGCTGTCACCGAGGGGCACGTCCGCGGTCACCGTGTCGCTCGTGCCACCGTCGCCAGCAGTCCCGCCGTCGGGGATCCTGTTGGCGGATGCGTCGACGGAGAAGGCGCTCGCGCCCAGGGGATCGCGTGGGCAGCCGGTGAGCGCCGACCCGGTGAGCATGAGCGCGGCAGCGAGACGGATGGTTCGGCCAGGCAGCGGCATGGGTCTCCCTGTGCGGGGCTCGGGTGAGCGGCGCGGCTCACCCCGCCCCGGGAAGAAGCGGGTGGGCGCAACGCGGCTCATGTGCCGACGTTCAGCGCCCACTTGTAGACGCCGCCGGCGAGCGGCGCCAGGGCCCGCGGCCCGTTGGCCCACCACATGCCCGCGCCCACCGCGGTCCGCGTGGTGTGGAACACGTGCCACCAGCCGCGAGGGATGAAGAGCACGTCGCCGGCCTGCAGCCGGCAGCGCCAGATCTCGCAGCCGAGGGCCTGCGCGTGGCGGGCCGTGTCCACGACGAGCGGGCCGACCGGGCTCATGTGCGGCACGCCGGAGAGCCAACCGTGCGCGCTCAGCGCGGCGCCGTGCTCCGGCGCCAGCAGCCCGACCTCCTTCTCGCCCTCGACGAGCAGGAAGAGGTTGTCGAAGAACTCGCGGTGGACCGGCGTCAGCGCGCCCGGCGGCGCGATGGTCATGCGCACGTCGGACCAGGTCGCCTGCCGGATCCGCCGCGGCAGCGGCAGGTCGCGCATCGCCCCGGGGAGCCACTGGCCTGGGTGCAGCATGGCGAAGCCGACGTCGGCGTCCGTGGCCGCGCGCACGCGGGCGGCGAAGGTCGCCAGGGGCACACGCTCCGGGCGCATGCCGGAGTCCGCGTCGTAGGTCAGCGTGCGATCGCGCACCGGAAACACGGGGACGGGGTGGCTGGGGAAGCGCTCGGCCAGGGCGTCGAGCTGCCAGCGGCGCCGCGCTGGCCACGCCGCCGCCAGACCGGGCAGCAGCAGCGGGCCGCGCAGGCTGAGCGTGTCGGGCAGGCCGTGTCGAGCAGGCACACCGCGCCCAGGGCCGAGGTTGGCGAGCGGGGGGCGGGGAGGGGAGTCAGCCATGGAGTGCAGCGCCGCGTGACGGGCGCCGCATGGTGGCAGCGGGCGACGCTGCGAGGCAAGCCACGGTTGTGCGGCCACCCTCTGCGTGCTCCACGTGCCCGCTCTCTACGTGCCGCTCTCTACGTGCCAGGCGATTCGTTGGTGGTGACACCGCCCGGCCAGGGCAGCCCGCCCATGACGGCGGCCCGAACCACCATGCAGCCGCCCGCCGAGGACCGTGCCCCGGCGGGCGACGGCAAGCCCGCAGGGCGCGTCAGGGCGTCTTGACGGGCACCGCCGCGGGGTCCCCGTCGATCACGTGGCCCACGCTGTGGGCCTTGAAGGGCGCGGCCTCGTCCATGGTCTGGGTCTCGTGGGCGAA
>JAUIAC010000625.1 GCA_030425545.1 bacterium | reverse complement strand
CGCCGCGGAGCCCGGGCTGACCTTCGGCCCGGGGAATCGGGCGCGGAGTCGGCGCGGCACGCAGAGCGTCGCCCCCTGCAACGCCGCCGCTGCCCGCCAGTCTTCGTCGACCTGGCCGAGCACCACCCGCAGCGCCAGCGTGGTCGCCGCGGGAGCGCCTGGGCCCACGGCGGGCCGCGTCGTCGCCAGCGCCGCCGCGCGGTCGGCGGGCTTGAGCCGCTTGAGCCGCAGCAGCAGCGCGCCGCGGTCCTGGCAGGCGGTGGGCTCTTCACCGAGGCGGACGAAGGCGCGCGCCATGGCCACCCCCTCCGCCGCGGTCGGCGGCCAGCGCAGGGCCCGCACGAGCCGCCCCACCGCGCCAGCCGGCAGGGTCGCCAGCCCGGTCTCGACCACCGCCCGGTCCGCGCCGCGGAGGTCGAGCCGCGCGAGCACCCCGCGCGCCACCGACGACTCCGCCGCCAGCGCGGCGCTCAGCGCGGCGGGCGACGCGGACTGCCCGAGCGCCAGGGCCACCAGCGTGCGGCGGGGGCCCGTGGCGCAGGACTTCAGCGCGGGCAGCAGGGCCTGCACGAGCGCCGCGTCGCGGGTCGGGTCGAGCTTGGGCCGCGCCCCCTTCCACGTCCGGACCGACAGCCGCTGCCCGCGGTTGAGCGACGGGCGGCCACCGCCGGCCCACACCAGCAGCGCCTGCGTCAGCGGCGCGGCCTCGGTCTCTGGCCCGACGCAAGCGGCGCGGACCACCGCCACCGCCGTGGCGCGGCCCGCAGGCCACCGCCGCGCGCCCTTGTGACGCAGGCAGCCGAGCGCGGCCACGAGCGAGCGTGGGCCCGGCTGCGTCCGCAGGAGCGCCGCGACCGCCGCGTCCACCGTCGCGCTCGGCGCCTTGCTGTAGCTGAGCGCGCCCAAAAGCGAGGCCCGGTCCTGGTCCCTCGTCCGCTCCACCTCGGCCACCAACAGCCCCTGCGCCTCGTCGCCGAGCACCCGCAGCGACTCCAACACGAGCCGACGACGCCGCTTGGGCGCTAGATCCAGCTCGCCCAGCTTGGCCATGTAGTCGTCCAGCAGGGGCACCTGGTCGGCCAGCCGGGTCGGCTTCAGCGCGTCGATGCTTGGCCCCTGAGCCGTGACCACGACCACCGCCCTGCCCAGCGCGCGCAGCCGCAGCCGCTGGACCCGCACCGCCCCGTCGCTCGTCTTGGCCACGGCGCTCACCAGGCGTTCGCGCGTGTCGAAGTGGCCCCGCCACACCGTCTCGCCGCCCCGGGTCACCACCGCGCTCGCCAGCTTGTCGGGGAAGGCCGCGTCCAGCGCGATGGCCGGCAGCGCGAGCACGCAGAGCGGGCTGTGGCCGCAGGCGATGTCGGTCCGCTTCTTCTTCTCGGTGATCTTGACCTCGGTCTTGTTGGGCCCGCGCAGCGCCTTGACGGCGGCGAGGGTGACCGGGGTGTCGCCGAGCAGCTTGGCGGTGGCGGGGCTGACCTCTGCCGCGGCGGCCTGGGCCGCGGCCTGGGTGGCGGCGGGTCCGCCCGACTTCTTGAAGCGCACCCGACAGCCGCCGGTGACCGACCCGAGCGCGAGGGTCAGCGCCAGGGTCAGCGCCAGGGAGGCGGCGCGGGGGGCGGCGCGGGGGGCGGCGCGGGGGGCGGTCGTGCGCATCGGCAGCTCCAGGGCGCGCCAGGCGACCCGCGTTCGAGGTCTCGCACCTGGGGACGCGGCGGTCACCCCGCTGACAGCGCCTTCACCGTAGCCGCGTGCGCCTCCCAGGCCGGAAACGTGGGCTCGTAGCCGTAGGTGAACGCGCAGGCCGCCAGCGTCGCGGCCCACGGCCCGGCGAGGCTCGCCTCTTCGAAGGCCGCCGCGGTGTGCTTGGTCTGGTGCTCTTCCAAGGCGTGGGGCAGCGCGTGGTCGCGCAGGTGGGCGACCAGCGCGCGCTGCGTGCCGCCGGCTTGGAGCCAGGACAGGGCCGCCGCCACCGCGGCAGGGCGCCCGTCTTTGCGCGCCAGGAGCACGGCGTCGAGCGAGCTGGGCGCCGGGCTGGCGGGCGTGAGCGCGTCGATGTGCCACGCCGTCCCAGCCACGTCGCCGCCGTAGACCACGCAGTGGGCCCGCTCGCGCTGAACGAAGGCCACGGCCTGCAGCAGGAGCACCAGCCGCAGGCGCGGGTCGGCGGTGAGGTCGAAGGCGTGGCGCAGCGCGTTGGTGGTGGTCACCGCGTGCATCGCGAACTTGGCCCAGCCTTCAAAGGGGTAGCGCAGGGTCTGCTCGGCGGAGGCCAGACGACACGCCTGCCACAGGGTCGACGTGGCGCCGCAGCCGCGCAGGTGCGCTTCAGCCGCGCTCACCGCCGCCTCGGCGTCGTCGCTCCGCCAGCGCGTCACGAGGGCCCGTACCTGGGCGTCCGCGTCCGAATCGACGTCGCTCGACACCCGCGCCCCGTCATCCCGCACCGCACCCACCAGCGCTGCGGCGAGGCTGCGGCTGCGCGGGAAGTCCTCGACCGACTTGCCCTTGGGCTTGCACACCCGGTCGACCAGCACGGCCAGGACCTGCTCGGCACGAAACCACCCGCCGAAGGCCAGCGCCCGCAGCGACTGCACCACGTCGATGGTGACGTGGCCGATCCAGTGGTGGTTGCGGGCGCCGTACTCCAGCAGCGGCGGGCGGCAGGCCTCGGGCTGGCCGGCCCGACAGAGCACGGCCACGGCGGTCTTGGCGGCGGCGGCGTCCCACTGCTCCAGCGCGGCGCGCAGCGCAGTCGGGGCGGCGCTCAGCGCGGGGGGATCCACCAGCGCCGGCGCGGGTGGGTCGAGCCACCAGGTGACGCGGTCCTTGAGCTTGTGCAGCGCAAACATCAGCGCCACATCATCGGCCGGCGCCAGGGTCTGCCCGAGCTGGTGCGTGGCGAAGATGTTGGCGCGCTTGTGCACCTCCAGCGGGCTCGGGACGGCCGAGGCGACGAGCATCGCCGCCACCAGGTCGCGGTAGCCGAGCCCCTTGGCGCGGCGCTGGGCGATCTCGGCCACGAGCGCGTCGGC
>JAUIAC010000624.1 GCA_030425545.1 bacterium | reverse complement strand
CGGCGGCCAGGTGCTGTGGCAGGGGCCCGTGGCCGAGCTGGTCGCCAGCGCCGCGGAGACGCCGACGGCGGTGGCGCTGCGGGGGTGAGGCTCGTTCGTCCGGGCGCGGCGGATCGGGTAGCCTGTCCGCACCGGAGGGAGCTCTCGTGGAAGCTTGTGGTCAACAGGCTCGCTGGTCGTCACAGGCCACGGGCGCGTCACGCGCTGCGATCCGCCACGTCCTGCTCGCCTCGCTGGTGCTGCCGCTCGCGTGCGGCGAAACGCCAAACCCGCGCCCAGACGACAGCTCCGCCGCCGACGCGACGTCGGCGCCCGACAGCGCCGCGACGGTCGACGCCCAGGGCGCGTTCGACGCGGACCCGGCCGGCGACATCCTCGCCCCCGCACCGAAGCTGATCATCGTACCGCCAACGCTCCACTTCGGCGCGGTGCCACCGGGCACCCATGCGACGCGCTCGTTCAAGATCTTCAACCAGGGCGACGCGCCGCTGAAGATCCACAGCGTCCAGGTCTCGACGCTCTCCAAGATCAAGACCGTCACCGTCACCCACACCGGACCCTTTGAGATCGCGGCGAAGCAGAGCCAGCTCGTCGACGTCGAGCTCGCGGTCATCACGCCGCTGCCCAGCGACGGCGCACCCGTGGCCTTGCTCGTGGTCACGAGCAACGACCCGGAGATGAAAGACGTCACCCTCCCGCTCTTCGCCAAGAGCGACACGGGCAGCCTCAAGGTCACGCCGCCCGACGTGCTGGACTTCGTCGCCGTCGCCCTGGGGTCGTCGGTGGACCGTAAGGTCTCGCTGTTCAACCAGGGCACCGCGTTGGTCACGGTCGAGGCGGTCACCCTGGCGGACGACAGCGGCGGCGAGTTCACGCTGCTGCCCGGCACCTTTCCGCCTGTCAGCAACCTCCCGAAGGCGCACGGGATGAACGCCGCTGAGTACCAGAGCTTCCACGTGCGCTTCACCCCCAAGGGCACCGTTGGGAAGCTGGCCAAAGGCAAGCTGCGCATCAAGAGCGACGACCCCGACATGCCAAACCGCACCCTCGTCTTGACCGCGATCCGCGCCGAGGGCCCGAAGTGCCACGTCAAGCTCAGCCCAGACGTGTTGGACTTCGGCGTCCTGGCCTACGGGGACACCAAGACCCTCGCGCTCACGGTGAAGAACGTCGGCACCGGCATGTGCGTCCTTGTCGACCAGAAGTTGCTCAACTGCCCCGCTGCGGGAGCGACCTGGGGAGCGCCGACCTGCACGCCCATCGGGACGGGGCCTTTCGTGAACTTCGCGCCGGGCGCCGCGCTCTTCAACCTCGGCCCGGGCGCCTCCAGTCAGGTCCACGTCCTCTTCAACGCCCCGTCAGGCGACGGTCTCGTCGCAGATCCCAAGGTGCTGGCACTGCACTTCGGCTTTCTCGGGCTCCGCTTCAAGGACCAGGCCAACGGGCTGACCACGTGGTTGCCGAAGGACCCGACCCAGGGCGCGGCGAAGCTCTCTCCGAACCTGAAGGCGAGCGTCGGCCAGACCTCGACCCTCGTCGAGCCGAACATCGTCGACTTTGGGGAGGTGCGGGTCGGGTGCAAGAGCGAGGCCGAGCAGGTCAAGGTCTCCAACACCGGGCTCGTGCCGCTCTTCGTCACCCGGCTCGAGCTCTTGGGCTGTGGTGGTGAGGTCGCCAAGGTCGGCTGGCCGGCGGTGCCGTCGAAAGGCCTCGAGGTCACGCCCACGTCGTCCGTCTCGCTCGGTCTGCGCTATGCGCCGCAGAACCTGGGCAAAGACACCTGCCACGGGGTCGTCACCACCGGGACCAACGGCAAGTGCGTTGACGCCCAGGGCACGCCAACGGCCTCCGGTCCGTGCAAGGTCACCGCCGACTGCGCCGGGCCGAAAGACGCGCTGTGCGCTGGGCAGACCTTCGTCACGGCGCTGGTCGGACAGGGCACGTTCGACAACGAGCGGACCGACGAGTTCACAGGGGGGCCCGGCAAGCAGGTCGACGTGCTCCTGGTCGTCGACAACTCGCCGGGCATGGCCGCCGCCCAGGCCAAGCTCGCCGCCAGCCTGCCGCAGCTGATGCAGCTCGCGTCGCAGTGGCAGGTCGACTACCACGTCGGTGTGGTCACCACCGACATGACGAGCGCGACGGACAAGGGGCGGCTCCGGACCTTGGGGCAGACCCGCGTCGTCACGCAGAAGACGGTAGATGCGACCGGCACGCTCCAGTCCCTGGCGGTCGTCGGCGCCAGCGGCTCGACCGTCGAGCAGGGCCTGGCGGCGGCCAAGGCCGCGCTCTCGCTCCCGCACACCTTCGACAGCCAGAAGGCCTGCCTGCAGGACACCGACTGCACCGACGGTGCGTGCGTCGCCGGCCCGGATGGCAAGAAGGCCTGCGGCGGGCACAACCGCGGCTTCCTGCGCAAGGACGCCAGCCTGGAGATCGTCTTCGTGTCCGACGACGACGACGCGTCCCCAGCCGACGTCGCCTACTACGTGAACGCCCTGTTCAGCATCAAAGGGGCGGCCAACAAAGACCTGCTGCACGTCCACGCCCTCGTCCCAAGTGGCGGCGCGTGTGGACCCAAGCCAGGGAGCCGCTACATCGCCGTGGCGAAGGACACCGGCGGCAAGGTCGCCTCCGTCTGCGACGCGTCCTTCGCAGCCGCGCTCAAGGGCATCGGCGAGCTGGCCTTCACGCACAAGCACCACTACGCCCTGTCGATGACGCCGCAACCCGCGACCCTGTCCGTGTCGGTCGGTGGCAAGCCCTGCACCGCTGGTCCGACAGGCTGGTTCTACGAGGGCAAGAGCAACCGCGTGGTCCTCGTGTCGAAGTCGCTGGGCGGCACCTGCGTGCCGGCCAAGGGCGACAAGGTCAGCGTCCACTACAAGGTGCTCTGCCTGCCCTGAGCCGTGCGTCGACGGGCGGTCTGCGGTGCGGCCGCCGCCACGGCTCGCGGCGCTCCTCGAGGCGGCGGCGGCGCAGCTGACCCGCGCCGCGTCAGCCGCCGCAGCCGTTGACCTGGGCGCCCTTGCACGTGCCGACGAC
>JAUIAC010000623.1 GCA_030425545.1 bacterium | reverse complement strand
CCGACACCTGCCAGTCGCCGGGCGCCACCGCCTTGGCGCTCCACTTCCACGCGCTGGTGGTGACCGGGCTGACCACGTAGGACGTGCTGGTGTCGCTGCACTTGTACATCACCTGACCCTTGCCACCGAGCAGCGCGTTGACCACGGCGTCGGGGGTCTCTTCTGTGACCTTGGTCCAGCCGCCGCCAGCCTGTGAGAGGTCGCAGCGGGTCGCCATCGGGGGCAGCGGACCCGACCCGTCGACGTCGATCCACACGGTCTCGATGTCGTCGAAGCCCTTGGTCTTCTGGATCTCCTGGCACGAGCTGGCCGGCTGGAACTTGGACACACCGCGCAGGGCCGTGCAGCTGGTCACGTCGGAACGCACGCGGGAGATCCGGTAGTAGAGCTGGCCCACCAGGACGTCGCCGTTGGGCAGCTCGAGCAGCGAGATGGGGAGATTCAGCTGCGCAGCCGGCCCCAGGCCCTCCACCGCGCCGTGGGACGACCCGACAAAGCTGCGCACGGTGCCGTTGGTCTGGACACGGCGCACGCGTGAGGTCTTGTTCGACGTCACCAGCAGGTCGCCGCTCTTGAGCAGGGCCAGGGACGTCGCCCCGGTGAGCCCGGCGACCTGGGCGCCCTTGCCCAGGCGGCTCGCGGCGCTCCACCCCGCGACCGAGGTGACGACGCCGTTCTGCAGCACGCGCACCCGGTAGTTGCCGCTGTCGAGGATGTAGAGCTGCCCCTTCTTGCCCCAGGCCACCCCGTTGGGATAGCGAAACTGCGCCTTGGCTCCGACGCTGTCGATAAAGCCGTAGCTGCTGCCGGCGAGCGTGGTCACGTTGCCCTTGGTGTCGACGCCACGGATGCGGTGGTTCGACAGGTCGGCCACAGCGACGAAGCCGTCGGCCCGGACCGAGAGCGCGGTCGGGCCGTTGAAGCGCGCCAGGGTCGCTGACGAGTCCTTGTAGCCTTTGGCGCTGCCGGCGAGCGTGCCGACCGTGCCGTCCAGCGACACGGTGCGCACGCGGTGGTTGTTGTAGTCGGCGACCAAGATGCCGCCCGCGGGGGTCACGGCCACGCCGCGGGGCTGCGAGAAGCGCGCGCTGCCCGCCTTGCCCTCCTGGTAGCCCGCCTTGCCGGGGGCGCCGGCGAGCACGGACACGGTGTCGTTCGGATCGATCTTGACCAACGCGTGCTTGGCCGCGTCGGTGACGTACACGGTGCCCTTGCCGTCGTGGGTCATGCCGTAGGGGTTGGTGACCTTGGCCGTGGCCCGCGGCCCTGTGGTCAGCCCTGAGGCGCCCGTGCCGAGCCACGTGCTCGACAGCCCGGCCCGCTCGCACACCCCCTCCGTACACAGATCGGCGCAGGTCGAACCACACAGGGATCCGTTGGGCTTGGTGGCCCACGTGCAGCGCCCGACCTTGGGGTCGCACGTCGGCGTCACGCAGGGGCCGCGGTCGTCGCACACCGCGCTGGCGACCGCGGGCTTGTGCACGCAGCCCTTCTTGGGGTCGCACGAGTCGACCGTGCACCGGTTGTGGTCGTCACAGGGCGCGTGCTCCACCCGGGTCACCTCGCCGCCAGCGAGGCTGCCGACGAAGAGGTGGCCGCCCGGCATCACGCTCACCGAGCGGGGCGCGTAGATCGACGCCTTGGCGCCGATGCCGTTGCTGTGGATGTTCTGGCCGTTGCCCGCGAGGATGGTGAAGAGCCCTCCCTTGGACAGGCGCACGACGCGGCGGCGGCTCTCGTCGGCGACGTAGATCGTCCCGTCGGGCGCGACCGTGAGCCGCGACGGGTGGCCAAAGACGCCGCCGAAGAGGCCCAGCCCCTGCGCCGTCCCTGACAAGGGCTGACGGTGCAGGGTCAGCACCAGGCCCCCCGGGCTTACCCGCCGCACGGCGCCCTTGGTGTCGGCCACATAGAGCTGCCCCTTGGGCCCCACCTCGACGTCGAAGGGATCCGAGAAGCGCGCGCTCGCGCCGACCCCGTCCAGGTCGCCGTTCTTGCCGTCGCCGGCCAGGGTGCTGACCTGCCCGTCCGGGGCGATGCGGCGGATGCGTCGGTTGCTGCGGTCGGCCACGTAGACGTTGCCCACCGGGTCCACCGCGACCCCGCTCGGGTTGTAGAACTTGGCTGCGGCGCCCTTGCCGTCGGCGAACCCCGCGCCGCCCTGCCCCGCTAGCGTGCTCACCGTCCCGTCGGCCGCCACCGCACGGACGCGGTGGTTGTTGTAGTCCGCCACGCGGGCCACGCCGTCGATGCCGATGGCCACGTCCTGCGGCGAGTTGAAGCGCGCCACGTCCGGGTGTCCGTCGACGTAGCCGCTGTAGTTGGCCACGTTGGGTCCGGCGACGGTGGTGATGTCGCCCGAAGCGCTCATGGTCCGCACGCTGTGGCGGGAGCAGTCCGCGATCCACAGCGTCCCCGCGGCGTCCACGTCGGTGCCGCAGACGTAGCCGATGCCCGCGGTGGCCTGGCTCCCCGCGGTCGCGCGGCGCCACCCGTCTCCCTGCGTGCCGTTGTTGCCGCCGGCCCAGCCCCAGGTGCTCCAGTTGGCCGTGTGGGTCGCGCACTTGCCGTCCGTGCAGACCTCCCCGGTGGTGCACAGGCTGCCGTCGTCACACGGGCGGCCCTCCAAGATCGGGGTGTTCACGCAGCCGGTCGCCGGGTCACAGGTGTCGGCGGTGCACGGGCTCTTGTCGTCGCACGCGCCCGCCTGGGTGCAGGCGCACTTGGGGGCCGCTTTTCCGGCCTTGCAGACGCCCTTCGCGCAGGTGTCCGCCAAGGTGCAGGGCGCGCCGTCGTCGCAGGCGGAGCCGTCGACCATGGGCGTCGACACGCAGCCGCTCAGGGGGGCGCAGCGGTCCACCGTGCAGGCGTTCTTGTCGTCGCACCCCTTCTGCGCCAGGTCCAAGGTCCGGAGCTCGTGCGCGCCCAGGTCCACCACCAGGAGCTTGCTCCCGCGGAGCAGCAGGCCAAAAGGCTCGCCAAAGTTGGCGCCCTTGCCCACGCCGTCTGCGACGCCCTTGCCGTGTCCGGCCAAGGTGGTCACGCGCCCGTCGGGGAAGCGCGCCCGG